>CAZUZI010000015.1:0-20904 GCA_964625015.1 uncultured Candidatus Saccharibacteria bacterium | reverse complement strand
GTCCTTCTGAAGAATAAATTCCGAAAATTTTTCCATAATTTCCTCCTGATAATCTTGTCATCTTCAGATAAGGCCCATAAATCCAGCCCGTTCAAAATTTTTGCTCCCGGGATTTTGAACGCATCTGAAAATACCGCCTTATGATTTATGAAAATGACTGTTACCAAGGAGGAAATTATGGCCACCGCTGTATTTATCTAGACCCGAAAAAAAATTTAAGCTACTATTTCCTGGATTTTATTCTAGTTCCTTGCAAAATATTTAGGGCTTTTTCTGCCAGAATGAGATTTTGCAGGTCCAGGTCTGAGTAACAAAGCATGTTGGCGAGTTTTGTTTTCTTTTTTTCGACAAAACAATCCAGAATCGCCAGGGATTTTATAATTGCGGCATCGTAAAGGTTCTTTGTGGCATTGAGAATTCTCTTTTTCAGTCGTTGTATAAGTCGAGGATGAGAATTACTCAGCCTGCTTTCAGCAATTAGATAACAGGCTGTGAATGGAATATATTCCGGATCAAGCTGCGCAAGTGGGAGCTTTAAAAAACCCTCTGGGTTTTTCAGGAAGTTTTCCAGATAAAATACCTTTCTCATATCCCTTCTCATGGTGTTCAAGCTTTTGTAGTCTTTCCATCCCGTAGAGGTTGGAGGCTCAAAATCAGTATTCATTTTTCCGGAATGCCTTGATGCGTGCAAAAGGTGTTGAAATTCCAATTTATGCCTTTCTTCAACTATCGATTCATAGAAGGGCAGGATAACTTTTTTGCTGATAAACCCTGATGGATTCACAAAAAACAGGAATGCGAAATCCATAGGAAATTCCGGTTGAGGCAAAAAGCGGGCTAACGAAAAATCGACGTCTACATTTTTCTCGGCCCAACCAATAATCATAAGCAGGGGCAATGTTTTGTTTCTGACCTCGCAGGCATTCAAAAAACCGATTGGAATATTTAATAGGGCTAATTGTTTGCCGGCAAAGTAAGCAACAGCCTGAGCGATGGCCTGAATTGAAAAAATGTTTTCGTGATCAGAAATCCATCTGGCAAGGTTCTCAAGCCATCTAAGAAGATTTTCTGACTCAAAAGGAGTTTCCATCATAAGTCTTGCCAGATGTAAGGCTGGCTGAAAAAACGGAGCATCGTTAGGTCCGCTCGAAATTTTTTCACTAACCAACTGAACAAGAGTAGACTCACCCCTGTTTTTAAAATAATTATCAATTTGGCCAGACAGCGTTCTGTAAGTGTTACTCTGGTTAACAGCTTTATCCTGATTTCGTCGATTCATAAGTTCCGTGAGATGGTTTCTCAGAGAGCGAATTGATGAATCTGGCCTAATTTGCTTACATATTGCTTCCAATTGTCCCAAGCCATTTTCTGATAGATAGTTTTCATGACTTAGAAAAGCTTTTGCTTCGGGATACTTTTCCAGAATTGATTCATCACCGGGCGGGTTTGCCAGATGCGATTCGATGTGTGGTTGAATTGTGCGAAACAAATCAAGGTTTTCAAGGTTTTGCTGAAAAGCTTCATATGCGATTCTGCAAAGGGAGCCAAGACGCTGGTCGTGGCGAAGATAGCGGTTTTTGGACGGCAAAAAATCAGAAAAAATTCCGGAAATTACTTTTTTTATGCCATCCCAGTATTCATGGATATTCTTGACGCCAGAGGTTCCCATCTTAGAAAAAGTTAACGGGCTGGTACGCTCAAAAATATTTAATAGCTTTTTCTGAAGATCATTCTCAAAAGGTGTGCGATTGTAAATACTTATTGTTTCTGAAAGTGCTCGAATAGAATCAAAGCAGAACAGCCCGATCAGATGCTGATGGGCTCGTCTGAAGCCTTCATCAGACCAGTAATTGGTTCTATTTCTGTTATGAACAGACTCAAATTGCCTGAAAGCGATTGTCAAAGACTGGTCGTGATTATAAAATCTCAGAGAATTTACAGCATAAAGTTGCTGGCCGGTCTTATCTTCTCTAATGTGGAGATCAAATAGAATGAATGGAAGAATCGCAAGCCAGGCAGGAGTCGGTAAAGATGATTCGAGATAAGCCAGGTTTAAGATTTGACAATCTGTTTTGATCAATTTTTGTTGCAAAAACAATATGAATCGCGAAGTCATATCCAGAATCTTTCTTTTAGACTTCAGCTTCGGATCGCGCTTTAATGCCCTGAACTTTTCGTACACCCAGTTTTCAACAGGGTGAGAAAGAAATTGGCTCAGGTAGGTATCTAACTGTTTTTTTAACTTGATTGCAGAAAGCTTTCTGTTGCCTTCAAGAAACTGAGTTAATGCTATTTTTGCCTGTAGGCCAGGAGAAACAAGGCGCAGCACCTGTCTGACATCTTCAAGATTGCCAACCGCCCAGACTTTTTCATTCTTTTTTAATTCTTCAGGCAGTTCATCAGTCTGTTCCCATGGGTAAAAAACATATCTGTAGCCAGCGTCAACTGCGGATGAAACCTTTAAGACAATCTCGTCCACGCGGCGGATATTTTCATCTTCGTCAATTGCTCCGGTCGCTGCAATCGCGGGGGGCATCTGCATTCCTGAAAGTAAATGCCAGAGGGAAATCCAGCATGGAAGCATTGCAGAATCGCCGACCACCGGAACGCTTTCCTTTGAAGCAATATTTTGGCGCAAAACTACTTTGGGGATTTTTTTTCCAGAAAATTCTTTTTTAAGAATAAGAGCGGTCTTTTCTAAGGATTGGTTAAATTCCTCAGTGTGGAGTGTAAAATTATTTTCTATTTCCTGGGTTGATAAGTCAAAATGCGCAATATGACAGATTTGGTTTTGGGTCAACAAAACCCCCGGGGATGGCAACGATTGCCTGAAAGTAATGCCTTTGTGGAATGACAATCTTTTGACTTGCTCAGCTTTAATCAGTTCTATAAAACCGGTTTGCTCCGGGAGTTTTTCTCTCAGGCAATTCAAAAAGTCCTGAATAAGATTTTTGCCGAAGGGAAAGCGCCATGGTTGTTCTTCAAGGCAGTTTATTTCGAAATTAATGAATTTTTTGCAGATTGCCGAGCCAAGCTTCGTGCATTCATTGCAGCAAAACATGGCATGATCTTTAATAACTGGACAATTTTTATGGTTATTTTTTTCCAATTGCCTGTTTCCTGATCATGTATTTGCAGAGCTTCCAAATGGCAGTTGCCGTAAAAGTTCCTTTTCAAGTTCATCGAAGCCGATAATTCTTCTTTGAAATTCATGCATTGAATCTCTGAGATAATTATACCATCCGGAAAATTCAGGCAAACCAAACTCCCACGCGGAACAGAAGTATTCTTCATTTAAATCTTGAATCGCATCGAGGTCTTTCTTGATGAATGGATATACAACTACCAGATTTGCCTTTGCCCCCAGAAGATCTTTTAAGTTTTTCACCCGCGACTCCATATCTTTCCTGGTTGCTGATTTTGAGCTGGTTTTTGCCTCGAAAATGAGCAATTGTCCGGTTTTGAACATAATCAGGATGTCTAATTCGAGTAACACCTGATTATTTTTTTTGCATTTTACGCCGGTGTAACAGCTTACTATTTCCTCTTTCAAACGCTTATTCCCGGAAATTATTCTTCTGACTTCTTCTTCCAGCACAGATTCAAAAGAGAAGCCGATTTTCTGGCCAACAAACAATCTCCTGAATTTATTCAGGCCACGCCTGGAAAGAAATGAATCAAGAAATTGATCTTTTTTTGCAGAAAATTCGGAACCGGGATTCCGGTAAGTTTCTGCAAGGTCTTTCTCAGCGTAAATCCTGAAAGACTGAGCCTTTAAATAAATTTGATTCCAGATTTTTATAGTTTCTTTTGCTTCAAGCGCCCGGGAATTATTATACAGAAACTCCTCTTTCAGCCGATTAAAGCTATTCTCAAAGGACGGGCTTTTATTAGAGAACAGATTTTTACAAAGATATCGAAAGAAATCCTTAAAAATGGCCGGGTTGGCAAAATGTTCTTTCAGAAGTTCTATTATCTGATTCTTGTAGTTTACAGCAATGCCTGATTCTCCAAGTAGTTGCAACAAATCTTGCTCGAAGTTTTCAAGAAGTTGTTTAATACTGTCAGTTTGATAAAGCTCAGGTGGGTTATTCACGATCTCATATTGAATTGAACATTGAAGCCATGAGCAAAAAAGAAACCTCAGAGTCAGATTCTTTTTGAAGATCTTAAGTTTTTCCAAAGCTAAATCATCAGGGGCATCTCTAAAATTCAGCTGCTTGAAGTCGTGTCCTTCCTGGTCTGGCAGGTAGAGTAAAAGGTGCTCAAGAATGGGTTCTGTTTTAAATATGAGCTTGATCGGAATCTCGATTTCTTCAAGCTCTGAACTGCTTAAGAATTTTACCTGTCGGAAAGCCTGTTTGTCTGGGTCGACATAACTCACCGAGAATGGAATATTTTGCTTTTTCGCCCAGTTCTGAAAAGCAAAGGCAACTATCGATCTCAGCATTCCCGGCCCACTTGTTTGATCAATAATAAGGTCTTTGATATTGTCAAGTGTCTCCAGGTGCCTGAGAACCGACATGGTTTTGTTAAAAAAGTTAACGGCCTGTAGCATACTGGGTTTGAGCTTTATTATCTGATAGCTTGCAAAGTCTGATTCATGCCTTTCCAGGTAGCTTTCGATGCACCTGGTCCAGCCATCTAAAACGGCCTTTTCGGTTGCGAAAAGCAAAATAAAATCAGGCTTGATGGTTTCAATAGACTTAACCATTACAAGAGGATCCTGAGAAACAAAACCCGCAAAAAATTTTATTCCGGAACTATCCATGGAAGAAATTTAACTATGAATCGCCTAATTTTGCAATTAATGAATTCACTAAAAGTTTTCAAATTGATTTATTGAAATCGCCAAATGGTTTTGATAAAATCACTGAATATTATAAATCGGGGTTTTATGAGATATCTTGTTCTGAGGATAATCTTTAAAAGCTTAACTGAAGCACAATTGCCCGAACTGAAAGGTTCTACGCTTCGCGGAGCATTCGGAAGAGCTTTGCATGACCTTGTCTGCAACAGCAACGGGCATAGTGATTGCCATAACTGCAAAAAATCCGGCAATTGCGCATTCTATTACATGTTCTATGCAGAACAATCGCATATCAGTTCAGCGAAAGATTCTCCAAGGCCATATATTTTCAGATCTGAAAACCGCATCTGCAGGTTTTCTGCCGGTGAACCACTGCAGGCAGAAATCGTATTGTTTGGCAACTTTATAAACTGGGTCGCAGTAGTATGTCAAGCTATGGAATTGGCTGCATATCGTGGATTTGGAGTAAGTCGCCAGAGATATGCGCTGACAAAGACAATCATAATTGGCCCGGGCGGTAAAGAATTTTCGGCACAGGATAAAGCTACTGAAGCGATGTGCTTCAAGATACTTCCGCCCTGTTTAGACGGCAGTGAAAATAGAAAAAACGCATTCTTTGAGGCGATTACACCGGTAAATGTCGACAAAAAAACTTATCCCGGATTTTTTGATGCAGAGTTTTTTTTGAATTCTTTTATCAGGAGAATTTCGAATTTGAGTCGTTATTGGGGCGATAATGACTGGTCTGATTTTCCTTTCAATGACTACTTTACAAAACTTAAACCATGCAAAATTCTGAGCAACAGTATGCAAAACTTTCAGACCAGAAGATATTCTCTTACGCAGTCGCGGGAATTCCCAATTAAGGGGTTTATCGGCAACTTTTCAATTTCGGAGGTACCTGTGTCGCTTATGGAGTCATTAGCTCACCTTGAAAATATTCACATTGGCAAAGGTACTGCCTGGGGTATGGGGCATGTCAGAACAGTAGGCTTTTTTTAAAACAGAGGAGGAACAGTGAAAGACTATTATCTTGTCGAGATTGAATTTAAACGCATCCAGACGTATTTGTTTTCTGTGCCAACCCTGAAGGCAATGGTTGGTGCCAATACAATCATCGGAGAGACGATAAGAGGGTGTTGGTGCAGCCACAATAGTGCGTTCCGACAATTTGTGGCGAGCACAGAACGGCCTGAATCGCAGCAGTTTGATAACCAATTTGATTCAGAGAACTTGCCTGACAACCTTCCGGCACTGGCAATGGCATGCTGCAGCTGCCTGCCAGAAGAATTAATCCTTTCAGAATTATCCAATCATTATCTGTTAGCTGAAAGTCTTGAGCAGGCAAAAATAAATGACAAGTTTGTTCATAAAAACTCTTATCAGGATGATGTGCTTGAAGTGGCAAAAGCAAGTGGTGTGCTGGTAAGAGATGGTGGTCATTTTGAAGCCGTGTTCCCGAGTCTGGAGAAAGCCGAATTATTTATCAGTCTTACCAGGTCTCTAATTGAAAAAAAACTACCTGGCCTTATCATTGCCGCAAGAATCAGTTGCCTTAAAAAAAAGGATAAGGATTTTGAAGCGAAAGAGACATCTGACAGGAAAACCCGTGCTGATTCAACTTCTGTTTTTGACCTTCCCCAGTTCATTGACTGCGACGAATCTGGAAAAGAGCCGGCTGTGAAGTTTGAAGGCGAAAAATACGTTGGCGAAGCCTGTCTTGCTAAAAACAAGGCGGCAGAACGCTTCAGGGCAGGAAAATCCCTCGATGTTCTTGGTATTTTGCGAGGCGTTTACACTAGAGATGGGCGTTTAAAAACAGCAGAGGTTTTTGACGATATCGGCAGACATGCTAATGGTTATATGGCAGTATTGCACGCTGATGGAAACAGTGTTGGCAACAGATTTAAGGCTCTGGTGGAAAAAAAGACTCCAGGTTTTTTCAATAACTGGCTGTTGAGAGAAAGCTTTTTTCTCAAAGTTAGAAGCGGTGTGAGAATTGCTTTTACAGATTCCTTAGTGAAGTTTTACGAAACCGGAGACTATTCTGATGCTGATTTTTTCCCGGCCATGCCTCTCATGCTTGGCGGAGATGACCTTTTAATAGTTCTGGCAGCAGACCGCGCCCACGGGTTTGTAGAAATCCTTGCCGCAAAGCTCAAAGAAACAACCAAAGGTCTATTTAAATCCGATGGGCAGAAAGCTCCTTTGTCTATGGGTTTTGGTCTGCTTATCTGTAAAGACTCGTTTCCATTTTTTAAAGCCCATTCACTTGCAGAAGAATTGGCTTCAAGCGCTAAAAAATTGAAAAGAGATGACAAGGAATTAAGCCTGGTAGACTGGAATGTTATGAGTGAGAGCTGGCATGCCGGCATCGGGCCTACCAGGTTCAAGCAATGCGTTGTAAAAATTAATAATGAAAAACTGATTTTATCAGGGAAGCCTTATGTGGTTGACGGCGCAATAGATGGCAGGCCTGATCTGAAAATGTTTCTACGGAAAGCAAGGGATTTGCAGCAAAAACGGCGAAGTGATAACTCCGGAAAAAATCTTGCCAGAACCCAGCTGAAATATATCTATGAGAGACTCCCGGAAGGCAGGTTCGCATGCCAGCTTCTGTTTGATGAACTCAAGCATCGGGAGGATCTGAAAGTTATGGATGAGAGCGGGAATCATCAGGTTGAATATTTTTTTGAACCTTTTCACAACGTAACTGATAATTGTTATCTTACCTATTTAGGTGATTTGATTGAAATTATGGAAGCCGAAAAAAAAGGGGATGGGGATGAATAATTATTATTTGTTGAATTTCTCGGTAAAACTGCTTGAAGATGCTCATTCCGGAAGTGGAACGGGGTTTTTAGGAATTATCGATGATATGCATGCCCGCGATTCAAACGGAAACCCTGTAGTCTGGGGAACTACTGTTAAGGGAGTTCTTAGAAACATTGCGGAAGAATTATGTTCTTTAGGGCACAGACTTGCGACAAAGGAAAGAATAATCAGATTGTTTGGTTCTGAGGGTTCGCCGACGTCTGGGACTCTTGCGCTTTCCGGCATTCATTTCTGCCCGGAAAGGAACCCGGGTCGTGGAAGAATGTTTCATGTAAATTTCACAACTTCACGCCAGGTTCATTCAAGAGCACCTTTAAATAAGACCTTGCGCTGTATCGAAATGATTCCCGCCAGTTTACAGGCTGATTGTCGTGGGCGTTTTACTGGCAACAAAGAAGATGAAGATTTCATTCGGCTTATTTTGAAGCGTTTTGTCTGTTTTGGCGGCCGGAAAACCAGGGGTCAGGGAAGAATTCAGATCAGTGACGTCACGATCAATCCTCTTGGCAAGGTAGAAACGCTTCAAACGAAGAAATGGAAAAGAATAAGACTGCTTTTAAAGACGGTAAACCCGGTTTGTTTGCCTGAATCTGCTGTAGCAGGCAATTTGATTAGTTCCAGTTCTTATTTTTCGGGTCAGAAAATCAAAGGGGCGATACTAAGCGCCATTTCGCAGATTTTTCCTGATCAGATTGATTACATGGAAAAAATTGCCAGAGAAAGAGGAGCTTGTTTTGGCTTCGGACTGCCGATACCAGAAAAGTTAGCCGGGGCAGGCTGGCAGAAGTCGATTGTGCTTCCAGCGCCTTTAACTATTGCAACGGCAAAACAAAATCAGGGTGAGGCGACTCTGCCCTGGTGGGCCAAAGAAGAAAATATATCCAGCTTTACAGACCGTTGCAGATACCCGGAATTTAGATTACCGGCAAATTGTAAAAGGTTAAAATTTGACGGTTACATCTGTACAGAAAGCGGGAAACCGGGCAAAGCTTTTCTTTATCAGCCAGGAATGATAGCAATGCTGCGCAATAGAAGCATTGTGAAAAAGTATGAAAGGACTTTCGATCTTAGAAACCCTTCTGCAACCGCAAAAGATCTTGCTTCAGAAGATGGCAGTCTTTTCTCTGTCATTCAGGTTTCTGAAGGGCAAAGCTTTATTTGCGATATTTTTTCAGATGACAATCAGCCCAATTTACTGCCTGCCTTGTTGACAAAACTTAAAGATGATAAATGCTGGCTTAGAATCGGTCGTGGTGGGCAACCCGTTGCAATTAAAGACATTTATGTATCTGAGGAACTGGAAAAGACTGAGTGCCGTAATCAACTGAAAGATGGTTTCATTCTTACCCTTGAATCGGACCTTATAATGAGAGACAGTTCTCTAAACTTTGTTGTTGAGCCTGATTTCAGTGACTTTTGCAGCCTGGCAGGTTTAAAAACAGACAACAGAACAGGAGCAAGAGTCGAGAGTGTGTCTGAACCAGTTTCAATAAGCGCTTTTAATTCTTCGGCAAGGGTTCGTGAGCCTCATAAAACAGCCGTAAAAAGAGGAAGCGTTTTTATCTTTCGCGGCAGTAGCGATATTCTTTCGCCTTTATTCAAAAGACTTACTGAAATAAGGTCTCTTGGTATGGGCATTGGCGAAAACACTGACGAGGGATTTGGCCGGTTTGCCTTGAACTTGCCGCTCCATTTTGATGGAACTGAAATTCAGGAATTCGGTCATGAAGGTCTGAAGACCACTGATAATGCATTTGAAATGGCTATTAAAACAGCCTATATTACAGAAAAAAAATTGTCCGGGAAGCCGAAAAAGTCGCAATGGCAGGATTTAAAGAACAGGGTAATAAATTGTCGGGAACCAGGCGAATTACTTGAAGTGAAGCAATATTTTATTGCCCGCGCGGGAAAGCTTGGCGGAAGAGACTGGAATGTTAATGACATTCAGGTAATGTTTTCTGATTTTAATCCTGCAAACTGGAAGTCCCGGCAAAAAATCATTGAAGTCATTGCGAGATTAAGGGTTGCAAGGGGGGATTCAAAATGAAACAATACAGGACTCTTATTTACGGCAAAATTCGTCAGAAAACTGCTCTCAACATAGGTGGTTCTGACCAGGATTCGTCAAGTGTTATGACTTTCAGAAATGGTGATGGCCTGTTGACCATACCGGCAACCAGCCTTGCGGGCGCTTTCGTAGAGACTGCGATGCGCCTTTTCCCTGATTTTGGCAAACAGCATTCAGGCTCAGAATGGAAAAGAGTAAGCGGCAAACTCAGGAATTCAATCGACAATGAATTTTTCGCATCGGTTTTCAATTTCGAAAATATGCACACTGTCAGAGGCATTTTCACTGAAATGAGGCAGGGTGTTGGGATTGATGCCGTAACCGGAACGTCTGCAGACGGTGCTCTTTTTGAAACAGAAGTTGTGCCGGCCGGAACGGAGTGGGGTTTCTTTCTTGAAATAGACACCTTTCGCGGGGGCGACTTTGCTGAAGCAATAGCCTTGATGGTTCTCGGTGAATGGCAGGCCGGATACGGCTGGCTTGGAAAAAATAACGCCAGGGGCTGCGGCTGGTTCGAATTTCTGCAACCTGAAGTGTTGAAACTTTCTACCGATTGCCTTGATTTATGGCCTGACAGCAGCAAACCCGTCTTGCATGTTTTTGATGATCTGAAAAAGCAGTCTTGTGTTGTAAATGCTGATTTTGAAAAGATTTATAGCGAGAGTTCCGAACTTTTAAAATATGTATTGAAGTCATCATGGCATTACTTATCACTTAAATTTGCCATTAAGCCAGGCGAATCGGATGATGGATATGGATATGACGCAATACAATCTGGTGGCCACGAAGCCTTGCCTTCACTATACGACTTTCCGGATGTGCAGAATAAATTTCTGCCGCCACACTCTTTGTCGGGCTGCTCAAGAGCGTATCTGGACAATCTTTCACTGGACAAACCTTTCCCGGTAACGGTAATCCAGAACCGGGTCGAACCTTTTCTTCCTGGCAGTTCTATTCGTGGTGCGCTCCGTTCAGTAGCTGCAAAGCATTTAAGAGGAGCAAAAGAGAAAAATGACGAGCATGGGACGTGGGGAGTGTTCGATCCCAACCGACTTGCTGATGAAATTAAGAAAAAGATAAAGCTTTATATGAGTTCATCCAACGGTTCTAATGAGATGAACTCAAGCAACGAAGAGCCTTCAAGAGGCTTTACGCCGGGTAAGTTTGAAGAGCTCTTTGGGATTGATAAAATGGCAGGTAAGCTTTTGATCAGCGATGCGCGGCTGAAAAGTCAAGACGACTACCTGTTCCTTTCACAAGAGCAGCATGCTGAAGATGAATTTACTGCGGGTGTTTTCGGCAGCGGAAAATTTAACAGCACGGTGCTTTTGAGTGGCAGCATGGAGTTTGAAATTGTCATTGAGGGTTGCAGCAAAGAGGAAGTGATAACCCTTTACCAGGTTATTGAACCGGCTTTGAATATGGCTGTAACAGGCTGGGTTCCGCTTGGTGGTGGTAAAAACAAAGGGGCTGGGTGGTTGCCATGGCGACTTGTTCAGCGTCGCATAAGAAAAATTGCCACTTTATCCCAGCGTGATGCTGTATTGATAGAGGAGATTAAAGCATGAAAATCAGAAATTTTTCTGGGATAACCAGAAAGACTGTCAACGAAGCTGTAGAAAAATGTCTGCAGCAGGAAGACTGGCAATATTATTGGATCGCACCATATCAGAATAAAACGCCGATCGAGAATTTCACCGGTTTCAGTGTTTCCTCAAAAGCACCGGAAGCATTAAACATGCTGAAAAATGCCGGGTGTGAAATAAGGGAAGCCCGACTTTTGAGTGAAAACATGGTTATGCACTTTCTGGGGGGAAAAGCCTCTGAAACAAGGTGGTCGCTCTGGCTTGGCGATGCAAAACAGGCAAAAATTCCCCTTGCGGAGTGGGGTGAGCGCATAGAAAAAGAACTGGATTGTTCAGTTGTTTTACGAAAAGTTTGTCTGCGCAACTCTGGTTTTACAAGCAAAGGCATTGTTAGGGGCCTGGGAAGTTCTGGAATCGATCAAAATCACCTGACATTTTCCTGCTGTTATAAAGATGGAGTTCTAAAATGCTGGTTTCCGGGAGGTAAAAATCATGACTAAAATGCCGTATCATTTTGTGCCGGTTAAAGCTGATTTAACAATCAGGAATAAACCAGTCGATCATCTCCGAATTGACCGTTCTCGCAAAAGCGGGGAAATGCTGATGTCTCTCAGAACTCTCACCCCAACCATCTGCGGTCATTACCAGTTTAAATTTTCAGATTTACCACAAAACGTTCAGAACGAATTAAACGATCCGAAAATTGGAACCTTTGTCGCGAATAAGCATATTCTTGAGCCACTGGTTCTTCCGACAACTGAAAATCCTTCGAGGGGGCGTGTTGCTATTCCCGGAACTTCTTTAAAGGGAATGATAAGGCAGGCGGTAAGCTCATTGCTTTCTTCACCAATGGAAAGAGTGCAAGAGAAAAAATTCTCCTTCAGACCGAATCTTTCACCTCAAAACACGGATCAAATCATCCCCGCCATAATTACTGATATAAATCAGGATGGTATGGTTACAGTGGGTTGGGGGAGAATGAATGATTTTATTTTCTGCAAAAAAGAATGCCGTGATGTTTTTGCAAGAGAAAGCCTTTCTACGAGAATAACGGGCAAAACGATCAATGGTGTTGCTATAAACAGAGCGGCCCACTGCAATAAGCTGGGTGTTGCAAATGGGGGGGCAGCAGAATTCAGGAGTGCCCTTATAGGAAAGTATCATTATGGAATAGATGGCAGTGGCTATTTTGCTGGTGCCTTTAGAAATTCACCCCCTAATGCTGTTTATAAATGGGGAATTATTGATAATTTCAATGAAAGAAATACTTTGGTTCTACCCACCAATTTGCTGAAGCAATTTGTTCGAACCATGGAATACTTCTATGACCGAAAAGAAGGGCACTTAGTGAACCATCCCAAATCACCGGAAGGTGATGATTTTGTGGAAGCGATGAAAAAATTACGCAATCAGGGAATTAGAAAAGGTGTGGTGGTTTTTCTTGAATTGCCTGCGGGGCAGTCTGAACCGAACCGGAACGGCAGTAATATTCTCAGTATGGGGTTTCATTTTCGCTATAGATGGCTGTATCGAGACTCTATTTTACGCAAGCAGGGCAAATTGAGAGCTGAGATTTTTGATTCTGAAAAAGAAGAATTAAATGACTCCGGCCTTACGGTTGAAACTAATGCCACTCGTACATTCTTTGGTTTCACTGATGAAAAAAAGAAGAAGAGCCTGGCGGGACGTATTTCAGTTAATATGGCTTTGGAACAAAACTTTTTGAGGCCTGACGACCAGAGATTTGTTATAAAAAATAACAAAACCTTTCTTGTTCTAAGGCCGCTAGGTTCTCCAAAGCCATCTGCAGTAGAAACATACCTTACTCAAGAAAACATTGAAAAGCGCGAAGATTGTGGGAACCTTTGCACTTATGGTGAATTTATTGAAGACAAGGCTGCGGGCGACCTTAACGGTAGAAAAGGCTACCTGCATCAACCAACAGCAAATGCAAATATTGACCAGTTTTTATTGCCACCTAGCGATGAGAATTATTTGTCAGAACAATCAACAATAGCGAACCTTGTAAGTAGAGCCAATACTGAATTCAGGTTTAAATTACGGTTTGCCAATCTTGAAGATTGGGAGATCGGTATTCTTCTCTTCGCCACCTCCCCAGAGGCAAAAGATGTGACTGCGATATTCGAGGGAATGAATCTTGGCAAGGGGGTAACTCTACCGTCTGAACTGAAAAAATTGATTGCCCGTGAAGAGAGCGGCGACAAAAACCTGCCTTTGTTTGCCCAAAAAATCGGTCATGGTCGCCCGCTTGGCCTTGGCAGCATAAAAATTGATATCGATGCGATAAACACCTGGGATTTTTCAAAAAATTCTCCTGAGCTTGTTAAAGACAGAGGTTCCCGCGAGCAATATCTAAAGGCCTTGGGAAGTTTTGTATCAGAAACACTTAAAGAGCGCGCCAGAGACTGGCTGAAACTGATTGTTCTTCAATGGCTAAAAATAAGACGCTTCAGAGACAGAGTTTCTTACACATATCCGACATTAACAGGTAAAGACGGGAAAGAAACTATTTTTAACTTTCATAGCGATATCAGAAAAAATCATAGCCAGATGCGAAAAAAGAAGGGAAAACCCTCCAAAAGTGGTAAAACCTTGTCTGATCTTGATTGAAAGATGATCTGAATTCAAAAAAAAGCCGAGCCGTGGCTCGGCTTTTTAAGTTACTTTGTTAAAAAATCTTGATGGTGTTGAACTTCAGCAGTTCTTTATTAAATGCATCAAGTGAAAAATTCAGGCGCTTTTTCTGTGTGTTGAGAGTTGAAATCAGGTTGCCGCTGCTGTCAAAAAAGCTCAAAGAGAGATCTTTTGTAAATTCAGCAAAAAACTTCGAGTCACTTTGAAGCGGGCTTTGCACAAACAATGAATTATCAACCAGGCAGGCATGCAGTCTTTTCTGGAATTTGGCAAACTGCTTTTCCTGTGAAGATTTGGCCGCCAATGCCATCGTTTCATTTGCAGGTTGCATGGTTTCTACAACCCATGAATTATGATTATTTGCCAGGCAAACAGGAAAGCCAAGCTTTAATGCCTGCGATTCACAATTGGCCCTGAACAGTCTGCTTTTACCATTTACAGGTTCAGCATTTTCGCTACGGACAGCAGAAATTATTCCGGCAACAATTTCTTTTTTCAGATTACAGATAAAACGCCCGAATTTCGCCTTATAAGCAACCTTGAATGGCACCCACCATGCAGCGATAACAGGCATATGAAGAGGGGAATCTTTATCCTGAATCAGGCAGGCTTCGTTACCGGCGATTTCATCATTTCGAAATGTATTATTGAGCATAACCACGGTTTCTGGTTCTTTTGTGTCAATAATAAGACCAAGGCAGGCATCTGCCATTTCGTCGTTCGGAATAATCTGCCATACCTGACCTACTTCTTTGGTATCAGGTTGTGTTGTTTCAAGCAGTTTTGAAATAGTTTTGAACTGACAGAAAAGCTTTTCTTTAGCTCGTTCAATTTGTTTATTCATAACATTACCTCTGGAAAATATCTCTGAAAAAGCCTCTCGATAAGGCCGCGCATAAGTTCACCCAAAGCTTGAGAATCTTTAATTTCAAAGTCTTCAAGATCATCGAAATCCTCAAGCATCAAGTCAAAAAACTCACCAACCTCCTTTATATATTGAGAGACCTTTCCGGTAGATATGTTCAATTTTTCAGCAATAAAACAAGTAGGGGTTATTTTACTTTGTTTTTTCGCTTGTGAAATTTTTGATGTCCAGGCTGTTACCTCATCACGTTCGGGCAAGAGGGCTGGAGATGTTAATGCCACCCTATAAATGAATATTTTTGCAGCCTCATCCGACTTTTTGAAGAAGATATGGAACTTCAAATAACAGCTCTCAACCCAACTTGAAACGGTATCGGTCAGATAATGTTTAGATTGCTCTGAAATTTTTCTTTGGCTTGCCTCATATTCAAGCCCGGGGTTTATAGCAGGGGCATCTTCGCCCTCAATGCCTCTATCATCATTGAAGGATTCGAAGCTGATATTGAAAAAAGTATCGGTTCTCTCTGCTACAGGTTTGCCAGATTCCTTTTCTGCCTTTCGCCTGTTTCGTTGCGATTGCTCAATGAAGTGCTCTACAAGCTCAACCATTCTGGATGGTTTCCAGAAAAAGTTTTTGACATTATCAATAGTAAAAAAACTTTCTAAAAATTTATCAATATTTTCAAAAGCAATTCTTTTTCTTTCGCGGTTTTCAAAATCGTCTGCTTTAATTGTAAGGAGAATATTATAAAGCTTTTTTAAATGTGGCTTAAGGTCTTTAAAATTAATCTTGTGAGAATATTCAACTGTTGGTTTAGAGTCTGTTCGCCAGTAGACGAGCGCTCCGGCAAGTTTTTTTGACAGCAACCTGCCTTGCTCGGCAAGGTTCTTCAGATTTCTGCCGATTGTGCCCCGCAGACTGTTCTTAAGGGGGTTTTCTCTAAAGAAGTATTGTCTGCATTCATTGCGAATGATCGTGTCCAACTCTATTTGAAGCTTGTCAGAACTTGTCCCGTTCAGCAACTTCTTGTTAAGAGTAATGCAGGCTTCCAAGACCAACGAATATATAGTGTCTAGGCTTGAGTGAGCTATAACAGAGTTGTTTCCGTAATCCTGGATATGAACCCGTTTGGTTCGCTTTGAAATTCTTGAAAAACAATACTTCTGAAACCGCTCCCCGGCTTTTTCATCATTTTTCAGCCATTTGAAAAAATCATCAATGGGTTTTTCGTTCATTTTGTTCCTCTTCAATGGGCTTGCAGATTTTCTTGCATGATTATACTATGAACGAACATAAGAATCTAATTTTTTTGTTAGCAGGAGTGAGATAATGAGAGAGGGTAGTGAAAAAAAGAGCGCATTGGTGTTAACACTTGGACAGCAGGATTTGCAGGTTTTATATGACCTGAACGGAAAACCGTACCGTGCCAGGCCCAGAAAAGATGCGGTACGCTGTTTTACCAAAGCGATTCATGGTGGACGTCTTGAGTTTGAGCTGGTTTCAATGATGGATTCAAGCGCCGAACTGGCCGAAGAAACCGGTGAAATTGCCAGAGCAGAAAACGACCGCGATGGAAAATTTTGTATTCTGAAAAATAATCTGGTTGTTCAGAATTTGGATGCCTCGACAAAAATTAAGATTTTTCTGCCAATGGTAAGCAAAGCCGTGAAAAAGATGCTTGCGACTATGGGTGAAGATGAAAAACTTGAAAACGTGCTGGTGATTTTTACTCAGCGCAGAGACGAAGATTTCCACGCCAAAAATGAACCATACGGTGTATTTGATATCATAAAGCCACTGATTTCCAGGGAACTTCAAATTGAAGAATCTGCAATCACTCCGGTTAACATAATAGAGGCTGGAGACATCAAAGTTCTTACCCATGACAGTCTGCAGACAATTAACCAGCAAGCGGCCCGCAGGATTTTTCAGGGCGCGGAATTTCTAAAGAATAATGCTTTGATTGACAGGGTGTATTGTTCATATCGATCAGGAATTCCAGAAGTAACACGCGCAGTGCTTGAGCTTATACTCTACTGGTTTGAAGGTAATTTCGTCGATGTCAGTTCTAGCGAAGATGGAAACAAACTGCAAACCATAATTTCATGCCCAATAGAAACAGTTAAAGCCGGTCGAAAAATTAAAAACCTCGTAGATTCCGGGGAGTTTGAAAGTGCAGCTATTCTTGCCAGAAGCTATTTGCATGAAACTCATCCAATGGCTGGTTACCTTAAAAGCGTTCATGAAATATTTGTTAACGGACAGGACTCAGACAATACATCCTTAAACGATAGAAAAATAACCGGTGTTCTGAAAAATTTTCTTATTGGTGGCGATTTTCCAGCGACTTTAAGAACTATTTTTCGTCTGGAGCACTACCTCATCAGAATGGACTACGCTAACGCGCTCAGAGCAATTTTTACTCTGGTTGACATTCTTGGGTGGGAATTCATTAACAAAACTTTTTCAGACAAGCCCAAAAAGAAGTTTGTCAATCTTTCGCTGGATCTATTGTTTCCGAAAAATGCACGAAGTGCACTAACCAAATTTGATCTCCTCGCAAGGTGGCCAGAATTGAATTCTGATCAATTAATGATAGATAGAAAATTAAAGCCCAGAGGATCAGATCGGTATGAAGACAAAAGGTTTCCTCTGGACATCTGTCTTTCAGTCCTGAAAAACGAAAAAATCAGTCAGCTTGCGGAAATTCTTAAACCGAAAAACCCCGAGGGCAAAATCGCGCAGAGGACCAGAAACTCAGCGGTTCATGGTTGCATTAACCATGACGACCTTGCTGCAGCATTTAGATATCTGGAGAATAAAAAGCTGTTCAATAAAAGTGCAGGAATTGTCAGCCTCGTAGGTTCTGATTTCTTTTCAAGCTTAATCAGGGGTTTAACAGGCCTAAATATCGAAGAACTTTTCAACGAATTTCATTCTCAGGCCAGAAAAGATATTGACGAACTCTGTTTAAGCTCCTGAGCGATGTCTGGTGAATTTTGCCTTGCATGAAAAATCAGACGCTGTGATTTTGATGGCTATGCCGGCCATCGATCAGGTAATCAACAATTTGCGGTTCAGGGTAATTGCACGGCGGTTTTTGCTGATTTCTGCTTTATACCATTCCCAAAAAATCTGTTCGTACCCTTATTGTACTTTTTGCAAATCTATGCCAACATAGTTTCATCCCATTTGTAGAGGTATGAGATGGACGTTCCGCAACATGATGCAATTGATTTTTTGAACTGGGCTGCTCGGCAAAAGAAATTTCTTGCAGTTCGTGATCGCCTTCGGGCAATTATTCTTGCTCGGCAGGGGCAAAGCATCAGTCAAATTTCAGTCAAGCTTGATTATACTGGCAGATGGGTTCAGAAGTGGGTTTCTCGATATCGCAAACTTGGATTTGACGGTCTTTGGGATAAACCTCGATCTGGTAGAAGCAGGAATTTGCCAGCTGAACAGGAAGAAACTTTTATTCAGCGGATTTTTCTTGGGCCAACTGACGATGATTCTGTCAGCATTTTCCACGCTCGCGATATTCAAAAAATTCTTGCGGAGGAATTTCATGCCACCTATTCGGAAAGTGGCGTTTATGCTCTTCTTGCCCGCCTGAAGCTTGCCTGGATTACCACCAGGCCTCGTCATGAGCACAACGATCCAGAGAAAATGAAAGCTTGGAAAGAGGCTTTCAAAGCTAATTTTCTGGAGTTAAAAAAAACTTCCCGAAAAGCGTCTGGAGGTTTGGTTCCAAGATGAAGCAAGGTTTGGACAGCAAGGTAATTTGTATCGGATATGGACAAAAAAGGGTTTACGATTTCCAATGATCCGACAGCAAGGTTTTCAGTTTGCTTATATTCTTGGTGCTGTGAACCCCATGACAGGCCAGCACGTTGGCATGATATTTGAAGATCTTGACACCTCGGTTGTAAATGAGCACCTTCAATTGATCAGCCATGCTATTCCTCAGGACGTTCATGTCCTTCTGGTTTGGGATCAAGCAGGCTTCCACAAGGCGAAAACCCTGAAGGTTCCGGACAACATCAGCATTTTCCGACTCGAACCATATTCTCCAGAATTAAACCCGGTTGAAAGAGTCTGGCAATGGATCAAGACTCACTATTTGGGCAACAGTGTGTTTTCTGATGTCGAAAACCTATTTCAGGCCGGGGTTGCCGCTTGGAACAAATTAACAGATGAGCTTCTAACCTCTGTCTGTAATACTGACTGGCTGCCACGAACGAATTAAATGCGATTGGTATTATAGAATTTAATCTGCTGTTTTAAAGAATGTTTTTCGCTTTTTGATGTTGCTTTTGCCAGGCGTTTCAGTAGAGCCTTAAGATTTCGGTGATCCTGGTCGTTTTTGTTTTCGAGAAGGCTGTTTTCGGCTTCCAGAAGTTCCTGTTGGCGTTGGCTGAGCCTTTCATGGTGTTCATTCAGCATGGTTTTGATGACTTTTTCGCTGTCTTCACGGCGTTTAAAAGACCGATATTCAGAAGCGCCAATGCTGCTTTTGTTTGAGCCGGTTGCAGCTGCAACAAGTAATATCGCACCACCAAGTAGCCATGGCCACATAAATTTATCCCTCCAGTAGTTTTTGGGCTTGTGTCTTGAGTTTTTTGACTTCTACGACCAGAACCTTTTGCAGGCTGGTAATTCCTTCGTTCATTGCACCGGTCAGTATAAGTTGCGCTTTTAAACAAACTTTAAGTTCGTGCTTACTTTCTGCTTGAATCAGGCGCTGGTTGATTTCGTCAAATGCCAGAGAAAGTTGTTGCTGGTTGCATAAAGTATCAGCAATTTCTTGTTCCAGCAGGTTTGCAATTTTTTCAAAAGCCTGTTCCTGCTTTTCTATGGCAAGCCTTGTGAGTTTTTCTTTTTCAGTGCAGGCATTATTGACTAGAGACTCGCGACGTAATGCGGCCTTTAGTTCATATTCGCTTTCAAGAAAATCTCCTATAGCTGAAAAAAGGCTCCCTAAGAGAGCAAACCCGCCAAATGCCAGCCTCATAATTACTCCTTGTTCAAGCTTTTTATAATTTCTCTGCTTCGCCTGCGTATTTCACGCATCGCCTCTTCATGTTTTATTTTGTCGGCTTTTTCCATGGCTTTAAGTGCTTGCTGTTTTCTTGCAAGTTCGCCATTGAAGAAGCAACAGAGTCTTGCGATAATACCCATGATCAATTGAAAACATGTTTCAATCATTGCTGGTCACCTGTTTCCTTTCCGGGTTGCCTGGCAGTTGCCAGTTTGGAAGTGTTGCAAAGCTTGCTGACAACAAATTGGTTTTGTGTTCGTAGAAAGATTTTTGCATGATCGCCAGGCGATCTATCAATTGAAGCTTGTTTTCGGCGTCGGAAATTTCTCTGATTGTGTCTATCAATAATGCCTGAACCTGTTTGAAACTGTCATTCTCTGATTCAAGCTGTAATTCGAGGCATCCAATACATTTTTCGAAATTTCTTGCATCCGATTCAATTTTGGCCCTGATGATGCTTGCCCTCTCACTGATTTCGAGAACGGCTTCGTCATGCATCATACGAGACTGGCGATCCTGGTATTCCAGCGTCATGTAGCGATCGACAAGATTGAATATGCCAGAAATAATACCTATAGAACCAGCTACCCAACTGCCGCCACGCAAAAGTTTGCTCATGATTTTTCCCTTTCGTTTGTTGCTCTCAAACATTGAAAGTCGATTATTTCTGAGCTGTTCAAAATTTTAGCTGTTCGAAATTAAAGATTGTTTTTTTCCCGGGTTAGCGAATAAATTACCGCCAGTAGTCCATTCAGAACCGTTTTAGTAAGGGAATACAGTCATCACTATATTGGTCAAATTCATTTTTGAATGCAGTTGTTACAAAAACCTTTTTCGATATGTGAGCGCCTGTCTCTAATATTTTCGAAATGAAGGTGTTGCAAATGAAAAAGTTTGGGTGGGAGTTTCAGACTGCGTGGAAAGCGGTTGAAGATGCCTGTGATCTGGCGGGGGCGCTGGAAATTTTCCGGCGGCATTTCGGTCTGTATGGCGATTCAGAATCTCTTGAGAAGGCGGTTTTCTGCTGCCGGCGGCTTGGTGATTTTG
>CAZUZI010000014.1:17125-21382 GCA_964625015.1 uncultured Candidatus Saccharibacteria bacterium | reverse complement strand
GTCTCCTTCCCAAGGAGAAGGTCACGGGTTCGAATCCCGCCTCTCGCTTTTACATTATCACAAAAAATAAATTATAGTCTGTATTTTTTTTCAATTAGGTGATATCTTATAAATAGTAAATTAAACTGCCAATTATTAGATGAGGGTAAATAAGTTTGTATCTACCGCGGTTCTATCAGTTCTCTTTCTCCTTTTATGCTTATTTATGCTATTCATTAAAACTAAGCTATTTGCAGATGACAATGATTTTGCAGTTATATATGGTCAAACAGATTCTGGATATCTTAAAATTGGAAGTGATACATTCGAACTACAAGGAGATATTGGATATACAATAGAAGGAGAACAAATTACAGGTTTTTATGTTACAAATTCTAATACCGGAACTAATTTCACATGTACAGTTGAGCTTTCAGAAACCCCTGGTATGTGGACATACTCATGCGGGACAGTAACATTACCTGAACCAGGTCTTTACAAATTCAATCTATACACAGAAATCGATGAAGGAGATAGGAATATTAACCGAATAACCAATATAGACTATAACTCCAATATACACTCCATCTGGTCATTTGATAACAGTATTAATCCATTTAATGAGATAATCAATGATATACCTGCTAGTTCAAATGGTGACCTTTCAATTTCGAATGGGATACTTGATACATCTCTTGGTGGATATATCAACTATCTAGATGAGGATGGAAGATTTTCTTTTAGTAATCCAAACTCCCATTTCAAAGTTGAAGCAGACATCTATATGTCCGATTATCCAAGCGAAGGTACATATAGGTTGATAGGTAAATATAACCAATCAGACGATGAGAACACATGGACACTAGGCCTTTCTGAGGGTGGGGTATACTGCGCTGTATGGATCGGAGAAACTCAATACCCTGCAATGACATGGAAGCAAGAGAAATACCTGCTTGATGACTCAAGATACATAATAGGTTGTGAATGGAATCCAGTAACGAGAGAAATTACTGCATCAATGAGAGATATTAATAATGAGAATTTACAAGAAACTACAATCATCGCAGAAGGAACAGATTACATTTCAAATTCTACAAATTTCTTAACAATAAACGGTAGACCTGATGGAGATGGTGGATTAGGCGCAGATATTAATGAAATAAGAATTTTTAACTATATTGAAATAGCCGAAGAATCTTCATATACATTTAACCTTGATTCTACAGGGTATGTTACAGATACGGAGACATTAGATATAGGTGGGGGAATAATCGCCACTACAAATATTTCATCTATTCAATACAGAAAATATCAACAGGGACAGGGGGAGGATGATAACTGGAGCAATTGTAGCTGTGATGATAATCAATGTGATAGTACTGAAGAGCTTTTCACTTGTAATATAGAAAACATATCTCCATTGAGAAACTCCTATGAATTAAGATCTGGATCTGGTGATCCTACAGAATATACAGGAGAAAATTCAAAATTCGAAATTATGAGAACAGATTCAGATAGTATTTTATCTTGGTGGAGATTCGACAAAGAAGATACCCTAGAAAACTATTCTCAATACGATTTAACAAGTTCAACAAGCAATATTTTCACATTAATGACTTCCCCGCTCACAAATTCTTCAACCTTGAACTTTGATGGTGATTCATACTTTGATGTTGAAGATAATGAAGGTATCCTCAATTTTAGTGGAGAAAATGACGAATTCACAATAAATATGCTGATAAAACCAGAAGAAGGTTTAACTACTGATACAACTTACTGGATAATGAGCCGATCTGATGAGAACTGGGGAATATACCTATATGTAACAGAAAATGGAGATTACAGAATTGGTTCAACAATTGGAACGGGAGACAAGTATACGGAAATAGGTAGTGAAGAAACATATCTGAACCCGGGAGAATGGAACAGTATCATATATTCATTTAGTAACGAGGATTTTACATCAACAATAAAGATAAATGACCAAGATCTAGTCATATATAGTAACTTTGGGAGATTTTACATATCTGACTCAATATCCCAAATTACAATAGGAGCAGATAGTTATAAAGAGAATGCATTCGTTGGAGAAATTGATGACATATTCATCCTTAATTATGCAGACACAAGGGCACCCCAAGTTTCATTCACCCAATTAGAATCTCCTACAAATGTAACAAATCCTAATCAAGAATTTGAACTAACCGTAACTGATGAAACAGGCGTTCAATCATTAGAGTATCTTTTTTATGATTCAGAGTATTCACAAACATATCCTGAAACTCCTATTTCAGATCTTGAATGGACATCTATTACTGAACCAACTGAGGGACAATTCCAAGATAAAGAAATTGTTGCAAGATTAAATGCACCAAATCTTCAAGATGGAAGATGGTATCTATATGTAAGAGCAAGTGATATTAACGGATTCAATACGATCAACCCAGATTCATACTGGTATACATATTCAGATCTTTCATCCCCATCAGTCATGCCCTATACATATTTTATCATTGAAGCTGTTGATACTACTGCACCTCAAATATTTGCGCAATCAATTGTTCCACAAAGAACAATTGATACAAACCCTGGTATAAGAGGATATGTAAAAGATGACGATTCCGATACCATAAGTGATATTGCATCTATTGAGTATAAACTTGAGAGTGGTCAACTTATAGACAACGAGTGGCAGATGGAAACAACAACAAGTTGGTTAGCTATAACTCCACTAGGAGAAACAATGCTCTTCGATTCCAATATTGAAGAATTCTACCTTGTACTTGATGATCTTGAACCTGGAGATTATAGATTGGAAATTAGAGCTTCAGATACGGCTGGAAATAATACGGAGGATAGTAATAAAAATAACTCACAATTTTTTACAATATATGAAATAGAAGAAGAAATAGATACAACCGTACTTGTAAAGGAAGAGAGTTTTGCTGATCACTCATATCATGACCTTCTTTTTTCAAACGGTGTTTGGGGGAATGGTATCTTAAGGCTTAGACAACAGATTAATTTTGAACAGACTCAAGAGCTATATACAAATCACAATGATTTCGGATTTAAATTCGGAAAATCTATTGTAGCAATATCTCAAGCTCAAGACGGAAACATCTGGCTCACTACAAATGATTACTCATTTATGTATTACAATTTAGATACAAAAGAACAAGTTAAATACGAAGGGATAAAGGGCGGTCAAGAATTTGGAAGTATACCTGAATTTGTACTTAGTGAAAAGAGATTACTCTCCCTCTATCCATCATCTGGAACAATCCTTTATGATATAAACAATACTCCAAATGATACATCTGATGATAGCTATGGAGACTATGCAACAAAGGAAGGATTTCAAGAATACGCGAGTTTCAGATTTATTGGGACCGATTCAAGAAACAACAACAATGCATTCTTTGCACTTGTAGAAAATGGTGACTCTGAAGATTTTATAATATGGATAGATACAAAAGGAACATTCTCAGATGTTTCTGATGATACCTATGTTACATGGGGAGTAAGCGATAATATTTTTTACATGGGTGAAGATAAGGGATTCCATACTACACCGAACTTCACGGGAAGTTATTTTGATCAAGAACTTAATATTCTTGTACTGGGTTCTTATACAAATGGTACATTCCTCTGTACTGATAGTGGTGACCCAATGAACAAAACAAATGATAGCTGTAGATATATTGGTGATATGACAAATATCTTTTCAATAATCAAAGACCCTCATGGATATTATTGGTTAGCAGGAGATAATGGAATTGCCCAAATTAACACCCATAATACTTCTGATATAAATGATGATACATATAAAAGAGTAATAAAATTAGGAGAAGAAGATAACATCTCGGATATACAATTTGTAGCTGGTCAATATCCAGTCGGTGATGAAATATGGTATCTAACAAGAACTGGATACTTAAAAGCAATTGAGTATAATTTTACATATGATGATTCACTGGATGATACAAAATATAGCTATAGAATTAAGAACCTAAATAACAGGATAGGTGGCGATGGAAAACTAGTGATAGAAGATAAAAATACAATGTATGTGGTTGTACAAGGAGGAGGCTTACAGAAGATATCATTAACACGATCATTTGAAAGTCAAAATGTCATTGAAATGCTACCTATTCCACCAGACGGAATACTTGCAATAAACTATATAGATTTAGAAGAAGTTCTGGGTAGTGTAACAAATGGAAGTTTGTACACTTTGAATGATCTTGTATCATATGAAGTGTCAAATAACTCAGG
>CAZUZI010000014.1:13274-17115 GCA_964625015.1 uncultured Candidatus Saccharibacteria bacterium | reverse complement strand
TATCAAATAAAACCAGGAGAAAGGGTACTCTTCCCTACACATGACTATAAGCTTAAAGTAAGAATTACATTAAGAAGTGGTTCTTCTCCTGTAATAGATCTAATCAAGCTGTCATATATTGTCTATCCAAGTAAAGATGATGATCAATGTAATATCAAAGTTAATAGTCAAGCTCCTGTAATTACAGATTTACAAAACACTGATAATAATTCAATAAATATTGACTTTACTCCAATAATTGATAATTCAGATGTTACAAAATATATTCTACAATACGGTCCATCAGTATCTGAAATTAGTTTTAAGAGTTTAGAACTACAATCTACGGCAACATCATATACATTAGAAAATATAACAAAAAACACACAATACCATTTCAGAATTAAAGCTATAACTAATTGTACCGAAAGTGATTGGTCAGAGGTACTATCAATATTAAGTGAGCCGGAAACAGAAGAAAAACCAGTAAAGCAACCAACACTTACATCGAATATTGAGAATATCAACCTCTGTGGCAATGGCATTCTCGATAATGGAGAGCAGTGTGAATATACCAATTCAGAGACATATATGTGTGAAGATGGAACCTATGCACAATGTACAACAGATTGTAAACTGAGTACTGAAAGCTGTAAGAAAACAGGAAATGAAAAACCAACTATAATTGATAATATAAAAGAAACTATTGAAGAGGGGGAAGCTACAGGTGCAAGTGGAATATCTATATCAAAAGTTATAGGAGCAACTGTAAAAGTATTTTCAATTTCACTTTTTCTTCTTTCTACCCCACTTATGCCTTACTATTTCACAAGAACTATAATTGGATTACTATATGCAGTAGGGAAGAAGAAAAGAAATAAAGAATATGGATATGTATATGACTCTGTATCAAAGGAACCTATAAATCAGGCAATAGTTAGAGTATACGATGATACAAAACTTATTTATACTGATGTAACTGGTACATATGGAGAATTCGGAGGGAAAATTCCAACAGGCGAATATAGAATCTCCGTAGTAAAACCTCAGTACACATTTCCATCTACTATCGTTACAGGAACACAAGATCGTCATATATCAAATATTTACAATGGAATATTAAAAATAAAAGACAACTCTGAAATAATTACAGCAATACCGATAGACTATAATAAAACAAATTTACTTAGTATATTTAAAACAATTGTGATAGATAGAACCAGTATCCTCTTTCAAGTTATTAAATTCTTACTCTTTATCGGATTACTTGGATACTCCATATATGCATATAGAACTACTGGAACAACTTTTAACCTAATTGTATTAATAGAATACATAATTGTAGCTATCATATATATACTCTCTTTATTTAATAAGGAGATTCAATATGGAAAAGTTACAAATATCTATAATGAGGAAATAGATGGCATTAATATAGGTCTTTTTGAAACAGAGTTTGGAAAATTAGAAGCAGAAAGGGTTACAGACAAAAATGGACAATACAGATTCATTGTAAAACCAGGTTCATATGAGATTAAATCTCTTGATAATCGATATACAATAAGTCACAATGAGAAACTAGTAGTAAGTGATCAGCCCTCAATAATAAATAAGAATCTTAAGGCTGATGAGATATAGAATATTGAATATTCTATATTTCCCTGTTACAATCCTGTTACGAATGCTGATGTAGCTCAGCTGGTAGAGCATTCCCTTCGTAAGGGACAGGTCAGTGGTTCGAATCCACTCATCAGCTAATATAGATATGAATATACCAAAATATACAATTACAAATCTCATACTTAACTACATTGTAAAATATGAGTTGAGTATAGATAAGATAAAGAATACTCCAATACCACACTCATCTCTACTCTCAATAAAGGAGAGGATTGATAGTGAGGAAATTGATAAACTTGGAGAATTAATAGGATACCCTATTGGATATAACAAAGCATTAACTGTACAGAGAGGACAGGTATTACCTTCTTACAGGAATAAATTAAGAATATTTACTAATTACAAAAATACCCAGGACTATATAGACACATACACTGCAAAGAGCGCACTCAAACCATCAATAGAGCTCTCTACACACTTAAACAAAATCCTTATGAAAAATGTTGTTGAGGAGTGGGACCTAGCTCGTATAAAGACATTCTCAGAGAAACCATTTGATCTGTATGATAACTGGTATAAACTAAGAGATTACTACCCTAATATTGACCCTAAAGCATATTTTAATGAGATATTCTCTTGGATAATGAACTCCACTACTGGAGAACATAAGCTAATACAATGTGCAATATTGATATATGAATTTATCGATAAGTCACCATTCTATGCTGGCAATCAAATTACAGCAATACTAACTCTAAGATCCCTATGTAAAATCTACGGATTAAACCCGCATAACTTAATACCTTTCTCGAAAGCAATATACAATATAAGCGATGATATAGAATCTGCTTTTAAAATATCTAAAAGTAAAAGAGATTTAACAATATTCATAGAAGCAATACTGTATACACTTTCTTTGACAGCAATAGAAGTATCAAAAGACTTCTATCAATCATATGAAGAAAAGATAAATATCGTAAAAAAAATAGGTAAAGACCTAAATCCTAGACAGGTAAAGATAGTAGAATATCTTAACAACAATATGAGAATAACAAGACAGCAGTATACTAAAATGATGGGAGTATCATTCATGACATCATACAGAGATCTACAAGAATTAATAGACAAAAGATACATACTACAAAAGGGAAAAGGAAGGGGTACATACTACATAATACCTGATGAAAGTGATAATATAGCAAGTGAAGATAACGATATTAAAATATTTGCATAAATAAAAAGTGGATACCAGTAAATACGATGTCATCATTGGATTAGAAATACATATACAGACAAAAACAGAAAGTAAAATGTTCTGCTCATGTGCTACTAATTACTTTCATAAAGAACCAAACACACAAGTATGCCCTGTATGCTTAGGACTTCCAGGAGCACTACCGATACCAAATAGAAGAGCTATTGAGCTCTGTATATTACTAGGATTAGCAACAGACTGTGATATTGATAGAGAAATACACTTTGATAGAAAACATTACTTCTACCCAGATTTACCTAAAGGATATCAGATTAGTCAGTACAAAAGACCTATCTGCTCAGGAGGAGATATAGATATACATGATGAAGATGGTAAAAAATATACAGTAGATATTGAAAGAATCCATCAAGAAGAAGATGTAGCTAAATCAACACACCACACAGAAGTAAGCACAGGACAGGAGTATTCACTAATCGATTACAACAAATCAGGAATGCCACTCATAGAATTAGTAACAAGACCAAATATTAGATCTGCATACCAGGCAAAAGAATTAGCTTCAAAGGTAAGACAGATTGCTAGATATTTAGGGATATCAGACGCAGACATGGAGAAAGGGCAGATGAGATGTGAACCAAATATATCTGTACAAACAAAAGGATCATGGAAATATGAGGATGGTGTAATAAAGCCAATTGGTAATTCAAAACTTAATCCTAAAGTAGAAATAAAAAACATAGGCTCTATCTCAGCAGTAGAGAAATCCATTAACTATGAAGTATCAAGACTCATTGAAGAAATAGAGAATGGGAATAAGATAGTACAGCAAACAAGAGGATGGGATGCAGATAAAGGTAAAACAGTATTCCAAAGATCTAAAGAAACAGCAGATGACTATAGATATATGCCAGAACCAGATATCCCTGTAATAGAGATATCAGATGAAGATATTGAAAGAATCAGCAATGAGATTACTGAGTTACCAGACGATAAAAAAGAAAGATATATGACAGAATATAATCTTTC
>CAZUZI010000014.1:4069-13174 GCA_964625015.1 uncultured Candidatus Saccharibacteria bacterium | reverse complement strand
AGGTTATACAAGAAAATGAGAAAGCAGTTTTAGACTTTAAATCAGGAAAAACAGCATCTATTGGATATCTAGTTGGACAGGTAATGCAAAAAACAAAAGGCAGTGCAGATCCAAATACAGCTAAATCAGTTTTAATGGAGAAGTTAAATGGATAAACAAACACTTAAACATATTGCAGAGCTATCTAGAATTAATCTAACAGATGAAGAATTAGAGAAATTCACACCCCAAATGCAAACAATACTAGATTCTGCAAAACAGTTGCAAGATATTGATACTACTGGTGTACAACCAATGAAAAAACATATACCTTTTACCCATTTAAGAGATGATAGCGTAAAAGAATCTCTACCTCAGGAAGATGTAATATCTAATGCAAAACATACAGAAGGTGGATACATCAAAGTTTACGGAAGGATATTCGGAGGAATAGAAGAGAGTTAATAAAATATATTTAACTTCGCTTACCAAATTTTTCTACCGAATGCTTGTTGTAATTCCAAATCCTTTCCAGATAGATCTAACAAACTTGCATACTCTCTTGTAATCATACCCAAATTCTTGTGAGCTTCTTCTACCCTAAGATTTGGTCTAGTTCTTTCTAACACAGTATTAAAGGATATATGATCTGTACGTATCATATTTATCTCTCTTAGAGCCACTTTTAATGCAATATCAACCCCAATAAATCCTCTATTCTTTACAGTTTTCTCATTACTTTCTACCATGGCACCCAAATATGCAAGAATTTTTGGTACATCCTCTCTATTTAAATCTGCAGGATCACGATGCCCCGTGAATTCAGAAATACGCATTGGAACATGATAATACTCAGAAGTAAAATACTGCAAACCGACTTCACTTGCTAATCCTGGACTAAATCTTGAATAATTTTCCATAATAGCTTTAAAATTGCTACCCGTATTCCTTGTAAAACTCTCCCCTTGTGATATCGCAACCTTTGCACTAGTCAAATTCAGCAAGAAATCCTCTGGAGGTAGTTGACTACCATTCACAGCAGAATTAATCTCATTACTTATTTGCCACATTGCCATAGAAAAACGAGCACTATCTTCAATTGCCTTTACCCTTTTAGAGAAATATTGTAAATTCTCAATCTCTCCTAATATCTCTCCTGATGGTGTAGATCTTTTAAGTTCAAATATTCTTCTCTCAATTGAAACATACCCTTCCCTTAACATCTCTGTAGGAACGCCAAATTCTGATGTCCCCATATGATATGCATATTCAGCAAAAGTCCTTACAACTTCTGGATTACTTATTTCCCACTTCTTCTGACCTTCTGGTATTTTAGCATTATTCTCATCCATTTCCTTTAGTAAATTACTTGTCAAAGCCTCTACTGCAACAGACTCTGCCTGCTCTTGTGCTTCATCAGAATCCCTATCTTTCTCCTCTTGAGTCCTTTTATCTTCTGGTAATCTACTAGAATCATTTTCAGCAGAATACCAAATATCTCTTGTCTCTTTTGCAAAAGCTGCATCACTTCTTCTCTTTTCAACTTGTTGTGGTGTAAGATCTGCAATACGGACAGGAGCTTCCTGACCAGGTAATGGTTTGTTTGCATCTATCAATTCTTGTAATCTTGCAGGATTAGTAGCTCTAATTACTGTTTCATTTGAAGCAATATCTCCAGTATATCCAACAGCAGGAGCTCTTGTTTCTTCAATCTTTCTCGGTATTTGCTGACTTTCCTGTATTAGACCTGTATATGTCTTTTTCGCAATTGCCAATTCTTCATCAACCCTTTTCTTCTCACCAATGTTATAAAACGGGATTTTTGATTTTTCATAAGAAAGAGCCTTTACCTCATTTAAACCAGATTTAATCTCTCCGTAGAGAACAGGTTCCCTATTCGATAAGCTTTGGAGATTTTCTGAAGTTGTAGCATTTGTATTTGCAACATCTGTATAGTACTGGTCTACAGTTCTACCTGTACCCTGCGTATTACTACTTTGTGTTATTGAGCTCTCTCCCTCTCCTGGATTCATAATAAAGATATCTTAGTTTATTGTAATCATTGTAAGCTAGTAAAAAGTTAAAGTAAATATATATCTTCACTATGAGATTAAACCCTTTTATCTGTTAATATTCTGAATATTTAGTATAATATCTCTGTTCTATGCCGAAGTGGCGAAACTGGCAGACGCACATGCCTTAGGAGCATGTTGGGATAATACCCAGTGCAGGTTCAACTCCTGTCTTCGGCACCATATATATCTATACTAAATATCATGTACAAGAATATAATAGCCCCTTTCCAGAAAGTCCTCTTAGAGAAGAGAATGTGTGTAGGATGTACAAACCCATTAGACAAAGCAGTACGAATTGGTAAAGTTTCTGAAAGAAGAGAATTAGTAGAATGTAAATGTAGAAGAAGATACATATTTAATACCTCCCTCAATGAATATGAAAGAGCTAGCTTTCAAGAGGAACAGCAATTTTTAAAAGAACTTTCCAAAAAAGCATTAGTATAGTAAAATCTGTCCTAGATATGCCGCTATCGTCTAACGGCTAGGACGACAGGTTTTCATCCTGTAAACCGGAGTTCGATTCTCCGTAGCGGTACTCAGCCACCTTATAGTGCAAAGATCTTGGAATTTATATAAAAACATCATACACTACAGGGTAGCTTGATAAATTTTAAGCCCCAAAATATGTACGAATCACCAGTAGAGAAAGAAGAAATAAATGGTAAAGTTAGAGCCACAGAAGTTTTTGCATCTGTAGGAAGCTTTATCTCCTCTTTCATTGAAACAGTCGTTGTTGCACTCGTATTAGCAGTAGTACTTTACCTCTTTATCATGACACCACATGAAGTTGTAGGAAACTCTATGCATCCTACATACAAGAATGGTGAATATTTAATGGCTAACAAAATTGTTTACAAAGTTTCCAAACCTCAAAGAGGAGATGTAATAATATTTAAATATTCTGATACTCAAGACTTTATAAAAAGAATAATTGGTATACCAGGAGATGAAATAATGCTTAAAGATGGTAGCTACTATATAAATGGTGAGAAGCTTAATGAGTCTAATTACCTTGCTGATTCTGTAATAACCAATGGAGGTTCATATATGCATGAAGGACAGAGTATTACAGTTGGAGAGAATGAATATTTTGTATCTGGTGATAACAGACCAAATAGCTCTGATTCAAGAGAGTTTGGAACAATATCAATTGATAGAATAAAGGGAAAGGCATGGATAGTATACTACCCATTCTCTGATTTTAGACTCGTTAAACACGAAAACTACAACTTGTAGACTCTACTTGTGAAACATGATAGATTAACAATATGAAAATATTCGTAATAGCAAACCAGAAAGGTGGTGTTGGTAAAACCACAACCACTATTAACCTCGGAGCAGCACTTGCAAGAGAAGGGAAAAAAGTCTTACTAATAGATTTGGACCCACAAGCAAATCTCTCCTCAGGAGTTGGATTTACACAGCAATTTGATAAACAGAGTTGGAATTCATCTCAAGAAGCACCATACAAAAGCATCTACGATGTATTGATTAATGGAGACAGTATCTCCTCTGTATTTGTATCAACATCTACAAACAATCTATATCTAATACCATCACACCTATCCCTAGCAGGAGCAGAGGTAGAGATGGTAAGTATGCTGTCCAGAGAGAACCTACTCAAAAAAGCAATAGGAGAATTAGATCAAGACATTGATGCAGTCATTATAGATTGTCCCCCATCACTAGGTCTTCTTACCATAAACGCACTATCTGCTGCAGACAACCTGCTCATACCTATACAGTGTGAATATTTTGCGCTAGAGGGGCTAGGACAACTCATAGAGACAACAAAACTAATAAAAGGTATAAACCCTAATCTAAATATCGGAGGAGTAATATTAACCATGTTTGATATTAGAACGAAGCTTTCATCAAGTGTAGTTAATGATGTACAGAACTTTTTCAAAGAAACAGCATTTAATACAATTGTGCCAAGAAATGTAAGACTTTCAGAAGCACCGTCACATGGTAAAACAATATACCAGTACGATCCTAAATCGACTGGTGCAAAAGCATATGAAGAGTTAGCAAATGAAGTAATAAAGAGATTCTTTTAAATTTTTAATATGTAAGAAATGACAGAACAAAGATTAGGAAAGGGATTAGCAGCATTAATAGATTCGAAGGAAATAGATAACTCTAGTAGTGCATATAGGGAGAAATTTGATATTAATAAGGTATCCCCTAACCCATATCAACCTAGAATGAATATAAATCCAGAAGAGTTGATCAGTATTGCAGACTCTATTAGAGAGCATGGAATCATACAACCATTAATTGTGACTAAAGATAACTCCTCCGATGGATTCTACATTATTGCAGGAGAAAGAAGATTTAGAGCTGCACAACTAGCAGGCTTAAAATATGTACCAATCGTTATCAAAGATTCTTCTCCTCAAGAGATGCTAGAGATAGCTTTGATAGAGAACATACAGAGAAAAGATCTTAATCCACTTGAAGAGGCAAACTCCTTTATGCAACTCCAAGATGAATTCGGACTATCACAAGATGAAATTGCACAGAAGGTCGGATTGAATAGAGTCACTGTAACTAACAAAGTAAGATTACTTAAATTGCCAAAAGATGTAAAAGAGCAGGTATTAAATGAATCACTCTCAGAGGGACATGCAAGAGCTCTACTTGGTATTAGAGATGAGGAATCATTAGTAGCTGCAGCAGATATCATTATAAAGAGAGGACTAAGTGTTAGACAGGCAGAATCATTAGTAAGAAAGATTAACTATGGAAAAAGTGCGAAATACAAAAAGGGTCACTCTGAACAACCTCAACTCCAACTTTATGCAGACGAATTAACAAAGACATTAGGATATTCAACAACTATTAAAAGAATGAGTAAGGGAGGAAAAATACAGATCAGATTTGTAACGAGAAACGATTTACAGAATATCTTAAAGAAACTAGGAGTAGAAGCAGAAAATATATCTGATTAGCTTACCTCTTGTCTAAGCTTTTCATATATTAAAATTGCTGCACTTGCACTTACATTAAGAGATCCGATACCCTCTCTCATAGGAATAGAGATATGCTCATCCGCTCTCTCAAGCATTCCTGTGGAGATACCTGTATCCTCTGCACCAACAACAAAAGCTATTGGACCTGTTAGATCTGACTCAAAATATGTCTTACCTTCCATTGTCACAGCACACACCTTTATATCATTCTTCTGCAGTTCTTTAACTGCTCCAAATAAACTCATCTCAACGATTGGTATTCTTTCTGCAGCTCCCATGGAAATTCTCATTGTCTCATCATTTACTAATTCTATATCACTAGGAGCAGTAATAATACCGTTCACACCAGCTGCGAATGCAGTTCTCATTACAGCACCAATATTCTGTGTATATTTTAAATCATCGAGGATAATAAAAAATGGAACTTTCTTCTCAGAATATATACTCTCAAGTAGTTCATCAAGACTCCAATGATTTTGTGAAATCATCATACCTACTACACTCTCAGCACCAGATGCTTTTAGTCTTCTTACGATTGATTTCTTTGGAACTTTTATCATTGGAATGTGCTTAGCAGCAGCTAAATTCACAATCTCTTTTGCTTTTTCATCTTTGAAAGCAGTATTAGCAATATATATACGATCAAACTCTCGACCTTCACGAAGAAGCTCTAATAGTGCATTTTTACTCTCAATTTGAATGAAATGCTGCTTAGCCATCTATTGGATAGATTCTACCACATCTATGTAGTACTGACCTCTCTTAAACCCGCTCATTCTTCTGAATTTCACAACACCATCAGTTTTAGCGTGTATAGAGTAATCTTTAGATAGGTATGTATTACGACCAGGATGATACAGAGTTCCCCTCTGCTTAACAATAATGTTTCCTGATTTTACTTCTTGACCCTCATATTTCTTTACACCAAGCCTCTTTCCAGCAACATGACCGGTCATTGATACACTTCCTACTCCTACAACATGTGACATATCTATGTATTAATTAACTTAACTATTACTTTTTGGAAAGTATAAAAATATTCCTTGTGATAATACTATTTTTTCTCTTCCAGATCAAGTCTTTACTCGAATATTCTTTATTTAATACATTCCACTTCTTTTCTGCAAACTTTGAGATATTAATAGTTTTCTCCCCATTATATGTCTTATATGAAGGAAGAATAAGTACAACCTTAAAACCAGGTCTTGCAATCCTATTTAATATACTAAATAGGGCATTGTACAAACTCTCTACATCTTTTAGTAACATATCTGCCCTATTTGGTGAAAGAACTTTTTTTTGTGCAGTGCCCATATACGGTTCACATACTACTGCAGAAATATTTGTTCTCTTAAGTTCAACTACTGTCTTCTTTTCTGCCTCGAAAACATCAAATGCAAAAAGATTATACCTAATACCAGTAATTAGACCCTCATCTTTCATCCAAAGAATATTTCTATCTGTATTGTATAATGCCTCATCAGAAACATCAGAACCAAGGATATCAAAACCAAGCATACTTGCTTCCATAAGGACAGTACCACTTCCACAAAATGGATCCCATATTATTCCGTCTCTTAAACCTGTTAAATTACACATCATTCTTGCTAACTTCTGTGGTAGTACACCCATTTTGTGATCAGAGAATGGCTTATCTATATCTCTATGTACAAATCCTTCTACATCTTGAATAGCTAATGTTCTACCGTAACGAACCTGATTATCTGATTTAAAAATACAGAATTCGAATCCATCTTCTAGTACATTGTTATTCCTTATCTGTGCCTCATTTAGCTCTATTTCCTTTGGAGTTATAAATCTAGAATGTATCTTAAGCTCTTTAAAATATCTCTTAATATCATTTGATAGCTTTATTATACTCTTTCTATCAGCATCCTCACTACCAAGATATGAAATACCAAAGGTTACCTTCTTCCTATCCTCGAAGTTAGTTAAAAAAGAATCCAGATCCTCAACAATCTCACCGTATCTAATATATCCTCCTAATCTAGAAAATATTTTTTGCACAACCTTAGGATCTACATCCTTCTTCTCGAGGATAAAGATTGAGGTCCCCGTATTCTTTAAATAGTCTTTCTGGATACCAAAACTCTTTAACACAGAAACCAACTCTGCTTGAGATATATTTAAAAAAGTACCTGCTTGAAAAAAATATCGCATACTTTAAGATATAGATTTAACAGAAACTCTTGTAATCAAAGCTCTGTGTCCACTTGTCTTTCTGTATCTTGATTTTGATTTATACTTGAATACCCTTATCTTTTCATCTTTCTTTTGAGAAGTAATTTCAAGAGTAACCTTTGCACCTTCAACGGTTGGATTACCTATTTTTACATTCTCACCATCTGCAACAAGAAGAACATCTTTAATCTCTAAGGTGTCTCCCTTATTGCCATCCAGCTTGTTTACGTCGTACTCGCTTCCTTCGGAAACTTTTAACTGAACACCTGATATTTTTATAACTGCAAATTTTTCTTTATTCATGACTGCTGATTTTAAGTTATTATTTAATAATTGTCAATTATATTACTATTTTTCTGTATACCCTTTTCCTTGTTAATTATACCCTGCATTACACCTAAACAGAAGAGAGTCATCACAGTTATACTACCACCTGCACTAACCAGAGGTAGAGGGATACCGGTTGCAGGTATGGCTCCTGTATTAGTACCGATATTTATAAAGACCTCAAGCAATATTTTCATTGTGATACCAATGAGTAACATAGCAAAGAAGGTATTTCTAGAGCTTCCTACAGATGCAATCAATCCTTTTGTAATTATTACAGCAAACATACTTAAAAGGAAAAGAGAACCAACAAGACCATATTCCTCTGCAAATGAAGCAAAGATAAAGTCTGTCTGATGCTCAGGAAGAAAATTCCTTTTACTCTGCGTACCATTACCAAACCCCTTCCCCAGTATCTGACCGGACCCTATTGCAATCCTAGCTTGATTTACATTAAACCCGAGATCTTGAGTATTCTCTGTTGGATTAAGAAAAACCTCTATCCTATCTCTTTGATACTGATGGAGTACTTTTGAGTATACAATTGTAGAAAATGAACCGAGTAATATACTAATTACTAAACTTGTTGCAATAAATATTTTCCATGTATCTCTGTAATAAAAACCGAAGATTGATATTACGATACCAACAAGTCCTAAAAGGATATAATACCAGTTACCTGTGACACTAATAAGGAAAAAACAGAGTGTAATACTTCCAATTATCAATAGTAATATGGAGTTCCTTAACTGATTATTCAATCCTGTAAATGCGACAAGAAACCAAATAAAAAGTGTAAGTATAGACATACTTCCACTCGGTTGCATATAGATTAGGAGCACAATTGGAATTGTTAATAGTAAGGAAATAAAGAAAAGAAGCCATTCATTGTATTTATCCTTATATGACAATACAACCGCAGTTGTAAGTATAACGGTAAATTTTGCAATCTCTGAAGGTTGTATCTGTACACCACCAATAACCAACCATCTTTGTACATTGTTCACCACAGGTCCAAATATTAGTACCAAAACAAGCAATCCAATCGTTAAGAGATAAATAGGAAGTACAATCTGCCACATACGAAGCAAAGATATATCCATATAAGAAAGAAGAATGTATGTGACTAACCCAAATACTACAAACGCTATCTGTTTGTACACAATAGATAGATCACCGAATTCTCCAATTGTTGTAATTGTTGTAGAGAGTAGAGAAACAATACCAGTTATACAAAGAAGTATAATTGGTATAAACAGAATAAAATCGATATTAAGATTAATACCCCTTTTCGTCTGTATTTTCACTTCCTATCTCTATTAATTTAGACTTACTTTTTAATCCTTTAAGTATTCTAATTGATGTTTTTGAAATTCCGAAATGTTTTGATAGTAGATCTACTAACTCAATATTTGCAGAATTCTTAATAGGTTTAGACCTAAGTTTAACAGTATACACTACACCATCTTTTGAGATTTCATTCTTACTTGATCCTACTTTTACTACAACCTGTATATTCACTACTTCTTCTTACTTTGAAAAATTCT
>CAZUZI010000014.1:0-3969 GCA_964625015.1 uncultured Candidatus Saccharibacteria bacterium | reverse complement strand
TCACCTCTTTGCTGTTTTGTATATACCTGTTTGTTCTCATCGAAACCTGTTGCAACAATAGTAATTGCTATCTCATCACCCATTGCAGGATCAATCTGAGCACCAAACTTAATATTAGCAGATGGATCAACGGCCTCTTTGATAAGCTCAGATACCATACTAATTTCAGGTAATGTTAAATCAGAACCTGTAATATTGTACAGGACACCAGTTGCACCTTCGATAGACATATCAAGAAGTGGACTTGATGTTGCAGCTCTAGCAGCAAGTTCTGCTCTGTTTTCACCAGAAGCACGACCTATACCCATAAGGGCTGTACCAGAGTTAAGCATAACTGACTTAGCATCATTGAAGTCTGCATTAATATACCCAGTTTGACTAATTAAATTAGAAATACTGTTTACACCCTCTGCAAGTACAGAATCTACCAACTTCATAGCCTCGATAAAGGATATATTTGCATCAGCAATCTCAAGTAATCTTTGGTTTGGAACTATTATCAATGTATCCACCTTATCTCTAAGGGCAGCAATACCTTCCTCTGCAATTTCTCTTCTTCTGTTACCTTCAAAATCAAAAGGTTTTGTGACGACAGCTACAGTTAATGCTCCCATATTTTTTGCAACACCGGCGATAATTGGAGCCGCACCAGTACCAGTACCTCCACCCATTCCAGCGGTAATAAATACCATATCAGCACCCTCTAAGAATTCCTGTATCTGATCTAAGCTCTCCTCTGCTGCTTGTGCCCCTATCTCATGGTTACCACCAACACCAAGACCTTTAGTAAGATCCTCGCCAAGTTGAAGAGTAATAGGTGCCTTAGACTGTTTAAGGGCCTGTGCATCTGTATTGAATGCCATAAATTCAACACCATTAATATCATAGTCTGATATCATAGTATTAATAGCATTACAACCACCACCACCAACACCAACCACTTTAATTTTTGCTACAGGATCTATATTTGTTGTTACTAACATAAACTTCACTAAACCTTAAATTAATCTGGACAGTTTACGGCATTAATGATTTAAACCAATTACCTACTTTACTCACGAAACTACCACCACTACTCTTAGTTCTTGAAGTATCAATATCAACATCATCATCAGTTGCATGTTTAATCAAACCTTGTACACAAGCATAAGAAGGATCAGAGATTTCCTCTGTCATACCACTTAGACCTGATGGATATCCAACTCTTGCTGCTACACCGAATACGCTTTGTGTAAACTTTGTTAAATCTTTCAATAATGCAGAACCACCGGATATAACAATACCTGCAGGCATTGCGATATTAAACCCAGCTCTCTGAACATTTTCTCTTGCTATTTCAAATATTTCCTCACATCTCGCTTCAATGATCTTTTTAAGCATATCCTTTGAAACCTTTTTACCAGGGACATCTAATATAGAAAGGTCAACTTCATCATCTTTACTAATGGCTGTAGGTTTCTCTTCTTCGACTCTTCTTAACAGTGCAGGTGTAGAATCAAAACCAACTTTCTTAACCCTTCCTTTATTCTCTAATAGATCACTCATATGTACCTTAATCTTTTCTGCATCTTCCAATGAAACTTGCAGACCAATTGCAATATCACTTGTAATGTTAATACCACCAAGAGGAATAACACTACTGTATATGATTGAACCCTCTTGAAATATAGAGATAGTCGTAGTACCAGCACCTATATCTAAAAGGGTTACACCTAGCTCTTTTTCCGTATCAGTTAATACACTCAAAGATGATGCCCAACCAGTAAATACAACATCATAAACATTCAAACCTAACTGCTCAACACACTTCTTTAAATTTTGCCAATATGAATTAGGAGCTGTGATAATATGAGTCTCTACCTCTAACCTACCACCAGACATACCGATTGGATATTTAATTCCACCCTGGCTATCAACAACAAACTCACGAGGAATAATGTGGATAGGATTAAGATTTTCTGGAAGAGATAAGGTCCTAGCGTTTTCAATTGCCCTATATGTATCATCAATTGTTATTTCTGATCCTGCGACAGCAACAACACCCTTGTTATTCAAACTTGTTACTGCTTCTCCATTTATAGAAACATATACATCCGAAACCGTAACACCAGCCATTCTCTCAGCTGCAGTTACACTCTCAGATATTGCGTTAGTTGCATCATCGATATTAACTACAACACCCTTCTTTATACCCTTACTTGGATATGAACAAACACCTATAACTGAAGGGGATTGATTATCTTCTACAGCTGATATAACTGTAGTAATCTTTGAGGAACCGACGTCTATTGCTGTTATTATTTTCCGTGCCATATAGTTTGAGGCAGTCAAATTTTACATTAAGTTAAAAATCTTTAGTCTATATACTATAGTCAAAAAGCACTCAATTATCAAGAACATTTACCAATTCTTACAAAGTCGCCCATATATGTCAATAAGCATTACTCCAATTTCATTACTGGCCTATCAAATCGTAGATCTAAACTCTTAAATTCAATACTTTCACTATTTATTTTCTTACCAACAATATACATCCTATTTAGCTGTATATTCAAATCATCAGAGAGATCAAACAGAAATATATGTCCATCTGAGCTAGTAAATGTTGAGATACCATCATTAATAGAAATGGAATCGATACTAAAGCCAAACAAAGATAGAATACTCAAAATATTTGAGAATTCAGTACTGTATATTAACCTACTACTACTCTCCAGCGCAGAACTACTTATCAAATGTATTGCAGGATATCTATCTAAATACTTAGTACATTCATCACTACACCCAGTACAAAGCTCCTTAATACGATCACCCTCTTCAGAAAACAGTACACACTTATCAGAAGAATATGTAAGAAATTTAGGATTATACTCTTCGATACTAACTTTTAATGTAAATGGTATTTTTTTCTCAACTGTAACAAATTTTACAAACCCATTCCCCTCTTTGAGTGTACTTTGTACATCATTTACAGATACTAAAAATATATTCATACCCTTTATACCCAGAGATGATTTCTCTAACGAGTTTATATTTGTATATGAATTCTCTGGCAATCTAAACTCAATCTCCCTTATATTCCATAAACCAAATAAAAAAGATAATACCAAAGCAAGAAAGAAAAAGAATATTACAATATATTTTTTTATAAACACAACAAATGATAACCGACCTGCCCTATTCAATATACTTCTGGTTTTGGAAAACTGCATTTGCATATCAAAGTTATACCATACATTTACATTTGGAAAATATATCTGATACTATTGATATTGCATGATAGATATACTTTTAACAAAGATCGCTGAGGCACTTGTAGATATGGGATATTTTGGAATATTTCTTGCTTCCTTGGGTCTCTTCCCAGTAGAAGTTGTCATTGCACTTTTTTCAGCAACACCGAATGCAAATATCTGGCTAATTGCATTAGTTTCATCGGCAAGTGCCACATTCTCTGGATTACCAGTTTACTTCTTAGGATATATTTTTAGTGAAGATGTACTGTACAGATGGTTAAATGGGCGTGGGAAATTTTTAAGAATAAAAACAAACGAAATAGAAAAAAGCAAGGTAAGATTAGCCAAACAGGGATTTGTGTATGTATTCTTAACAAGATTTGTACCATGGCTAAGAATTGTTGCTAGTATTGCAGCAGGATATATAAAGGTAAATATATTTCAGTACTGCTTAGCTACATTTTTAGGCGTGTATGCATATACAATAACAATTGCATATTTAGGATCAGAAGCAGGTAACAACTGGGAAATAATTACAGAGTACTTAGAAACAATCGAAAAATGGGTAATCATAGTACTACTAGGTATAACCCTAATATACATACTCTATACAGGAAAGAAAAAGATACTCTCTAAGATAAAAGAGAGGGCATAAATATCATTGGATAAATGGAGCGGGAGACGGGGTTCGAACCCGCGACCTACACATTGGCAATGTGTCGTTCTAGCCAAC
>CAZUZI010000013.1:0-22258 GCA_964625015.1 uncultured Candidatus Saccharibacteria bacterium | reverse complement strand
TTTTTACAAGACCTTGAATACTCTTCTTCATATGATCAAAGTTTGTAAAGAGTCCACCTGGCCATCTCTTTGTTATATAGAAAGCTCCTGACTCTTTTGCAACTTCTTCTACAAGACCTGCAGCCTGACCTTTTGTTCCGACGATTAATACATTACCCTTATCTACAACTTCATTTAAAACAGTAAGAGTTTTTTTAAGTAACTCTCTTGTTTTTATAAGGTCGATAATATGAACACCATTTCTGGTCTCATATATATATTTCTTCATCTTAGGATTCCATGCACTTCCCTTATGACCGAAGTGAGCTCCTGCTTGAAGGAATGTAATTAATTCTGGGATTTCAACTTTTAGACTTTTCTTTTCTGTCTCTGTCTTAGGTGTTGCAACCTTGTTTGAGACCTTTTTTGTTTCTTTCATGTGTGTTTCCTTTTACACCTATCTCTGTGGGTAGATTTCTCCATCCAGGAAATATATCAGAGATATGTGAGATATATTAAATATGCGAACGATTATACATATATATTTAGATTTTTTCAATCGTAAACCTCTATATATTAACAGTTCTCCATCCACAACTGCTAACTACAATATGGTCTAAGAGATTTATACCAACTAGATCTAAAACCTGATATATATTTTTTGTAAACTGAACATCCTCCATACTAGGAGTACAATCACCAGATGGATGGTTATGTGCCAAGATGACAAAAGAGCTGTTGTTTAAAATTGCAGGATACAGAATATCTCTAGGAAGTACACTTGCACAATTTAAAGATCCAACTGCAACAGTTTCTCTGCAGATATACTCAAATCTAGAATTAAGACATACAATATCAACCCTTTCTTTCTGAAGTGTAGCAATATCTTTAAATACCTCATATGCCTCTTTTGGCTGTGTAATCCTTACCCTCTCGGTATCATACATTCCATACACTCTCTTACCCAATTCAATACCGGTAACGATTCTCATCGCAACAACATTCCCGACCCCATGTATTTCAAGAAGTCTTTTAAAATCTATATCTTTTTTCTCCTTTACATCACCCCTTACAGAAGAAAGAATCTTTCGTGATATCTTTTTAAAATCACTTCCTTCAACACCACTTCCAACAAGTATTTCAATTAACTCCGTATCACACAAAGAATCAATACCCTTAAGAAGGAATTTTTCTCTAGGTAGCATATCTTAAATATACTGTATGGAAATGAAATATATCTTACTTCTTTTTACTCTTCTTCTTTACACTCTTTTTGATGTATTTACACTCTGGATATCCACTACAACCTAAGAATGTTTTACCCCACTTACTTCTTCTTTCAACTAAATTCCTACCACATTCTGGACATTTCTCGTTCAGAAGAAGTGGGACACTACCCTTACACTCTGGATATCTTTCACAAGCCCAGAATTTTCCATACTTACTATTCTTAAGTAGAAGCTTAGATCCACATGTAGGACATTTTTCAGGCTTAAAATATTTGTCATAGTCTAGACTCTCTTCACCACCATTTAAATCCTTCATACCCTTACACTCTGGAAATTTGGAACAACTTAAGAACTTACCGTATCTTCCTAATCTAACAATCATAGGGCCACCACATACAGGGCATTTTTCATCAGAATCAGAAAGTATTACTACATCATCTTTCTTTACATTGTCATTAGCATTCTGAATATCAGATACAAGAGGCTTGTACTCCTTCTCTATGAATGGAACATATTTTACTTTTCCGTTTGCAATACCATCTAAATGCTCTTCTACACCTGCAGTATATTTGTAATCAACTAGATTCTTGAAATTTCTTTTAAGAAAGTGTGTAACCACCCTGCCGATATCAAATGGGAAGAGATATTTCGACTCCTTACCAACATATCCCCTAGCTACGATCGTGCTAATTATCGTCGCATATGTAGAAGGCCTACCAATCCCAAGAGATTCTAACTTTTTTACAAGTGAAGCCTCTGTATATCGAGGTTTTGGTTCTGTAAATTTCTGCTCTGTTACAAATTTTACCTTTTCAAATATATCTCCCATTTTTACACTCTCTACTTCAGGCATCTCATCAATACTATTACCACCATACATTACTCTGAAGCCATCAAAAAGTGTTTTCTGTGCACCAACAGAGAATGTATATTTATTAGAAAGCTTTTTAACAGGTTCAAAGTAAAGAGAGAGGTTCTCGACCCTCTTCTCTTTCATCTGTGATGATACAGCTCTCTTGAAAATGAGGTCATACAACTTAGCCTCTGCATCTGAAAACTTACCTCTGATATATTCTTTTGTAACAGTGAAATCAGAAGGCCTTATAGCTTCATGTGCTTCTTGAGCATTCTTACTTCTGTTCTTATAGTATTTTGGAGAATCTGGTAAATATTCTTTACCATAATTTCTTTTAATCAGCTCCCTTATCTCATCTACAGCTTTGTTAGACAGATACACAGAATCTGTTCTCATATATGTAATATATCCAGCCTGGTACAGAGCCTGTGCAAGAGCCATAGTCCTCTTTGCGGAAAAACCTAATATATTGTTAGCCGCTTGTTGAAGTGTAGATGTTGTATATGGTGGATAGGGATTCTTCTTCATTTCCTTTTTTACGATATCAACAACAACATACTTACTCTCACCCAACTGCCCCTTTATCTTCTCTACTTCATCTCCAGTTTTAGGTATATATTTCTTTGAATCTTTTCTCAGTAACTTTATCCTTAGTTTTTCTGGATGTTTTTTTACATCAACAAAGAACTCCCAATATTCATCAGGAACAAAAGACTCTCTCTCTTCCTCTCTTTCAACAATGAGACGAAGTGCAGGAGATTGGACCCTACCTGCAGAGAGACCGTACCAGATCTTTTTCCAGAGAAGTTCTGAAAGCTTGTATCCAAACAATCTGTCGAGCACCCTTCTTGCCTTCTGAGCTTCTACAAGGTTTTCATTTACTGATACTGGTGACTTAAGAGCGTTTTGTATAGCATCTTTAGTAATCTCATGGAATGTTACCCTTTGTGCATCTTTAAGCTTCAACTCGCTCTGTATATGAGCAGCTATTGCCTCACCCTCTCTATCAGGGTCCATTGCCAGATATACATTTCCACCTTTAGGAACAGCCTTTTTTAATCCAGATATTATCTTACCCTTTCCGTATATTGTCTCCAGTAATGGTTCATATCCATTCTCAAGATCTACTCCTAATTTGCTCTTAGGTAGATCAAGAACATGACCAACAGTGGCCATAACTTTGTAATCTTCGCCCAAGTACTTATTTATCGTCTTAGCCTTTGCAGGTGACTCAACTATTAATAGTTTTGTATATTTTTTACTCTGTTTCTCCATATATTGTCAGCAAAATACACCAAAGTTTAAGTATATGTCAAATACATATTACACTAATATTATTAAAGATATCTTACTCGACCAACCCATTCTGCACCATCCATGTAATCATTTCTCTCATAACGGAAGAGGCATTTGAACTACTTCCACCATCTTCAAGGAATACTGTAAAAGAGTATTTAGGAGTATCAAATGGGAAGAAACCTGCTACCCATGCATGTGTGTCTTCATATATACCTTTTTCATTTACTTTACCGAATTCAGCAGTTCCTGTTTTTGCAGCAACTTGAGTGCCAGTGTTAGAAAGAGAACTTACAATTCCCCTTGAACCATTCACTGTTTGCCACATACCCTTCTTTACAATATTGAGAGACTCATCTGACGCGATATTTTCTTGCAAGGTATCAAACTTAACAGGGTACTCAAAACCATCTTCATCAACAAACTTTTTTGCAACATGAGGAGTGTACAATGTACCACCGTTAGCTATTGCTGCCATCCAGTTTGACATCTGAACTGGCGTTACAAGTGTAATACCCTGACCAATCACAGAGTTACAAGAATCACCTTCTGGATACCAAATTGGCTCTAACCAAGGGCTACTTGTATTTGCCAATTTTATCTTATTCTCTGGAGACGGTAATCTACCTTCAGCTTCCCCTGGTATATCTATATTTGTATACATCCCAATACCAAACTTCTCCAAATATGGAACAAGCTTATTCATATCCCAATCCCTTATCATCTCACAGAAGAAAATATTTGAAGATACTGTAAGAGCATCTATCACATTTAAAGAACCGTATGATGCACCCCTATACTCCCTAAACGGCGCACCATTAGAGAAGGTATATCCAGATCTACTAACATATATACTATTTTTAGTTATCACTTTTGCATCCAACCCTGCAACTGCAACAACGGTTTTAAATGTTGAACCAGGTGGCATTTGTGCCGCAATTGCTCTGTTCATCAGCGGATTCTGTTTGTTGTTTAATATGTTCTCAAAATCTTTCTGTGATATACCACCTACAAAGAGGTTACCATCAAATGATGGATAGCTTACAATTGCAAGAATCTCTCCACTGTTAACATCCTGAATTATACCTGCACCACCAGCTGCATCATTCTTTCTAACAGCTTCTGCCAAAAGATCATACAGCTTAATCTGCATATCTTTTTTAACAGTAAGATACAGATTCTGCCCAGGTTTAGGAGATTCTAATGTATACGGCTCTTTGGATACTGTTTTTCCAAAAGCATCAACCTCCTCCGCAAGCTCTCCGCTTCTACCTGCAAATTCTGTGTTGTATTTCTTCTCTACACCTGTTTTACCAACAGTATCTCCTCTTGATACATTAGAGAGTTTCTCCACATCACTCTCAGAGGCTTCACCTGTATATCCTAATATATGTGTAAAATATTCATTGTATATGTATTTTCTTTTATTACCGTTATCTATAGTGATACCTGGAATCTCTTTGGCTCTTGATTTGATATTTATTGCAATATCGTTATCTATATCGGATGCAAGTAATATCTTATTGAAGTAAGGTGTCTTCATATATATCGAGTAAACCTTATCAGAAAGAGAGCGATATTCAGAGCTATCATCAATACTCCTCCAGCTATCACCCAATATACCCCCCAGGGTATCCATCGCATCTTCCAACTTCTTGTTGTCGACCTCTCCTTTGCTATCTAAATAAATCTCCATCGAGATATATACATTCATAGATGCAACATTCTCTACTAATTTGATACCATCAGCATCAAAAATAACCCCTCTTTCGGCAGGCACCTTAGTAATTCTAACTGTATTACTTTTGGACCGTTCTGCCATTTGGGATCCCTCAACAATTTGCAACCTTGAAACACTCATAATTAACAACCCGAATGCACCAAAAAACAATATATATGCAAAGATGAAGTTCCAAGGAGATATCTCTACGCTCTTACTACCTCTTAAAATACCATTTTTTATAACATCACCAATACCATGAACCTTCGAACCGTTCCATTTAACAGACGATTTAGAAAGAGGTTTATCCTTTAATTTTTTATCAATCTTTATTTGTACCATATCTATCTAAGACGAATCTTTTCATAGTTATTACTATCTCTCAATGAGTGAAAGATGCGATCAAACAGAACGCATATTAATACCGAGAATGCACTATTTAAAACGAAATTCAAAATGTAAGACCATGTAATATCTGGCAATATACTATCTTGCAAAACAGAAAGCAGTACCAAACGAAGCAAATATGTAAAGAAAAATACAAAGAAAAGTGCTACATATCTAACATTTGGCCTTTCCAATGGCAATACAATTTGAAGAAAAGAAAGAAGAAAAAGAACAATTCCAGAAAGAAATATATTAAACCCAAATGGCATATGCAATGTTGTATCAAGTACAATCCCTGTAAGTATTGTAAAAAGCAAAAACACTTTTATATCACCCTTATTCCATATATTTACAACAATGAGTAAAAAAATTGAAAATTCGAAAAGTCCAAGAAATATATGTTCAAAAAACACAGTCAAAACGACCCCTATTATGGCTAAAAATACGGCTATCATTCTATTTTTACATATACAGTTAACAAGTTAGCATAGTCAAAAGAGGGAGATACAAAACCTGATTTAGATGTTGCGGCAGGATTCTTAGACAAAGAAACTATCCTACCTACAACTAAAAGCTGATTAACTTTCTGATCCCTTATTACTACGATATCACCATCTGCAATATCTGCACTACTACCTATATTTTCAATCTTTATACCATCTGGGCTACCAGAAATGACCCCACGAGACTTAATATACCCATCAAGAGTAGTAATCCCGTTTATATCTGCAGGTAAAACAACAACTTCATATGTACTAACCTTACTGGTAGGAAGAGTAACCAATGAACTTGAATACTCAACATTAGAAACAATACCAACAAATGTATTTCCTACAAAAACAGTATCCCCCTCTTTTACCCCATCCTTCTTACCAGTATTAATGTACAGATCACCATCAGATGTCATGCCTAAAGATTTGGATAGTAAAAATTTTCCCTCTGAGATAAAAACACCAGAGCTCTCTTTTAGAGAGTTCAATTCCTCATAGTCAAGGATCTGATCCTTAGCGGAGCTTAATTCTATGACTTCCTTTTTCAATTCTGTATACTCCTGTATGTATGAAGATGCACTAAACAGAGCAGCACCCCAATTCGCAATAGATGTTCTTATATCACTCGCAACAAATGAAATAGGTTCAAATATATATGAGAGCCCGAATTTAAAAGAATCTACAGCAGGAAACCTATTTATGAGTAGAAAAAGAATCCCTAAAAAGAAGAGAATTGTTGGTTGCAAATATTTTATCTTAAAGACAGTTCTTTTCACCTATTGAATGGCAGATTAAATAAGTTCTTCCCAAGATTTTTGTACCTTCTCTAAAAGATCAATATGGTCAAGCATCAATGCAGTACCTCTCGCAACTGCTGATAGTGGATCATCTACAATTTTTATCGGCATATTAAGTTCATCTCTCCAGAAATCATCCAATCCCCTAATCAGTGCACCACCACCTGCAACATGTATACCATCTTGATAGATATCTTTTAAAAGCTCTGGAGGTGTATCCTCTATTGCGTCCTTTACGGCCTCTGTAATCTGACCCAAAGAAACCATTATGGCTTCCCGAACTTCAGTACTGCTAAAGTTTATTGATTTAGGTAAACCAGTAATGAGATCCCTACCCTGTATAACTACACTCTTTTCAGATTTCATTGGAGATGCAGAACCTATCTCTATTTTAACATCCTCTGCAGTTCTTTCTCCAATCAGCATGTTGTACTTATCTCTTACATAGTTAACGACATCTTGATTCATTTCATCGCCAGCTATCCTGATAGTGTTGTCTACAACAATATCACCCAAGGAAAGAACGGCAATACCAGTAGTACCGCCACCAATGTCTACGATCATACTTCCAGACGCTTCCTCAATTGGCAATCCTACACCAATAGCAGCTGCCATAGACTCCTCAACAATGAACACATCCCTTGCTCCAGCTGTCTTTGCAGCATCGATAACTGCCTGTCTCTCTACCTCCGTTATAGAAGAAGGGACACCGACTACAACCCTTGGCTTAGGTAACTTAAAACCTCTCACATAGTTATGATGGGCACTATTAATAAAGTGATGAATCATTGCTTGCGTAGTATCAAAATCTGAGATTACACCATCACGAAGAGGTCTAACAGCAACAATATTTGCAGGAGTCCTACCAATCATCTCTCTCGCACTCTGTCCAACAGCTAATACCAGTTTATTCCTTTTATCTACTGCAACGACACTAGGTTCTGATACAACAATTCCCTCACCACGAAGATATACCATGGTATTTGCAGTACCCAAGTCAATTCCTAAATCATATGTAAAAATCTCCCAAATGGAGTCGAATATAGACATGTAAAAATACAATCACCTTAATTGAATGATTCTATCACTAATATTTAATCAAGACGAGGAAAAAATATGTACTTATTTTTAATCTTCTTTATTTAGCTTTTTGTAGCACTTCATACAGGTATATATACTCTGTACATTACCCTCAACATCAACCTTAATCTTTCTTAGATTTGGTTTGAATGAACGAGTAGATTTAGGAGCCTTGAACTTCCATCCAATAGAGTGATGGTGCTGGATCCTTCTTCCCGCTGTTGTAGATTTTCCGCATAATTCACAAACTTTTGCCATTGTTTCTTAATTGAAGATTTATAAGCTAGATGATATTATCAGAAAGATACTTATTTATCAAGTTTTATAATGCAAGAATTATCAGCATATACATATTGGATCCTCGTAGCAATCCCATCTATAGTAATTGCATCAACAACACACGAGTATGCACACGCCCTCGCAGCATTCAAACTAGGAGACCCAACAGCAAAAGCAGAAGGAAGACTGACATTAAATCCATTAAAACATATAGATCCGATAGGAGCGATATGTATGATCCTATTCAGATTCGGTTGGAGCAAACCAGTACCTATTAATGAATACAATTTTAAAAAGAGAGAAATATACACAGCATTAGTTGCATTTGCAGGACCACTTTCTAACCTCCTATTGGCACTTTTAACATCCCTATTATTCAAAATATTACCAGAGAATACAGATCCACTTATAGTATATTTACTATATTCTTTTGCAACTATAAATATTGCCCTCGCGGTTTTCAATCTCTTACCCATTCCACCACTCGACGGACACAAAGTTGTCAGAGCTATACTACCTAAAAGGTTAAGGTATTATTGGGAGAAATTAGAAAAATATTCAATCATATTAATACTTTTACTAGTGCTACCTTTCTCTCCAATATCCAAATATGTATTCACCTTTATATCAAGTATTCTCTCAAAAACACTTACCCTATTAGGATTCTAAGAACCCAACTTTACCTATGTAAAAATGGTATAATGTACTGTCCGGTTGGACAAAGAGGTTCATAGCTCTACAAGCAAGAGCATGGATTACCAAAATCTCTCAAACCCTTGGGTTTGAGCTGAGGAAATCCACCTTATACAAAAGGGCTCTATGATCCCTCTCCGACCGGGCGCTTCTGTTGACTATAAATCCCATATATATTAAACTTGCGTTGTTAATGCCGAAGTAGCTCAGTTGGTCAGAGCAGCTGTTTTGTAAACAGCAGGTCGAGAGTCCGAATCTCTCCTTCGGCTCCATCTCATGCAGAGGTGGCGGAGCGGTCAAACGCGGCGGACTGTAAATCCGCTCCCTTCGGGGTTCACTGGTTCAAATCCAGTCCTCTGCATATTGCATTCTCCCCATACTCATATATACTGTAGATATATTAATTTAATTATTAAGGTATATGGACGAAATGATGGGAATTGTAATCTTTCTCGTTATCGGTGTTGTCTTTCTTGCAGCTGTAGGGACGATAATCTATGTCATTATCAACAACACGAAGAACAAAGATTCGAAGTTTAAACTCTCGTCAAAAGTATTTCTTCAAATATACCTCTATGTAATATCCATACTAACATTAGCAATCGCAGTTGTTGGAGGATCAACAGCTATAAAGGCAGGACTTTCATATCCATTTGGTATCCCATTCTCATATACCTTGTACAGAGCAAATAGCCTAGAAGAAACAAAAGCATACGACAAAACAGTAACGGAAGAGAATTTCAATGTATGCAATGATGGCGAACCAATGGTTGTAAATGGAGATACTTACTGTTTTAACGAACAGAAACAGGTAACAGATCTTCTAAATGGTCTTACAGTATTTGTATCGATGATAATACTATTCGGCATCCATCAATACGCCCTATCAAGAATAAGAAAAGGTGAGAGAGTAAGGTGGTTATATAAGGTATACACATTCATGTCCTTAATTCTGTATAGTATTGCAGGTTTAATTTCAATCCCAATCTCCATATACCAATTAACCAACTACTTAATTGAGAATCCTTCTTTGAATTCATACAACACGCCAGTAGCTCCTGCAACAGCGATATCAATCGCAGTATTGGTAATACCATTGTGGATTGTATTCCTAAACAAGACAATAAGAATAAAAGATAAGGAAGAGTAAACAAAAATATACAATATATTGTATAATCACCCCATTGCTGGATTAGCTCAGACGGTTAGAGCACATTCATGGTAAGAATGAGGTCCTGAGTTCGACTCTCAGATCCAGCTTTTGCAATGAGAACAAAACACAGAAACCATTTTCATTAGAAATATAACCTATTAACTTTTAACACGGTCATTTTGTATTAGGGCATATTAACAAAGACCTAAAGTTAACATTAAATAGTAGCACAAATATAAAGATAAAAACATTTGACCTATTATTAATATTCACATATAATACTCTGTATTTCCCATAAATATCCTATTAATTTTGACCCGCGAAGTTATGGCAAAGGTAAAAAGAGACATAATAGCTTTGAAATGTACAGTGTGTAACAATAAAAACTACACATCCTACAAAACAAAGAATATTAAAGAAAAGATAGAAAAAAATAAATACTGTCCTGTATGTCAGAAACATACAGTTCACAAGGAGACAAAAGTTAAGTAATTTAGCTGTTTTACAGATAAGGGCCCGTAGTTTCAATGGTAAAACAGTGGTCTCCAAAACCATAGTTCTCCGTTCGAGTCGGAGCGGGCCTGTATTAAAAATATGGAAATATTTAGAAATATAATAACTGAATTAAAACAGACAGAATGGCCAAGTATGAGTCAATTGCTTAAATTGACGGCATATACCCTACTCTTGTGTGGTATAATCGCACTACTCATACTAGGTGTAGATATAATTTTGTTCAAGTTAAGAGACATGTGGCTTGGACAAGAAAATGTAGTTAGTAATTTAATATATATTAAGTAATGGCAGAGAAAGAAAAGAAAACAAATCCTAAGGCTAAATGGTACGTATTAAACATTAGAACAGGATATGAAAATAGTATAAAGAAAGAAATCCAACAAAGAGTTGAAGCAACAGGACTACAAGATAAGATTGAAGAGATTCTTGTACCTGTGCAGAAGAAAATCTTTGTTAAGAAGGGAAAACAAGATGTAAAAGAAGACAAACTCTTCCCAGGATATGTATTAATAAAGATGGAACTTAATGAGAATACATGGGATATTGTAAAAAATACAGAAGGTGTAAGAGGATTTGTAAAAACAGATAGATATCCAAAACCACTACCAGAAGCAGAAGTAAAAGCTATTATGAAATTCATGGAAGTAGAGCAGCCATCATACCAGAGTTCATTTGGTATAGGTGAGGCTGTAAAGATTGTAGATGGGGCATTCTCAGGCTTCATTGGAAGTGTTCAAGGTATTGATAATACTAAAGGTAAGATAAAAGTCCTCATATCTTTCCTAGGTAGAGAAGCACCTGTTGAACTTGATTTCTCACAAGTCAGCAAGCTTTAATAAATATATATTTGATTATTAACAGATATGGCAAAAGAAATAAAAAAGATAATAAAAATTACAATTCCAGCAGGACAAGCAACACCAGCTCCTCCAATTGGACCAACATTAGCACCATACGGAATCTCCACACAGGAGTTCTGTACTCAGTTTAATGAGCAAACAAGAGAGGGAAATGGTGTATTAACACCAGTAATTATCACTATCTATGAGGATAGAACATTTGAATTTATAACAAAGACCCCTCCTACATCAGAGCTCATCAGAAGAGAACTTAAGATTAAGAAGGGATCTGCTAGACCTAACCTTGATAAGGTTGGTAAGCTAACAAAGGAACAGATTCAAAAGATTGTTGAAGTTAAAATGCCAGATCTTAATACCTCAGATCCTGACCAAGCTGCAAAGATTGTTGCAGGTACTGCAAGACAGATGGGTATTGAAACCGAAATATAATGTATTAAAAGAATAAACATGAGAGGAAAGAAATATACAAAAGTAGTAAAAAATCTAGATAGAAATAAGGTATACAGTGTTGCAGATGCAATACCAGAGGTAAAAAAGACTTCATACAGTAAATTTGTAGGTACTTTAGAAGTACATTTTGATATCAAATTACCTAAAGATACGGATCCTAAATCTATAAAAGGTGCAGTATCCCTACCACACTCATCTGGAAACAAGAGTGTTAAGGTTGCAGTATTTGCATCACCTGATGTAGATAAGGTTGCAAAAGATGCTGGTGCAGATTTTGTAGGTTTAGATAACCTAATAAAAGATGTAAAAGCTGGTAAAATTGAATTTGATGTTGCAATTGCAACACCTTCAGTAATGCCAAAGATTGCAATATTGGGTAAAGAGTTAGGACCAAAGGGTCTCATGCCAAACCCAAAGAATGGGACAGTTACAGATGATATTGAAAAAGCAGTATCAGAATATAAAAAAGGTAAACAAACATTCGCATGTGATACATCAGGTGTAATACATATGAGTGCAGGTAAATTAAATCTTGAGAATGAAAAACTAATCGAAAATGTACACGCATGTGTATCAACCATAGAAGATGTATTAGGTAAATCATATTCACAAGCAATTGAGAGAATGCACTTAGCATCAACAATGGGACCTAGTTTCAAGATAGAGTACAGTAAACCTGAATAACTTACCCTACTTTGTAAAATGATAGACCTCCGAAAGGAGGTCTTTTTTTGTACAAATATTGTAAATACGCCATTACAAGGGTATAATCATGTCTTCAGTGGTCTGCTGAGACCAAATAGCACTTTAGAAATGGAGGGATTGTAATGGATTGCAGCTTCTGTGAGGACAAGCAGTATTGCCAAGACTGTAACTGCCAGGAAGAGTTGCATGTCGAGGACGACGACCAGGATGAAATCCCTGGGGTGGGTAAGGCACAGTCAACAATCCTAATCCGAGGAGATACCATTTATCATAATGGGTATCCCCGCGGAATCGTCGGAATCAAGCAGGGTAATCCCAATCTCCGTGTTTACACGAAGGAGGTAGTTTTCTACCTGCGACAAATCGGAGAAAGATACATCTTAATTAAGATGGAGCGCCTCCCCGAAAAAAGAAAGTAAATAAGTAACTCAGCAGCATCACAAAATAGGAGGAAACTAAGTTTCCACATATCTCATCCTGAGTATGATAGTTTCCTCCTAAAAGCAATTCCGTATAAATATATACTTCGATACTCTAAAGACCCTTTACCAAAAGGCTTTTCAGGGGTATAATACTAAGCAGTAAACCCACCGGTTTCATTGCTCTTTCAATTAACAAGACAGGGAGATTATTTCATGGCAACTAATTTTGTATGCCCAAAAGATTGCCCAAGAATGGGTAATGAGTGTATCTGTTGCGTAGCCCAATATTTGGGATTACCTGCACTGGCACTTAACTATGCAGCGGGATCCCAAGATCCTAATGCAGTTATAAGGGACATCTTAGAAGATGTGCCAGAGGAAGAAATCCCAAAATTCTTTGAAGATCTCTTATCCCAGGAGGGATTAGCACCAATACAATAAAGAAATTTCCCAAATGTCGTTATAACCGGAGGGCTTATCTCAAGAGAGAGTGGATGATTACCATTCACCATAGGTATCGTATTACCACTCTCTCTTGACCAACCCCCACTATATCATATATAATCCTACACGCAATTAACCAAAGAAGTATGGTACAAAAATAAATCCATACGAGGTAATTGATTGATTCAAAACATTAATTAAATACATATCTACGATGTCAAAAAGTCGTACTCAAAAAGAAGAGCTACTTAAGAAGTATAAAGATTTAATAGAATCTAAATCTGGTTACCTTTTAGTTAACTCTGACAAACTCGATACACCAACAGTAACAGGTTTAAAAATACAGTTAAAGGATGTAGATGCTAACTTTACAGTACTTAAAAATAGTATATTTAAAGTAGCTTTACAGGAAACAGAACAGCCTTTACAAACACAGGAATTTGATGGTCCTACAGCATTAATCACATTTGAGAGTGATCCAACAACACCTGCAAAATTGGTTAAAAAGATTCAGAAAGAAAAAGAACTCTTAGAACCAAGAAGCGGTGTGTTTGAAGGAGAATTCCTAAGTGCAGAGAGAGTAATGCAATTAGCAGAAATCCCATCAAAGGAAGTATTACTATCAAGACTTGTAGGTTCAATGAATGCTCCTTTAACTGGCTTTATGAATGCAGTTACTGGCAATGTAAGAGGACTTACAGTTGTACTTAAGGGAATATCAGAAAAATAGATAAATATAATTTAAATTAATTAATTTACAAAATGTCAGACGAAGCAAAAACACTTCCAACATTAACAGAGAATGCACAGAAAGTAATGGAAATGGTTGAAAAGATGACCGTTTTAGAACTTGCAGACCTTGTTAAGGTAATGGAAGATAAGTTTGGAGTAAGTGCAGCAGCTCCAGTAGCAATTGCAGCAGCTCCAGCAGAAGCAGCACCTGCAGCAGAAGAGAAATCTTCATTCAATATTGTTCTTAAAGATGCAGGAGCAAACAAGATTGGTGTAATCAAAGTAGTAAGAGAGATTACAGAACTTGGACTCAAAGAGGCTAAGGATCTTGTAGAAGCAGCACCTCAGACTGTAAAAGAATCAGTAAAGAAAGAGGATGCAGAAGCTATGAAAGCAAAATTTGAAGAGGCAGGCGCAACAGTTGAGCTTGAGTAATCAAATTTCAAATGCATTAAAGAAACCCAGCTATAGGTTAGCTGGGTTTATCTTTTATATCGACAATCAATACTCCTACAAAGTATAATAACGAGTAAGTATCCTAAATTTTCAGAAATGAAATATGTTTGACACATCAGCATTTACACAATGGATATTAGAGAATGGAGTATCAAGAACAGTATTAGAGCTCCTTCTTGCAGTGTCTGTCCTTGCTACAATTGTTAGTCTTGCGAGATATATCATTGGATCAAAAACATACGGAATATATGCCCCTATACTCCTATCAATTGCATATTCATACACAGGTTTAAGGTATGGCCTATCCATTACGCTTGTTGTAATACTTACTTCTCTACTCTCTTACAGTATCTTAAAGAGGATTAGAATGCATTACATAACTCGTATTGCAACAAACTATACAATTTTAGTAATGGTATTAATTGCCTTCTTCCTTTTCATTGACAGATTTAAACTAGGATTGGGAAATATGATGAATATTTCTCCCCTAGCCTTTATCTCAATTGCAGCTCTCTCTGATTTCTTTATAAGGCAGTATGTTAAGAAATCACTTGCAGGGTCACTACTTACACTAGGAGGTACCATATTTGTAGCAGCAATTGGTTGGCTTGTAATATCAAGAGATGTGATATCGGAGTATATGCTTAATAACTTATGGATAATCCCCCTACTTACTTTAGTAAATCTTTTCTTAGGACAATTTACAGGCTTGAGAATGTGGGATTACTTTAGATTCAGAAATACAAACAAAGAAGATGAATCTATTCAGAAGTAAATACAACCAAATACTTGGCCTAAACAGGAGAAATCAGGAGTATGTACGACAGTACAACTCTGCCATCGGAAAATTAATTGCAGATAACAAGATATTAACAAAAAGAACCTTAAGAAAGGAACAAATTCAAACGCCAGAGGTATACAAATTGATAAGAAGTAAAAAGCAGTTAGAGTTTCTTGATTGGGATAGTTTACCAAAGAGCTTTGTAATAAAGCCAAACAAAGGAACAGGTGGCAATGGAATTATTGTCTTCTACGGAAAGAAGAAAGGGCAACAGGCATGGATAAGACCAAATGGCTCTATTATGACAAGAAGGGACATCACACTACATATCGAGAATATCCTTGAAGGCAGATTTTCAATGGGTTCAAAAAATGATATTGCAATAATAGAGGAGAGAATAAAAACAGATAGTTTGCTTAAACAGTATTCATATAAAGGTGTACCTGATATTAGAATAATATGTTTTAATATGGTTCCAGTAATGGCAATGCTTAGGCTTCCTACAAAAAGATCTAACGGTACTGCAAACCTACACTCTGGTGCAATTTGTACAGGTATAGATATGGGGACAGGTATTACAACATACTCCATGCACATGCAAGCATCTGCATTCAGAACAGATTCATATCGGTTAATAGACTCAACACTAGATCTCGTTGAGAACAAACCTCTAGGTGGTATACAGATACCTTACTGGAATGAGATATTAGAGATAGCACTTAAATGCCAAAGAGCATCTAAACTTGGGTATGTAGGTGTAGATATTGCACTTGATATTGAAAAGGGTCCTGTTGTATTTGAGTTAAATGCAAGACCTGGCTTGGGTATACAGGTTGCTAATCAAGCAGGATTAAGATGGAGATTGGAGAAAGTAAAAGATCTAAAGATAAAGAGTATAAAACACGGTATTAGGATTAGTAAGAATCTTTTCGGTGGAGAGATTGAAGAAAATATAGAAGCCATAAGCGGTAGAAAAGTTTTAAACATTACAGAAAAGATATCTCTTTTTGTCAAAGGAACTGATATAAGTAAAATAAAGGGGATAAAAGACTCCAATACAGAAACCGCTAGAGCCTTTATGGATACAGGTATACTTACTTCGAGAATTTCATCGCCTCTTGCAAATAGATTGGGATATCTAAAAGCTACAAAAGATTTTAGAAACTTAAATATCCCAGAGGAATTAAGTAGCTTTAAGAAAGCCCAAGAGTATATTGATAAATATGAGAAAGAGATACAGGGTCACCCTGATATAAAAAGATTAGCAAAAATTCTTGAAGACGGTGAGATAAAAATAAGGCCTGTATTTGAAATAGCTATTAAAATCTCTAATTCAATAAAAATTGTAGAATTTGTATCTACAGATGCCCATGATAGCATATACCCTGTAGTTATAGGTAGGTCAGAATTATCTGGATACCTTATAGATACAAGTAATACATTTTAGTATACTGAATGCATGAATAAGACATATGAAGAATATTTGGATGAAGCAGGTAATGTGCATTTAGCATATTACTTGGAAGCTGCTGATACCTTAGGTATTAAGTATGAAGTTGTTGTTAAATCCCTTATGACAAAGTTTGAACATATGGGTAAATCGTTTTTTGTTATTAATACAGCAACCCCACTAACAAATACAACAAGTACAACAATTGCAAAGAGAAAAAATTTAACAAACCTAGTCCTCTCCAATACTGGTATACAGGTACCTAAACAAGTCACTTTGAATACAAAAAAAGATGCTGTGAAATTCTTTGAAGAATATAGAAATATCGTTATAAAACCAGCGCAACAACTAGGAGGAATAGGAATTACCCTACTCCCTAAAGACAAGAGACAAGTAGAGAGAGCATTTAATCACGCATATTCCAAAGCAAAAGGAGAAGGAAGAGTTCTTGGAGAAGAATTCATCGAAGGTGAGAATTACAGACTTCTTGTTGTAGGAGACAGTGTTATCGGTGCAGTAAGAAGGAAGTCTGCATATGTAGTTGGTAATGGTAGAGACAGTATAAAGAGATTAATTGAATTGAAGAATATAGAGAGAAAGAGTAATATGCTCAAACCGATACTAATTGATAATGAAGTAAAGTTAAGATTAGAGAATCTTAAACTTAATCTCAGATATGTCCCAAGGTATGGAGAGGAAATTAAGCTAAGATATAATGCAAATTTAACAACAGGTGGTACAACACAGGAGTGCATGAATGAGGTTCATCAATTCTATAAAGATCTCGCAGTTAATGCGATTAAAGCTATTGGTACAAGATTCGGAGGTGTTGATATTATTACACCAGATATAAGTAATCCAGCAAAATGTGGGATAAATGAAATTAACTACAATCCTGGTCTTCGTCTTCACTACAAAGTTGATGAAGGAGAGGTTGTTAAAGTCGCTATCCCAATAATGGAGTACATAATTAAAAATATTTAAAAAACATGTCACACACAATACAAGGATTGAATCTAGAGTCGCAGTATACCACTGTAAAGATAAAACTAGAGGGAGAAAATATCGGTGAAATAACAAAGATATTAGATAAGGTTGCATCATTTCACCAAATCTTTATAAAAGAATATACAATCTCTGGAACAGAATTAGTTATCAGATCAAAACTACCACATATATGGAGAGAATCAGAAGATATATTCGTTTCTCTTTCGAAAGGAAATATTAAATATGACAAAGCAGAGGAATTTGTTGTAAAAGATCTCATCGGCAAAAGAATAAAATCTATGTCTACAATCCCTGTACTAGAAGCTGCACATGAGATGAATATCGAAACCACACCACTCTTAGACAATTTACTAACAAAAACTTTTAAAGAAGGATACGGAGATGTATATAACAGAAGATACATCATAGGAAGTGGAAAAGGTAACCAAATAACAAGCTCAATATCCTCATCAAAAGATGCATATGTTGCCGAAAATATACAGAAAGATAAATGGTCAAGCAATACAGTAATACAAAGACTTAACCTCCCTATTCCTAAGTGGCAGGCAATTGCAAATATATCAGAGCTTGAGGAGTGTTGGAGTGAATATGAAAAGCCCGTCGTTATCAAACCGACAGGCTTGGTAGGAGGACACGGTGTTGTTGTTGGTGTAAATACACTTGAAGAGGCAAAAAAGGCATTCAAATTTGCAACAAATTCAATTAATTCTAAACCTAGAAGTGAGTGGCAGAAAAAGGTAATGATACAGGAACAGATATCTGGGGAAGATTACAGACTCCTTGTAATTAATGGAAAACTAGAGGTAGCAACAAAGAGAATACCTGCATTTGTAATAGCAGATGGTCGAAAAACAGTAGATGAATTAATTCAAGATACAAATGCAGACCCAAGAAGGGACACATCTAATCCTGCACATATTCTTAAACCAATCATTATTGACCAACCATTAAAATCTCTTCTTAAAGAGCAAGGATATACACTAAAAAGTATTCCAAAAGATGGTGAGACCATACAGCTTAGAAAAGTTGCTAGTATGAGCCAAGGAGGTATTACAGAAGATTTTACAGAATCAGTCAGTAAAGAGATTAAGAATATTGTAGAGACAATTGCACAATCTATACATGCATTCGCATTGGGTGTTGACGTTATGTGTAAAGATATTTCGAAGCCATTAACAAAAGAAAACGGTGGAATACTTGAGATAAATACAATGCCAGAAAGCTACTTAAACCTTTTCCCAGTACTTGGTACACAAAGAGGATATATTGCAAAAACATATATAAAAGCTTTACTAAAAGAGAACAGTAGTAAAATATTTGTTGTAATTGGACAACCAAAAGATAATCTCCCTACATTACTTCGCAAGAGAAGTGCATTTGGTATTAGTACTATAAAAGAAGATGATACAGTAGGAGAGGTAAGGAATAACGAATATTTAATTAATGGCCTAGAGGTTAATGATATAGTTGAACATTGGAAAGCTGTAGATGCATTAAAGCTTAACTCTTCATTAGATATTCTAATGCTTTACCACAGAGATTGGAGTGATGTAGCTCAAAACGGATTAGGTTTTGATCATATAGATACACTATATATAACTAAAGATATGAGCGTTAATAAAGAAAATATGAGCATTATGAATAAATATAAGAGAATGAAGCTAATAGATAAGATAAAGATAATATAATCATGGAGTATTTAATAATAGATAAAAGACAGAGAGTAGAAACTGGGAATGAGGATAAAATTTCAACTGCCAATTTAAGACTAATAGAGGAACTGGATAAAAAAGGTATCCCTACTACCTTGGCATACATAGATGAATTAGAGTTTGAGTTCCTAAATGGTGAAACATTGATAAAAGCAAAAGGCGAGGATATCAAAAAATACAGTCATATCATATTCAGAGGGCATACGCTACATAACGAAATGGAGTACCACTTCAAAAGATACATCATTGATTATATTGATCAATATAATATAGACAACCCAGATAAAAAGATCTTAGTTCAAAACAGTGAGGCTATTAAAAGGTTGCCATACTACAATAAAATAGCACTCGCAATGTTCTGTTCAAAATATAATATTCCATATTTTAATACCTATTTTAGAACAGATGGTAACTACTTAGCTCAAAGAGATATGTTAAATGAATATCCTTTAATCATGAAAGAGTACTCAGGAGCTAATAGGGTTCAAGTTATAGATGGAGAAGAGAAAATAAAGAAAAATGTTTTCAAAATAGAAAACCAAGAAGGATATAACCAAGAATATTTAAATGAATTGGATCACTCTAGGTTTTTCATACAAGAGTTCTCTAATGCGGGAAAGGATATGCGTATATTTGTTAAACTAGGGAAAGTCGTAGCTGGTTGGGAAAGGGAATCAACAGAAGGTTTCATGACAGTAAAGGGCGGGAAGTACTCTTCATACAACGAACCAGCAGGAGAGATAAAAGAAATCGCAGAAAAAGTTGCACAGTTACTCTCCGCAGATTTTATCGCTGTAGATTTTATGTATATGAATGACAAGCCATTACTACAGGAGATAAGTTACCATCCTGGATTCAAAGCATATGAGACAAAAACAGAGGGAGAACATATAAACATTGCAGAAGAAATCATTACCGCATTCAAGAATTAGATACCAACCTCTTTAAATATAGATCTCCATAATTCTTTGTTTGGAATAATTTCAGCCTTAGGAATTAGACCCTCATCAACCCACTCTGTTTGATCAAAGTCAATCTTACCAGCATATAGCTTCTCATAAAGGGAAAGGTCCTTTTTTAACATCCTATTTACTTTTCTAAATCCTCTAAAATACACAACATCTTTCGCATATATACCTGGATAACTAGTATCCCCTAGTCCTCTCTTTACACGATATACAGTATTGAATGCAGAATACTTAGGCAAAACACCCAATATAGAGTTATACAATTCTCTAAATGTATACTGCTCACCTATATATATAGCCCATGTAAGGGCAGCTTTCTCTTTAAGCCAGCGTAAGGTCAATAGATTCATGTCAGATTCATTCCAAGTTGCTAATCCTTCTTCAACATCTAAATAACTTGGTAAATTTGCATTAGCTAATGCATCAAAGCCACTCCTGGATCCATTTACGGATCTCAATACATGAGTACCCACCTCATGAACAAGAGTTTTTCTTAATTTAAACTTAGATCTCTCAATATTAGGATCTAAAAGAATTTCTTTTCTCTTAATACCTAACTTGGCACCGTTTTTTGCAATATTCATTGATTTGCCAGTACTCCAACCATCTAACCCTAATTTTACAAGTACTAAATTGAATATATCTGATATCTCATCATACTTAAGCATATCCTCTGATTTAACTTTTTTCATTTCTACAACATTATAGCTGTCTACTTTCCCCCTAAGTACACGAGCAGCATTTCTAAATAGCTTGGGAGATGGCTTTGAGTATTTCTTTAATGATATATCTGTAACTAAATCATTATTCCCGACAGCATGCATTAAATCACTGGAATCTTTCTTAGATTCAATAAGCTTAATGTAAAAATCAGATATCCTAGGATCTACATCACTGATTTCTCTTACAGTAGAAAGTTTTTTGAATATCTCATTGTTTTTGTTTTTAACTATCCTATATGTAAATTGAGGCTCATAGTCATCGGATTTAAAAAATTTCTTCTTTTCAATATCTAAATTGGTTGGTGTAAATACTAAACCAGTTGGAATACGTAGCTGAGAAAGTAACTTCGTCACTTCATCTAACTTCATACTACTTTTATCATTCTTGGAGAAAAACTTTACCATAATTTACAATACATTAATTAATACCTTTATTAAAAGAGAAGACTCTTTCACCAGTTGCCATTAATTCTAACGCAATACCAGTACCCTTTACAACACAGTACATTGGTTCATCTGCAACATGTGCAGGAACTCCGATTACACGAGTAAATAGCTTATCTAAGTTCCTCAACTTCGACGTACCACCACTCATTACCATCCCCCTATCCATTATATCAGCAGATAGCTCTGGGGGCGTTTTTTCAAGAACACCTTTAATACTATTAACAATATTTAATAATGGTCTCTTTACTGCAGTAGCTATATCATTGGAATCTATATTAACAGATTTAGGGAGGCCAGCACCAACATCCCTTCCCCGAACCTCCATACTCTTAGGATTACGGACTTCTATTGCAGACCCTATTCGTATTTTTACATTCTCTGCAGTTTGTTCACCAATTAATACTCCCTTTTTCTTACGCATATAGTTGATTATAGCTTCATTGATAGCATCCCCTGCAACCCTTAATGATGCATATTCAACAATACCGTCTAACGAAAGGACCGCTATCTCTGCAGTACCTCCTCCTAAATTAACAATCATATTTCCAGAAGATGTTTCAATTGGAAGACCAGCACCAAGTGCAGCTAGAAGTGGTTCTGGAAGCATTGTTACCTGTCTTGCACC
>CAZUZI010000012.1:0-23427 GCA_964625015.1 uncultured Candidatus Saccharibacteria bacterium | reverse complement strand
AATTGCTTCATAAAACGCATTTCTGAGCGATTTAGACACTTCCTCGCTTAAGCTCACTTTTATGGGGTTTGTGAACAAGCCCTGCCTTACGTTGCTTACGCTCTTGTCTATTTCCGATAGCAGCGATACATTCATCAGAAGCTCACCTGCGTGAAGCTGTTCCACGAAATGGAGGTGTTGTATTTCTTGAGCACCTGGGACAGATACTGCTTCGCCCTCTGCACTGAGAATTTGGCAGTGTCACTGTTCTCGTTGGTGAACTCTGCCAGCATCGAAGTTGCCATATACATCGCACAGAAGCCTACTTCGTCAGCATAGCCGTCGTCCTGCTCCTCCCACGTATTGGAGAGCAGGTAGTAGTTACAGTTGGCATTGTTACCCCAATTGGTTATGGTAGTGTATACATTGAGGTTGGTGGAGTCGTAGAGATAGATAGCTGCCTTACTGGTTGGCACCATGACGATACTTCCCGCAGGAATAAGCGATACCAATGTAGGATTCACCATGCCGTCAATCATCACCAACTGCTTGTCAACATCAGTGGCTACACTCATCGTCAATGCACCAGCCAAAGCGGTGGAAATCGTTCCAGCAGAGGCATGAGTATAGTATTCGGGGGGATGGATGGCATTCAGCACTCGCTTCCAATACTTCACATACACTGAATCGGGAACAATTACCTTTCCCTCGTCGTCGTAGAAGGTCAACGCACCATCTACCACTTTCCACGAGTAAGGCGTTTCGGTGGTGATGTTCTCAATTCTAACCGCTTCCGTGGGAATAGTTGAATAGCTGCTGTCCGTATATTCAGTCTCTTCAACTGCTATGCGGGCTTGTTCACTTATCTGCTCCATTGCCATGTTGTAGAACTGCGTGAACATCCGCTTCGTCAGCGAGGGATATGCTTGCTTAGCCAGATCGTATAATTCGCCTATCTTCATTTCTTCTCACCGCCCATGCCAAACCATTCGATATAGCGGGCATAGATGCTGTTCATATTCGAAATAATCGCTGCCACAGTCCCCACTCTGTTCTGCAGTTTAGCAGCAGCCACGCTGTCAGCGCCAGTCATGGCCTGATACTCTGCAATGCGGGTGCGTATTTTATCAAGCTCTGCATTGGCTAATTCCACATCATCGGCAGTTAAGCGACTCGTTGGCTTTGTATAGTCAAGGGAGAGCAAGCCAGATAGGTCAAGGCTTAATCCACTCTGAGAGGATGCTATAATAGCAGCCATTTCCACGCTCATTCTGCCATACAGCGTCAGATATGCACAGTATAACGCCAGCGGATAGACAAACCTGTCGCACCATGTCAGCGTTCCATTAGATACGGAATACGCCACGCCACGATAGGTATAGCTCTTGGTCGCGTCCCACGGATAGATGTAAAGCAGTTTACCAACCACATAGTAGTAGCAGGTATCGCCATAATCGTTGAGCAGCGAGTATCTACTGGAAATATGCTCAAGACTCTTGCGCTCCACAGCCTTCATGCCATCGCAATATACATCAAGCGTAGGAGGGATATAGTGCAGCGTCACTGGCGATGAGGCTATGGCAGTCTCTACTTCCATGCTTCGCAATAGCTCTGGATTGCTTAACTCTATCTTCCTCACTACATCTTCCATGCCAGCGATAATAGTGGAGTCGGGAACTTGCGTTCCCGACTCCTGTAGGAGGCTGTCTATGTACGATGTTATTACGACTTTTGTAGCCATCGGTTAGTTATTTCTTAATGCAGTAATTAATGGTCAGAGTACTGCTGTAGGGAGTGACGGCATCTACACGAACTCTGTAGTAAGGCGCAATGATCCCAGTTGCGTCAATCACAAAGCAACGTGTGCCAATCAGTCCGCTGGCGGCAATCATTACGCCAGTCTTAGCCTGACCCCAATTCGTGCCATCAATCGATACGTCGAGATAGATCTTGTTCGCAGTGTGAGTTAGCTCTTTGTCAGAGGTGATAGTGCCAACCAAGAAATCGTCGCCACTAAAACCTTGCAGGGCAGTAGTCCAAAATTCAGCGGTATCGCTGCCACGTAGAACAGTAGAATAGGTAGAGAAGCCATTGTATGTGGTGGCTCCCTTAGTAAGAGCGGTGGTTACAGTAAAAGCTGACATGATTTACCCCCTTAGCTCCACTTCAAGATTGCATGAGTTTCAGGCAGCAGAATCTGCAAACCTGCCTCAGTCAGTATCTGATCGATACGACCATCCACGCCTGGCGCTTGCACGTTGGGCTTGTAGAAGGTGTCACGACTGATGCCGTTGCCTTGCAGAGGACGATACGAGAGATTAGGCAGGTCAAGAACCATTACATAATCTTCCCACTGTCCACGCAGCAAGGGATGAGATACAAAGTTAAGCTCACCGAAGGTAGTGGTTACACGAGTAAGCTTGAAGCCGAACTGACTCTTGACATTCTGCACGTCAAAGCGAGCCGCTTCTGCAACGAGAGTGTTGCCGAGGAAGCTGCCCTGATTGAGTTTGCTGAACCAGCCGATTACTTTATTGGAAGCAAGCACCAGCTTGGAGGGGCTGTTGCCGCTTTCGGGGGTGAAGAAGCTTTGACACCAATCCACGAAGTCATTGTAGCCAGAGGCAGCATAGCTGAATCCAGCAGTGTTGCCGTAGAGAGAGATGAATGGTAATGCACCCCACGTGTAACGTTTGGGGGTAGATTCATTCTCAACGCCAAGAGCGCCAGTGGTGGTACTTACGTGGCCAACGCCAAACATGAAGGCTTGTTCCATGTCCATCTTATGCTCAGAGAGCTTTTCAGTCCATACTCTGGCAAACTCATTCTTCTTGCCACGATACTCAGTTGCCAAAGCAGTGCCAGAGAACAGAGGACAGGCAGTCTTGAAAATCTGCGCATATCCCTCAGTCTGGCCAAGCACATCGCTCCAGCTATTGGGATAGCTCGAACCTTCAGCGTAGGCAGTGCCAACTACTTGACCACGGCTGCCGTGAGCAATGGTGAAGGTATCGGTGTAGGTTGATACATCAGTCTTGGCAGTGGTGCTAAGGATGAACAGCGGAGATACAGACACCTTAGTGGCTGTTTGTCCATACTGCGCAACCCTTGCATACAAGGTGCCAGTTACGCCAGTGGTTGATTCGTAGGCATTTTCAATTGCCAAAATCTGACCAGGCACCAAGAATGTGGGATCGTTTTCAGTCGTGCCAGTGTCTTTGCCACGAGCATCGTAGTAGCACTTAACCACGATACCAGTAGCATGAGCAGTGATATTCTGTCCAGCCGCCAAAGCAGTTGCCACATGGAAGTTTCTGCGTTGCCACTGGTGGCGTTGCTCAAACATCTTAAAGATCGGGTCAGACGTAGGGTCTTTGCGAACCTTTGTCAGGTAGGTGAAGAACGGAGATTCGTATGGCTTCAGCTCGGCAATCATGCCGCTGAGGTCAAAGCCTCTCCGCAGGTTATCGAGTGATACATTACTCGGAGGATTGGTATAGGCATCGTATTTGCCATATACGTTGGAAGCTCCACTTGGGTTAGTGGAGAAGAAATAGGTATCAGCCATTTATAAGTGTGCTCCTAAAACACATTGCTTTTGTTTGCATTGGCTATGGCATCCCTCATCGCCGCTATCATCGGATCTTCATATTGGGCTGCTTGCGCATTATGTACCCCCATTGTCGGGGGAACGCTCTGCGCCCGCTGCATCTGTTGGAAGTCACGAGAGGGCTGCATCATTGCGCCAAATTGGTTCTGTGGATTCGGTGCGGGTGCGAATCTGCCGTCAGGCAGTCGCTGTTGCATGGCACCGCCTTTTTTCATTTTATAGAGTTCGAACAAGTTATCCACTGTTACGGATGAGTTGTCCGACATGGTGTTTACGAAGTCCAAAGCTATGTCATAGCTGACTCCGTATTTCTGTTGCACGTTGGCAATGACCTGATTCATCTGTGAGCTTAGCTCTGCCTTGCGAGTCGCTTCCTGTTCCGTCATTTTGTATTGCTGTTGCATTTGCTTGGCATACTCACGCTGCTTTTCCTCAAGCCATTGGTTCTTCAGTAGGTTGTATTGGTTCATGGTGGAGTTGTATTCTGTAATCTCCATCAGATACCTTGCCGATTCAGAGGAAGGGTCACTCATCGCATCCCGCTGCGAGAAGCTGTAAGGCTTCTGAGGTGGAGCGGGAGGGTCGGGGAACGCTTCTTCTTTTGGCTCTTGAATGGGTGCGTTGGCAGGTGGTTCGCCTTTAATGCGAAGCTGCTCGTTTTCACGCAGTAGCTGTTCGTATTGCGATTTCAGTTTGTCGTGTTGTGACTGCCAGAATTGGTAGCGCACATCTTCGTTGTTCTGTGGCTGTTCTTGGTGTTGTGTCGTTGCAGCGCCATTATCGGGTTGTCCTCCAAGTGGAGAAGCCGCATTGTCAGTTGGCCAAGAGTCTTCCTCACTGATTGGAACTCCAAACAGATCATTGGGTTGAGTGTCTTGGTTGGTGTGGTATAGCATTAGTTACCTCTTGCTTTGGGTTGTTTTTGGCGTCTTATCCGATCACGTTCTTCCATACCAATGCGTTGCACTTCCATAGCAGCAGCTTCGCCAGCGTTCTTCAGGGTGTCGCCTAAGCGAGCCTGATAGAGTTCTCCTGCCTTGCGTTGTTCTAAGGCAGATTCTCTTACTTTGATAGCTTCCTGGTTTACGGCAGCGTTTAGCTTGGTGTGGAACAATTCACGTTCACGAGTCTGTAAATCGCCTTGTAGTTCTGCAACCTTCTGTTGCAACTGCTCCAGTTGAGCAGTTAGCTGTTCGATGGTGTCGATGCGTTGCAGAACGCCTTCAATATCGAATACATCCGTCTTTTTCAGCACTTCGACTCTATCAATGATCTGATCTTTATACAAATCTTTGTAGAATTCCAGTTGCGCATAACGATTGGATGGCAGTGTCGAACCCGTGATCACCAATACGTCGTACTTCCCGACGCTAACATCGTTCAATGTGCCGACTACTTGTCCATACTCGTCATACATTCGCTTGTTGACAGCGTATTCGTTTATGGAGTTGTTGGGTTGCAGAATGCGTAGTTGCTTTTCTGCGATATAGAATTCCTGTATGAAAGCGATTATCGTCTTGCCAAGACATTGCAAGGCTTGCTCGATAACCGCCTGTTTAACCTTGATACGCCTTTGACCGAACTCATCGAGCATCATAATCCCCCGATAGGTGTCGGGAGCATTGGCACTATTACCTGCCATAGAGTCGTAGAGACCCAGTTGGTGGTCGATGTCGTTCTTGGCTATTTGTTCGTTCTGATAAAGCTCGTTAGGCATGGGCAGCGGAGAGACAGGGATAGGCTGCCCCTCTGCAAAGTCCACTTCGATGATTGCCCCAGGCTGCGCCCACTGCTCTTTCAGTGCGGCTACGTCAGTCCCACGTGGGACCATCACCTTCACATTGGTAGAGGTGGAAGCGTGAGCTACGATCAGGGAGCGCACCTTGTTAATATAGCGCTGGATGTCTTTAATCATGCGCACATCGGAGAGGGGGTAGGGACTGCCTGTGTGCAGATTCATCATGGTGATGATGGGATATTCCTCGCAGTTGAGCAGTCTGCCATAGAGCTTCGTATCGCCCACTACCACGCCCATATAGATGCGTTGCATGGGGACTTTCACTGTGGTTATCTGTCCCTCTGCAAAGAGGTCTGCCATGGTAAGCTGTTGGATTTGAGGTGGCTGAGGCGGCTGCATACCCTGCTGTTGCATAGCTTCTGCGTATTGAGGATCTGATTCGGCCACCGATAAGGCTTGCTCGTATTGCATGAGCAGATTCTCATATTCCTTCATTAAACGCTCAGCAGCCGCTCTCGCCAAAACTTCTTCGGTGGAGATGGAGTTGTTGATAATCCATACAGGCTTGTTCAAATACTCTTCGAACTTCTCCTGCGTAAAGTTGTATTCTGCCTTAGACCACTTCTCATATACCCGCACCATTTCAATCCACACTTTGGTATAGCGTTCATAGCCACGCAGATATTCTCCGTCGTGGTTGGCAGTGGTTTCAGAACCTGCAAAGACAATGAGATTCTCATCACTGGCAGTGGACGTGGCATATTCGCTGTAGAGAGTGCCAGTTGCCGTTTCGATTGCTGTCTTGTATTTTGGGTAGATGCGAGAGAGTTGTCCTTGTGTGTAGGTTCTGGAGATGATGATATCGGATGCGTCAGAGCAGAATTCGTCCTGCGAGTTGGGGTCGATATACACGTGCATGGGATCGATTGCTCTGAACTTAACTTCGCCACGTCCACCATCAGCGAAGGGGTCTATGTAGCATAGGAGAGTTCCGAGACCTGTAACGTAAAAATCATCGATTGCTTTGGATAGTTGCCTGTCGCCCTGCGAGATTGACCAGATGTATTGAATAAAGCCGTTCATCGCTGCAGCGGTCTTATTGTCGCTATCTTCCGCAGCTGATACTCTGAACGTGGGCTTATTGGCAGTGAGAATGGATTTGGCTAACTCTACGGCAGGATGCACACGATTGATAACTAAAGCAGCCTGGTTGCGCTGCTCAAGTATTTCCTTGTCAGTGTCAGCCCACTGCTTGCCGAGGCGAAACTCTCTGTCTTCCTGCGCTTGTTCAGCCCACATGGCTCTGTTGCCAGTGGAGAAGTTCTTCCACAGTTCGGCTGTCTTCGCAGCGTAGTCTGCGTTGCTAAGGTGCATAACGTCGTCAATCTTTATCTTTGCCAATTGTTCCTCACTGGCGATAAAATGCCGATTTGATGGTTATGAACAAGCCTTGTGGTGCTAAAGTGCTGCATATCTCCACTAATTACAGTTGCTTGCAGTTCTCTCACAGCACCTTCATCAGCTTCTGCGTTGAACCAAAGACGCCCTTACGCTCATTGCTGTAGTTTATGCAGATGTGGTTAATGCGCTCATAGGTCTTGACTGCCGCTATATGTCTGCATCTGTCGGCGTAGTCGCAGCTGTCGCAACTCATGCCGTTCTTCTTTTCGATGCTGTTGGGGCGTTTGAGAATGCTCATGCTACCATCCATCCTAAGCGTCTGCTTATCTGTTGCTTAAACGTATTTCCTTCCTTTTCATCGTGCTTGACAGGTTTATAGCCATAGTTGCTTGCCATCCAGATAGCGTCTAAGAGGTCGTCGTTCTTGCCTTTGGGGAAGCTGAGGAACTCACGCTGCGCTTCCAAATCACCGCCACGAAAGTAGAAACGCCCCTGCGCAAACAGTGGGACTAACGAGATAAGGCGTTCTGACTTGCTGTTGCGGTGGGTGATCTTGCGCTCTATGCCAGGGATATGTATGCCTTCCTCAATCATCTTGGCTCTGACGTGCTGTCTGCAACTCTCTTGATAGGCTATAGCCTCGATATAGACGCCCTGATGCTTCCACTTCTTGTAGGCTTCGATAATCATGTCGGGATGCAGCGCAGGGTTGGATTTGCTTCTCACCACATCCAAGAGATACTCATTGCCATAGGCATCCTTGCCTACAGTCGCCAACACCGTGTAGTCGTTGCGATAGCCCATTGCAGAGGCTAAATCCACGCCCATAAACACGTTTAACTGACGCTTTTTTCCATCAAAGTCAAGATACCACTTGCCATCTATTTGCTCTATATCTCCACTGTAGGTGCGCATATAGTGCGGCTTGAAGGGTGCGTCGTCAGGCGATTGGGGCTGATTCATGTATTCTTGGAAGAAGCCGCTCAGATTGCCCATATGCTCAAAGCCCTGGCGTATTTTCTCTATCTTCTCCAGCGGATACATCTCAGGCCAGATGCTAACGCCATCCTTATCGACTACTTCCTTCCAAATGACGTTCCAGTCGGGTGCGTCTTTCACCCACTGCAAAAAGCAGTCCTCGCTAATGGTAGTGCCGATGCAGATGATTCTGCCTTCCAGTTGATTTAAGCTTGGCACTACAGCTTCCATAATCCATTTGCGGTTGTTCAGCCTTGCTTCGGGTGTCTTGGCATTGGTTTCAGATTCAAAGTCGTCAAGGATGATGATATTGGGACGTGTATCGTCCTGAATGTTGCCACGCACCTTCTGCCCTGTTCCCAGTGCCATGATACGAGTGCCATTAGATAGCACTACGTCGTCCTCACGCCATCTTGCTGCCGTATTAGGCCCTAAATCGCCATAGTACTTGCGTATCTGCGGATTCTTGCTCAGTGCGCTCTTGATGCGGGTAAGAAAGTTGATGCTTTGGCTTTGCGATTCTGAAATAATTGTGATGAACAAGTCCTTGCCCTCTACCTTGTGCAGCGCTTCCCACAGCACATACAGAAAGCTGGTGACAGTTGACTTCGCACAGCCACGAGGCAGCGCAATGGCCGACTTCTCATACTGCTTGGACTGCAATAACTCGTATAACTCGTAGTGAATCGAGGGGATTGTCAGTGGAACTGTCTTGGGGAAGCAGGTAATCGCAAACGCAGGTATCGATATGCGCATCGCCATCTTCATCAGAGTGCGATTATCCACTTCGGGGAACTCTACCCGCAGCGCAGATATCAGTTTTGACAGTTTATCGTCTTGATTTTGCATATTTCCTGCGAATTAAGCCCTAATTCTCGCTCTTTTCCGTCTTTTGTTGCAATTTCAGCCGCTCTTTGACGTTCTCCAGGCGCTGCAAATCCTCCACCTCGCTCCCGATTTCGATGGTGTTGGTGGTCGTTTCCTTCGCCTTGTCCTTCAAGCCGTACATTTCTACCAGAGTCTCAGTCGCTCTCAGCATATTGCTGCAATCACGCTTCTCTTTGGCTATCTCATGCGCATCCATCAGCATTTTGACAACCGATTCCTCGGTGATGCCGCAGTTGTTGAGGATGGTTCTGACCTCGTTTCTAATCATATTTCTGCATTCCTCGCTTTTGTAGAACTTGCTTATGCGCTTGCCCTTCTCACCCAACGGATGGACTGTTAAAATCTTAAGGATTTCGTTGAGCTCCAGCCCATGCGCTGCCAGTTGGCTTACCACTGCCTCAGTCATGGCGGATGAGCAGTGTTTGCGTCCTGCGTAGTCCTCCAACTGCCCTTGATTCTCAACCAAAACGTGCATTCGACACTTGCTCTTATTCCTGGGAGTCAGCACAAAGTGGCCGAAGGCGGTCTTTAGCACGATGCCTGTGCGGATATAGCCCACTGAAAAGACAGGGACTACCATGCCATCGTCGCTGAGGACGTGGAATACCTTGTCACGGCAGTTGGCTTCGCTGTACTGATAGTCACGCCAGGGGACGTATTCGATGTCGGGAGGGCATTCGTCCACGCTGTAGGCTGTCCAGAGGCGACATTCGCCATTGAACAGGGTGCGGTGTTGCATACGTCGTTCTAACTTCATGCAGACAAAGTGAGCGGATAGGGGTGCGAAGTAAAGCCACGCAGATGCGAAAGAGTCGCAAACACTTCTCTAAAAAATAGTTGCGCAGTTTGTGAGGAGGAAATACCCCTATGCCTACCCCCTCGCTTGGGGAATCGATTCAAAGAACTCGTTGAGTTGCGTTGCTCTCGTTGCAGGTTGACGCACTCTCTCCGCTGAGCCAAATATTAGGAGGTGTGCCATGTTGCCACCATTATTTCAACAACAGATAGGCTATGCGAGCCATAGCTTTGAAACAGCAGGTGAGGAACTGCTTGGCTTGTTCTACGAAAAGGAACTGGCTGAGAAATACTTAGAGGCAGTGATCGCCGCAGCCGCGGTGATTGCGAGGTACTACGGCTATGAGGATATTAGCCAGTGCTACGAGATACGAGAGTATCTTGTGGCATTGGCAGTGGAGAACCCAAAGTGGGATAATCCACCGCGCCCTATTTGGGTGGTTAGCTGTTATGCAGAATAGGGGCTTCGGCCCCTTTCTTTTTTTTACTGCACCCAAGCATAGCAACGTCTATGCGCAGATGCCTCTATTTCGAGCTGTAGCATATCAGAAATTCACTTTCTCTCACAATGGCTATCCAAGTATGCCTTTGACGAGTTCGTTTGATTTTGATATGTTTCTGCTCGATTTAGCCATAAGCGTAGCAACTGCTGTCTATCTGCCGGCCTAAGCTGCGCAGTTGCAGTCTTCCCCTTGATGGTTTCTAGTACTTCCTTAATCCCTATCTGCAACTCAGAGTACTATGCAACGTACTATGCAGAGTATCTCAACTGTATCTCAACTGATATACCAACTGCATAGCAACTGATATATCAACTGAGATGCGTTGTCTCTCTCGTCTCTTTCTTTCGTATATACGTAGTATATACTTTCTTTCTCTCCTCTCTCTTGCTACGCACTTGAGTTGTATAACAGTTGTAATATGAGTTGTACTGCTAAAGTACTATGCGTTGTACTATGCACTGTACTATTAGAGTACTATGCTACGCATCTGAGCTGTAGATATGCGCTGCTACTGCGTTGCAGTTTGCTAACGCTTTCGTCTGCCTCTCTCCTTCGCCTCTTTCCTTCCTCTTCACTCTTACATTTCGCTCTCTCCGTTTACTTTAGCTAATCGATTTACCCCGATTAGTTGAGCCAAACCTGCGAGACACCAATCGTGGACTACAGAAGCAGGTATAGGAGTCTACTATGTTCCGCATCCAATTCCAACAGCAAGTTCGCAAGGGGATTTTCTCAACTGTAAAGAGCTTTATGCTCGATAAGTTCGACAGCAAGATCGCTGACGCTGCCTACGCCAAAGCCGCTGAAAAGGAGCTTAGCGTAAGGTTCTATATCTCCCACTCCGATGCAGTACCCGAAGGCTACGCCAGCCGAAAGTTGGAGTTCAGTACGGTGATCTGGAAACAGATCACAACTGAGCCCAACACCGCAATGGCAGAAATAGCCGCTCTGTAACCCCCTGTCCTGAGCATGACTTTAAACTGCTCACCTCTATGACCCGCTTGAGGGGATTGAGCTATGCATTGCCGCAAGGCAAAAACAAATGCATGGCTCGGAGGTATAATGCTACATTATGAAAAAGCTTCTTTTGGCACCGCCTATGCTGATGGCGGAAATGACATCAGTGCAAGCTGCACTGAATGCGGTGAAACTTTTACCATTCACCGCACTGTAGAAGGTGATGAGGAATTGATTGCAGACTGCAAATGCGGTTGCAATCATATCCAACACCCCCATCAAGAATAATTCTCTGACAGGCATCTGCTATGCAGTGTAAGTCCTGTTTTTTGTTTTTTTACAGGCGGCTGCGCAGCAAGCAGTTAAGCGTAGCTCTCTAAGCCGCCTTCTCAACAATTCGTATGTAAGGCGAGGTGGAACACGCAGCTAATCATCAGCTCTTGCCAATGGTTTTTTGGTTGAATTTACATTGGAACTACAAGGGGTTTAAGCGTTGCCCTGCTTTTGCTGATGAGCTGAAGGGGCACAATTCGTGGGTTCGAGTCCCACTGCATACGATTTAATAACTAAATAGGAGCAACTATGCAAGCAACTAATTACACACATTGCGATGAGTGTGGTGACAGCTTCCCAATTGAACAGATGCAGCAACTCCAATGCGGAGAAGACGATTGCTGCATGGATGTTTTATATCTGTGCCCCGACTGCAAGCAGAAGCTGGAAGCGTGGGCAGCAGACAACCAACAGGCTTGTTCAACTAAACTAACGAAAGCAGAAGCAAAAGACCTAACGGCTCTGCTGCTTCTATCCCCCCTATTCTTAGCAACAGCCTATGTCTTGGCATGGGCTATCTACGTTATAGCGTAGCATCGTAAGTAAGGCAGCCGCTCACGCTATGCTGACTGGCTATCAGCACCGCAATGGCAGGAGTTGTAATCACAATTAGTTGTTTGGGCACATTCATATATCCTGCCATTGCATCTTTTATACGCACAATCCAGGCAATAGCTGCCGCAAGGTAAATCTAAACTATTGCTATAGGAGGCTATATGTGCATGCACAACTCACAACTGCTGGATGTCACGGAGCTATCTGTTTGTGTAATCAGAGAGATTCGGAAAGGTGAAATTCGTTCACCTTATTTCGATTTATGCAAATGGGAAGTTGGAGAGAAGAAATCGCTCGATATTACGGCTGAGGATATTCAGAGAGAAATCGGAATCTTTCGCGGCGATTTAGCTGGTGGCGTATTTCACAGCTTCAAATACCTGTCAGATGCCATTGCTCAACTTCGCGAAGACTTCGATGAATTCAGTTATGTCATTTACGAAGCCACTGCAAGTGGCGTAATTGGCAAAGGAAAAAATGGCAACAAATTTCCATGCTTCTTCTCCACTGAGCTAACGCTAAACAAGATCGTCTATGATAAGCGGAAGCAATAATGAGAGTATTCGATATTGTTATTGAGCGTTTGCTCAAGCAGTTGGAAGGCGGCGTGATTCCGTGGAAGCAGACCTGGACAAGTGGCTATCCGCAGAACATCGTCTCAAAGAAGCCTTACAATGGCATCAACCAATTGCTGTTGGCAAACGCTCCTACGCCTTACTTTATCAGCTACAAGCAATGCAGGGCAATGTATCACAACGTTAACAAAGGCGCAACGCCATATATGGTAGTCTATTACAAGATAACAGAGCAGATTACTGATGATGGCAAAAAGGACAAGCATTTCTTTATGCGCTATTACAACGTGTTCAACGTAGCCGATACTGACATTGATTTGGATGAACAAGCTGCTATCCCTAAAGATATGCGTGGCGAAGCAATCGTTGAAGGCTATGAGGACTGCCCTCTCATCGTAGGTGGCGAACCTGCGTATCTGCCAAGCCATGATCTGATCTCTATGCCTGATATCAGCAGCTTCCGCAGTGCAGAGAGCTATTACAGTGCTCTGTTCCACGAAATGATTCACAGCACAGGCCATAGCAGCCGTTTGAAGCGTAAGCAAATAGCCGAGGGCACGTATCACCATAATAAGCAGGAACGCAGTGAAGAAGAGCTCGTAGCCGAGATAGGCTGCAGCTTTCTGCGCAACGCAGCTAATATCATGTCAATAGCAGACGACGAGAACACTGTAGCCTACTGCCAGTCATGGCTTGTTCCCATCAAAAAAGATAAACGCATTCTGGAAAGAGCAATCTACGCTGCCAACAAAGCAGCAAAGTATATCTTGGGAGAGACTTATGAAGATAACAAAGATTCGTGAATACAATGGCTTTCGCTACGTTATACGTGCTAACTGTAAGCAAGAGCCAAAAAGAGACCTAATCTGGCTCAATGGCTATGTAGAAATACCAAAAGACAATTTACTTTATGATCTTGGCATTTGCGACAACAGTGATACCTATAATCAGTTCAACGTCCATGACGGCATTAGCTATGCAAACAAAATGCACAATGTATTTGATTGGGCTATTGGCTTTTCCACTATGGATTTGGCAATTGCCGATAAAGAAATAACTTTCGAGTTCGTTGAAGACGAATGCAAGAAGCTAATAGATCAAATCACTCAACTATCACCACAAAAGGAGATTAACGATGCCGAAGACTACAATTATCACGAAGACTGACCGCATGGTACGCAACGACCCCCGCTTTCAACTCATCTGTTCCAAGCTGAACGAAACCACTGATCCCTATCAACAACAACGCTTACGCACTGCAATGGCATTGCTGGTGGCGATGATCACGGGAGCTATCTCATAATGGAGCACATCATTGAACTCAAGATCACTGAGCTGGAAGCCAATGTCTTGCTTCTGGCTCTCGATAAGCTGCGCTATGGTCATAGCGATGCAGATATCAACGAAACCACCGACTGCATCTGCCACTCAATCCACAGCCTCAGCAGCAACATCAATACTGCAATGCAAGCCACTGTGCAAAAGCGTTCCGTTGTCAGTATGCGAGGTGATGAATGCAGCAGTGCATAGAGGTATTTTCCCTTACCGTAAATGAAATAAAGACCGAGGGAATCTGCCAATGCGAGCATATCGCTGCCAACTGGATAGATTCCCTCGTTGTTTCACGCAAGGGCGATGAGTTCATCTTCTATCGCCTTTTGGACGATAGCGACTATCAGGACAAGTATATCAAATCCAAGCGCTATCAACGCCCTGGCAAGAATATCTATGGCTCGATACTGCAATCGTCGATTCCCGTATTCAATGCTATGGATATCAAGTTAATGTCGTATAATGATTTCTGCCAAGAGGTGGGAAAATGGACTGCAACAAAAAAGAAAAGAAAAAGACTAAGGAGAACAAATGTACGTGCTTGAAATAGAAATGGAAGATGGAAGCGTCGTAGAGTATCAACTGGCCTATATCAGCCATAGCAGACGCTACAGAAAAGAGATTAAGAACAGCAAAAGCGCTGTCTTATGGGCTAAGGGAGCGGGCAAATCGGTCATAGTTGAGGTTCTCAAATGAAATGGTATTGCTACAACTGCCACGATGTAGTCGATGAAGAGGAAGAGCACCTGCGCAAGCGAGACGGCTTCCCAATCTGCCCCAAATGCTTCGAACAGCTGTCCAGCTGGATATGCGAGCACTGTGAGCAGAACGAACCTACCAAGTGGTATCGCAATATAGGTCTGCCGCAAATGCTGTGCAAAGAATGCGCAAAGGAGGCTGAAAGTGATTCAGTATCAACTTAGCATTGCCACTGTTTATCAGAGCAATCCTGCCGATGAAGCGAGACGTGGAGGCGAAGAGACGCTGCATTTCGTTTCAATGGCTAAGCTGAAAGAGGAGTTGTTTAAACGTTATCCCAACAGAGACATCAAAGGCTTGCTCAACAAAAACAAAGTCTATGTGGAAAGAGACAATCAGCCTATCCACGTTGGCTTCACTATCTCTTATTGGAATAGCGATGTAAGCCACAATAGCAAAAGCTGGTGGCAGACCGATTGGGTCAATATAGAGCGTCTCGATATCCAACCCGCAGTTGCAGAGCTGATGGAGTCGCTATGAAACCTGATTGGAAAGACGCTCCAAAGTGGGCTAATTGGTTGGCTCAGCATGGAGATGGTTCATGGTGGTGGTTCGAAGAAAGACCAAAAGCAGACACGATGTTTAGAATTTGGACAACTCGTTATCAATGCAATAATGAATTTGCCTTTGTTCCAGATGAAAAGCAATATATTCCTACGTGGATGCACACAAGAGAGAGGCGACCAAAAAGCTGAAATCCAATCACTTACACCACTATTGCATTCTGCGGGGATAGACTAAGCATCGTAATCAAATAAGCTGTCTACATGAGAACAGCTACCGATAAACAGCAATCACAAAATTGAACAAGGAGGAACTACGTCAACTTTCGACATTGGCAATTACGCCACGACAATTGAGCCTTCCGCTGCAACCAATGCCCCACCGAGGGGTATGATTTACGCAAGAGTAGGCTTACCCAAGCGTGGCAAAACCTATTGGGCTGCTCGTTGGAATCCCACGCATGACCCCAAGCGCACTCTGTATCTCGATGCAGATAAGTGCATACTGCGATTCTCTCAGCTATATCCTGGCATGGCAACGCTGCCTCTCGTTTCATGGGTGCCACCTGTGGATAAGAATGGCAAGCCTCTGCCCCCCGATGAGCGTGGCTATTGGCATAATCGCAAACAAATCAGAGCCTGGAGCTTCAAAGAGACTATCGCCCTCATTCGTGCAATGGCAGCTAATGGCATCCTGCAACAGAACTACGATACTGTAGCTATTGATACCATTGATATTCTGCAAGACTGGTCAGAGCAATACCATATCGATACTGTCAATGCCAAACGCAAGGCAGAGGAAAAGGTCGATACGCTTGGCGAACTCAGCGCTGCTCATGGCAGTGCATGGAGCGATGCCCGCAACGTATTGACTGATGCACTGTGGAGTCTGTCTGATATCCTGCGCAGTGCAGAAATCGATGGCGTTTACAATATCCATGCCAAGACCACTACCCAAGTAGGAAACGTCTGGCAGAGAGATCCTGCGCTGCGTGGCGGTGTAACTGCTGCGCTGTTTGGCATGGTAGATGTCGTCGGATATTGCAATGTGGAGGACACAAACAAGCCAGATGGTGATGATTTTGGCACTGTTTACAAAGGACAGCGTTATATCATCAGCTACACAGTTGGCAGCGAAATAACCACAGGAGGGAGCCGTTTAGGGCCTATTGTGAATCGCACCTTACCCAACTGTTACCAAGCAATCATGAAAGCATACGAGGAGGAGAAGTAGCGTGTCAATTGAACTTACCCTAAAGACTTCCAATGCAGAAAAAATACTGTTTAATGTAAAGCACATTGTAGCAGTTGTTCCGTGGACTCAGTATGATAATGCGGTAATTGGCTCTGCCATACACGTAAGCAATGATACAACTCCGTTCCACGTTACTGAAACCTATGATGAAATCGTAACCATGCTTAAAACCCCAACTCTTATCACCAACTAATACCAAAGGAGATATAATGCCATACATTCCCGAAACTGAAACCACTGCAACTGGCAGCGGACACATTCAAGTCAATGAAATCAACACTGGCTACGTTAAGAAAGTCGAAGACCTTACCAGAACCAAACCACAGCTTGCGCACAACGATGTCGTTATCGAATTCCAATTCGCCTTCTTTGACTGCCCTGACAATTGGGTTCGCAAAATGACCATCTTTGCCAAGTTCGAGAAAGGTGCAGATGGCACTATTATCAAGAACGAAGCCAACGATGGCGAAATCAGCAAACTGCTCAAGAAGCTGGAAGCGCTTGGACTGACTACCATTACCCGTGAAGAAGTAGCTGGCAAGAAGCGTATCAAATCCATCAAAGGCATCTGCATCAGCGATAAAGGCAAGCTCGTGCTGGACGACGATAGCCCCATCAAGGATATCGAATCCCTTATCGAAACCATTACCAAAGGCAAACGCTATCAGTTGTTCATTTCCAAGGACTCAAAAGGCTTCGATAGAATTGCTTCCTTCATTGACTGTATGTATGATGAGAATGCTGCCGCTGGCGACCCCAAAGCAATTGAGCTGATCAATCGTTTCAACGATACTTGCATCTGGCTCAAAGAGCAAGCTAAAAAGGGTGAACAAGCAACTGCCTCTGCTACTCCTTCCACCGAAACTGCATTCGTTTATGTGCCAGAGGCTTAAATGCGTTACTACGAATATGCCGAACATCGTGTCAACAATCGAAATCGGCTGATTCGTTCTGAAGATGTGTTCAACTTGGCGGCGAAGAAAGGCATCTCTTCGCCGCTATTCCGTTCTGTATTTTGGTATGACGATGAAGTCGTGGGGTATATGGAAAAGCATAAATCCATCGCTTCCTATCGTGGCAAGCGTGGCATTAGTTCTATTCCTATCGACATTGATAAGGGGACTAATAGCGATAGCTATACGCTGGAAAAGCTGCGCAAATACATTGCCAAACTCACGGAACTGGGTGTCGATGAAAGCTGCTATCAGATCTATTTCAGCGGCACTGGCTATCACATCTTCATAGACAATAACGTATTCGGTTTCGAGCCATCAGTTGACCTACCACGCATTGTAGGGCTTACGCTACAAGCAGTTGACCTGATAGACGACCCCGCTGCCATACGAGGCAGTCAGATCATTCGATTGGAGCATAGCCTCAATGAGAAGAGTGGCTTGTTCAAAATACCCTTAACGTATGAGGAAGCAACCACTCTAACTGCAGAACAGATACAAGAACTGGCTAAAGAACAGCGCCTTGACTTTGTTTACGAACTCAAGGACGGCAAGTTCCAGCTTGAGAAGTATGTGGTTCTCGACCAGATAGACGATGCAGAAGTTGTAATGCAGAAGGAAAGCAACTTCAACAGCCGCTATGCGGTGTGCATACAAACGCTATGGAATATGGGACCGACAGAAGGTCAGCGCAATAACACTGTGCTGCGCATTGCTTCACACTTCAAGCGTCAAGGCATACCAGAGGACGCTGCATGGGCTTCATTGTGCCACTGGAATCGTAAGAGCAAATGCAGCCTCGATGAAAAGGTAATCGCCTCCAAAGTGGCATCTGTGTATCACAGCCCTTATCGCTACGGCTGCAGTGATGATCTGCTAAAGAAGTATTGCCACCGCAGTTGCATATTCTATAAGAATCGCAACGTTGATCAGGCAGAGCTAATGAATATCGACGACCTCGATGAAGCACTGATGGAACACGTTGGCATGCTGGAGCGCAAGGATGAGTTCATCAATCTGCGAGACATCTTTGGGCTTGGCGAGGATTGTGTTCTCTATCCTGGCGAATTGGTTGTCTTTCAAGGCGACACTGGCGTCAATAAGACAAGCATCATTCAGAACATTATGCTTGGCTACGACATGGTCAACGGCATTATCAACCCCACAGGCATGTCAACTGTCTACTATGGTCCAGAGCTATCGCCTGGCGTTATTCAGATGCGTAACTACTGCATCGTTAGTGGCTATGATGAGAACAAGGTTGCCGCTCACTTTGGCAATGGGCTGACGAAATATCGCAAAGCACTGGAGAACATTGCAGTGCAAGCTGGCTCGTTGTCCATACCACAGATAGATAACCTCATTACCGATAAACAGCCGCAAGTGCTGATCATAGACTACTACGAACAGGTAGAGCATCCCTCGTGGGACAGAAGCCCTTCCATAGCAGTTGCAGAAATAGCTAAATCCCTGTCAGCTATGGCAGTTAAGCACAATATCATCATTATTGCCATCAGCCAAATCAACCGAGCTTCATCGAAAGAAGGCAGTGTCGGTGTTCACAGCGGCTTTGGCAGTGGTGCGATTGAAAAGACTGCTCGTAAGCTATTCATTATTGAGGGCGAGCAAGACAAGCCTTACCGCAAAATCAGCCTCGTCAAGGCAAACAACGCTCCTACGTGGGGCGGTGTCGTAATCCAACGCCTCGATTCGTGGCGGTTCAAACGCATTAAATAGGAGAAACAATGGGTTTAGATATAAACCGACATCATGTAATACATGTCACTGATCGTAAGATCGCCAATCAATCTGACACTATTTGTAGTATGGGCTACTTAAGAAGCAGCTACAATGAAACTGGATTCAACTCATTATGCCATGCTCATGGATTGCCTGGTCTATATGAAATCTTTGGTGCTGCGTGTTGGGACAAGAAAATAACTGGCAGTGAGTATTACGTAATGCTTGAACAAGACCTTATTCCTGCCGCCATTGAAGTTGCGCAAAAGACTAAAGATGGTCTGATGGAGCTTGATGCTAAAATGCAAAGCGATGGCAAGAAACTACACGCATACTACATTGACACTATTAACATTGTCCTTGCAATGCTGACCGAAATGTTAGATGGCTATGGGCTTCTGCTGACTTGGTCTGCATAGAGCAAAAGGAGGCTATATGCAAAACCCAATGAGAACTACAACCAAAAATGCATTTATCAATGCATTAGATTCATTGCCTCACTTATTCACAAGAACACAGTTCGTCAATGTTTCTGGACTTTCAGATTATACGTTTGATCAATACGCAGATCTTGTTTGTGATAGAATAAACCGTTTAACGTGGACAAAGAAAAAAGATGCAGCAGAAATCATCAACAAAGCCATAATTACACCTGTGCCACGTAATGTCAGGCGATCCGACATCGTATTAAATAACTACGTAAACCATATAAACGAAATGCCGCAGATATTTTCTCACTCCATGCTGGCTGCTTCAATGGGGATGTCAAGAGGAGCAGTGTCAGGTTATTTGACATCTCATAGCAAGGAACTAAAAATAGAGCATTTGAAAGATGGATCATACAGAAAAACAGGAGGAAAAATGATACAACCACCCATAGAACAACTTACCCCCGAAACTTGCGACGACCTTGTTCGCACCTTTCTTAAATACAGCAACGAGGAAAAGGCAAAGCTGGTAGCTACGCTATTCCCCATCGTAACTGAACAAGAGCTATTGGCCAAGTTCAACGAACTTTATCCCAATTATCTATTCAAGGATATAAAAGATGGCGATAAGCTATTCCATCCCATAGCTGGAGATATTGAAGTCACAAACGTTAGCGCCCATAAATTCCATTTCTATGGTAACGGCAAGGATTGGGAATGCGATCGCAACGGCAGATTGATTGTCAACGGCAAAACAAATGAAACCAGAAACGTCTTTATCGATATAGACGATTACGTGGAATACATGAAACAGGTCAAGAGCATAAAGTAATGGAACCAAACTACGAAGACCTGTATCGAGAGCTATACCATGACCACAAATCATTGCTATGGAGATACGAGTTTAATGATATCGAAATGCGCAGGCTTAAGAAACTGCTCATGCTGCGTAACAACCAACTCTATCGTGCCAGAAAGCAATTGAAGGAGTTAAAATGCAACTCACTATCCAAGTAAACTACATAGCCTATATCCTCACCATGTCTGCAAGCATTATCATCGCTTTTGCAGGTCTCTGTGCGCTGGAATGGCTATTAAGCAAAATCAAAAGGAGAAACCATGATAATCGAAATCAATGAATTCGACACTGCCATCGAAACAGAAGGCAAATATGACGTGATCGTTACCAATGTAATCGACAAAGAAGACGGCTTCGTAATGACCATGAAAACCAAAGACGGCAAGGTCATCAGCGAATATATAAAGGTGGCTGAAAGCACCCGCAAGCTCATCGGCCGCATTGCCAACCTCTTAGGGCTATACAAATCCCCTGTCGATACCAACGACTTCATTGGCAAGTATATGAACATCAGCGTAGTTAAGCACGTTAACGGCACTGTTAAGTATGTTGTCAATGGTCACGAAAAATGCGCTGAACCCTTCACTGTAAAGGAGTAGGCATGGATAAAAAACGCTACTATCTCGAACCAGGAGATAAGGTTAAGGCTGACTGCACTCTTGTGTGTGAAGCATTTATGGGCGGTATTTCATTTGAGCTTGATTCCTGGGAGGGTAATGCTTATGGCCCACATGGAGAAATGCTTTACTATGATGGCGAAAAAGACGAATACTATGAGGAGTTCTGATGAATGAAACATTAAGAGACCTGACATCGGAGATGAAAGAGATCAACGATGAGATACAATACCTGGCAGCGCTGGATATCGATACGCAGCAACTGGAAGAGACGATGGAATCGCTGCAAAAGAAGGTTATGCGCAAGGTCAACAACATCGACTTCATTGCCATGAGCTTCGATATTGCCAAAGGGCAACTGCAAGCGTTGGCACAGATACACGAGCAGGAAGCTGCCATAGCAAAGAAGAAGATGGAAGTAATGGACAAGAATAAAGACAGAGTCTATCAGATGCTATTCGATGTAGGGCTGGTGGAAGAAAAGAAGCCGCTCAAGACAGAGAAGCACACCTACTTCATCCAGAACACCTTCGGAGAGGTAGTCATAGCAGACGAATCCCAACTGCCGAAAGAATACGTCAAAACCAAAATAGAACAGGTAATAGACAAAAAGAAGCTGAGAGAAGACGTAATCGCAGGAAAGGAAATAGATGGCGTTAGTGTCAAGAGGAAGCAAAGGGTGACTCGTAGATGAGGCAACTGCTATCGTTCTCCACATCGGAATTCAACGTAATGGTAGAATGGTTCGTCATTCTGCACCGCTTGGTAATCGGAGTAGGCGCAAGCTGCTCCATGATAGCTGAAATGTTCAGCGAGAAAGAAGATGCAAACGAAGAGAGGGACATTGTAATTGAGATAATCACCCTGCTATGGTTCTTCAACTTCGTGTGCGTTGTCAAAGAAACCGAAGCTCTCAAAGCCTACAGCATTGGCTTTGGACTGAAACCCCTAACCCCGCTCATTATGATAGGAGTAGTGAAATGACAAAAGAAATTCTATTCAAGTCAATCATGATAACTCTGGCCATTGCAATGGCAGAGAAAGCTGACGAATCTGTCAAAGAAACCTTCCAAGCCATTGCTGACTGGTGGGATAAAAACGTCATTGCTATTGGTGCTGAAATAGGCGATTACTTTATCGGTAGAGACGACGACGACCACCCCACTATCTTTGAAGCCAAATCAGATATTGACTATGTCTATGGTCTTGGCTTTGAGACTGACGAGATTATGTCGGGCTCATACTGCGCTTCCAAAGAAAAGCATATCGAGTTTCTCGAAGGGTTCTATGCCAATGTATTGAAGCACATGACCAAGATCACCAGCGAAAACTGCAACCTGCTTGAGCTCTGCCAAAGAGTTCGCCATCTGATAGGAGCTGATGATGAATCAGAAAAAGCAAACGAAGCGTAGCGCCATATTCCCCAAAGACAACGATGCAATCTACAAAGAGATTACCACTGACATTGAAGATGTCCTGGCGTTGAACGACGGACAGGCAATGGCAATCGAAAAGGATATGTATGACTACGTCATTAAGAACAAGGCTACGAAAAGCGAGCTTTTGCAATACATCTGCAGTAAGCTGAATAAGGAGAAGGAATGGAGAGCTTGGGCGGCAATACTCATGTTCAAGAGAGTAGCGAAGTAACGCTGCATATTCCCATTCGACCCATTGCCACCCAATCGGTTCGCTCTACCAAAAGCGGACATCAGTATCAGCCAGCCCGCATCGTCAAATTCAAGCGTGATGTGGGCTTGGCTGCTAAAGCACAGTTGGGCGGCAAATGGCAACCGCTGTTAGGCGAAGTGTGGCTCGATATCGAACTTGACTTCGCTATTCCCAAATGCGCCAAAAAGCCACTTAAAATCGCCGTATTGAAGGAAAAACGCAAGGTGGCTATGTTGAATCGTCCCGATGCAGATAACTGCACAAAGGGCATATTTGATGCCCTCAACGGCATAGTGTATGCTGACGACTGTCAAATACGCAGATACACTACGCAGAAGAACTATGCCGAGACAGATTCAATCACAATTACAATCTACGATAAGGAGTTTACAAATGCTGTTTAACGATGCCTTCCCCTACATGAAGAGCGGAATACCCATGCGCAAAGGCGCAACTAATAACTACGTGGCAATCGTGAATGACGAATTCAGGCTGTTGCTCAGCGATGGCACGAATCTGCCATACGAGATTAAGCCGTCTGACTATACAAGCGAATGGTATATTGGTGATAGTGAACAAGCACCTATAGATGGCGTTGACATCCACTTCTTTATGGCGATTGCGATGATGAAGAAAGGCTTCATCTGCAGTTGCAGCAAAGGCTTGTTCGCCATTAAAGATAAAACTCTATGCCTACTCGATGCCAACGGCTATACCCCAACCCCTGCATCGATGGAGCTATACAATCTCAATTGGCAAGTTGCGGGCTATCCGCAAAAGGAGATACCATGAAAAAGCAAAAAACAAACTACTATTACAGCAAAACAGGTCAATTCATGAATTGCTATTCACGCGGGAACGTTCGCCCGTACGGTTCGATATGGAAAGTAACCACATATACTACGCGTTCATTCTCTACGGGCTACTTTTCCGAAAGGGGGAGCGCGCCGGAGTGCGTATATTGCAATGTAAGCGGGATAGACGACCCGTGCATTCGC
>CAZUZI010000011.1:22993-25661 GCA_964625015.1 uncultured Candidatus Saccharibacteria bacterium | reverse complement strand
CAAGGTTCCAACCTTGATATAGGGTTATTGGGGCTTTATCACTATCAGTTTCAAATTTCACTGAAAATCCAGGAATTGAAACTTCCACATTACTTGCAACTTTAATTATATATCCTTGACCTGGAACCAATTGGAAGTTATTGATATCGTATAGTTGCTGATTTTTACCAACTGTTTTCCATGAATTATCGAACTTTGATATAGAATATACAGCTCCATTTGTGAGATCATTTAACATTTCTAGCATACCAGCTGCAGTTCTTGCCTTTTCATCAATTGAGATAAATGGGAAGGAAACAAAATTGTATCCCTCTGTTAATTTATACTTATATGATTGATTTACTTGATTTATTTCTACTTGAGATGCGAAATCTGATATTTTTTTATCAACATTTTCGTCATAATTACCATTTTTATTACTGTCTATGTAGAGGAGTATTTGTCCATTTTGTGCGTTTAGTTGCTTATCATTTACTGTAAACATATAGAGTTCGTTTTCGTATTCGAATTCGTATGTACCTTCTTCTAAACCGGAAACGATTCCACTAGATTGATCTATAATATATTTACTATCTGCAGCATATACCTTCGAGCCCAACACAGAAATAAGATTTGAGCCCTTTGATGGTAATGCTGATACAGTGGCACCTTCACATACATAACTGTTTACATAAGTTACAGGGTCTTGTTTTAAAATACATGTGTTACCAATTGAATTACATACCTTTCCTTTGTTACTTTCCTTACATGTTGATACCTCTGGACAGTATTCACTGTAATTTATTATATAGTAAGGCTTACTTGATATAATTGCATCGTTAATATTTTCACACTTGCATGAGTTGGATTCGCATTTCCTCCCCTTTGCTACAGTTTCAATTTTTATAAGTTCAACTGTAAAACTTTCAGGGATTAGATCTTCATCTGTCCATTTATATTCTCCATTGCTTTCTTGGCATCTCAAGAGTTTTCCTGATGATGATATACACTGCGTTTTAACAATGGATTTACATGGCTTCTCTTCGATACAAGGTGCCTGTCCTGATATATCTGATACTTTAATATATTTCCCATCTGCATTAAATGTCCCTCTGCTGCATAGATATCTATTACCTTCTATGTCATAAATTTCATTTGGGTAGGCAAGATAACCCCAACCCCAACAATGTAAATTCTTAATTTGTTCACTTGTTAATCTATTCGCATTGATCCTTTCTTCACAGATCTTTTTTTCAGAATTCCAAATTCCAGCAATAATGTTTCCCGATCTACATATGTCTCCATTTGCTAAATTTGGATTTGGATTGGAGCTTGTTGGTGGATTTGAAATAATTTCCTCTTCACTGTTATCATCATCTGATCTTACATCATCTTTTGCAATACACACACCATTGTATCTCACTGAAACCTGTTTTGAATTAATACAAGCACAGCCATCCCTATCTTCACAGCGTTCACCGGCATCTATTTGAGTCTGTTTCCCATCTGTACAATATTCATTAATTTTTATATCCTTACCACTTACCTCACATTTACATCCTTGGGCTTCATTGCATAGCTCATTATTTTTTATTTGTTTCTTTGCTTTTGATCTTGGTTCGCAATTATTTGCAGGGTCATAATCATTGTTGTTTGTTTGGTATACACCAACATAATAGCCATTCTGTTCTTTTGTTGTACAAACCTTACAATCGTTATTATATTTTTTTACATCACCCAATTTACTAGCCCCATTTCCACATGATGTATTTTCTTGAGGCTGGCCACCACCAACACAGTTCCTTGCCTTTAATGTCTCTTGATTACATGTACATGAGCCACCTTTTTGATAGTATACACAAGGTCCACAGTAGTCTACAAAGGCACAATCTCCGACTTTTTGTGCAGATACACCTTTGACCAGCTCACTGTTCTGCGAAATCTCTATAGTTGCGCCAGGCAAATCTTTTGGAATATCTGGTACATTTATAATAATTGGAGATGCAGGACTGCTAATGGCTTCCTCTCTTGTTGTTTTCCATTTACCAAGTGGACCAGCATTTAATTGCATCTCAAGGAATAATTCTGTTTCAGTACCAATATATTCTTCAAGAAATGGTTTTCCTTCTACGTTTAATGCACTATTCATGTCTATATACCAATATCCATCTTCATTTAAAGACCCAGATATCGTGGTGCTTCTCTTATTTGATGCTTTGTCTAAATAATTAATATATAGGATTCCATCTGTGATTTTTGCCAAATCATTAGTAGGAGTACTCCCATTATTTTTTGCATCCATTATAGATCCATATGCAGGACGAGGTGTTGGTACTGATTTTGGAATCGGTAGTGTCTTAATAGTGGAGATATTGTTATCATCAATAGCTTTTTGAAAAAGTAAAGCGTTACCTACCATAAAGGAATATTCTTTCTCAGAGTCTAATCCAGTTACTTCGACATGGTGAGTGTAATATCTTCCTCTCTTTGTTACAGATATTTCAACATTTAAATTGTTGAATGTTAACTCTTCGGAATTTTGTATATTTTGGTTTGTTTTCTCTACGGCTTTCAATTCGGCATTGGCAATATCTCTAGTATCATAGGATTCATTTTTTAAAAATGGCCTTAACAGTATTGGTAGTTTGTTTTTGGGGTCTGTTGATACAACAGATGCTCCTTGTGGGAA
>CAZUZI010000011.1:0-22983 GCA_964625015.1 uncultured Candidatus Saccharibacteria bacterium | reverse complement strand
AAGATAGTATCCCAACTTAATGTTACAGAATTTGATGTAACATTCGTAAAACGTAGGTTCTTTGGTGATGATGTAATAAATTCAAATACAAATAATCCTATTAATAGAACTAAAAGTAAAATAAAAAAGATTCTAAGTAATCTTTTAAATCTGTACTTCATACTAATTAAATTACTCATCCTTTGTTAAATTTTATCTTAGATATTATTAGTATCATAGTACAGACATTTTATACAGAGTTCAATACATCAATTGACAACACTTGTATATCCTTTAAAATTAGGTAAATATATCAGCAAAATACATATGAAAAGAATTGTTAAGATACTTCTCTGTCTATCATTAATAATAAATGTATATCCTGTATTTGCTCAAGACATTAATTCTAATCTTGATCATATTGCTGTAAATAACGAATTTATAAGAGGTAAAGATCTACTTAATGTCTCTGTTAGGGATGGAGATACTGTAAAGATTGGAGGTGTTGGTAATCCTAAAAATCTCTTAGGTATTGTTCTAAATGATGTTACATATCCAAAAACAATTGATGGAAATGGAAATTGGTTTGTAGTGTTTAGTGTATTAAATATGAAAGATGGAGAATATACAATATATTTGGACTATATAGATAAGAGTAGTGAACCTCTTACTGATATCTTTGTTAAAGATGGCAAAAGCTCAGACTCAAAAGATGAGGCTGTTGTGAGCAAACCGTTTTTAGGATCTACACTCTACTACATTATCGTTGCTATTTCTATTCCACTACTCATTTCCTTTGGTTGGTATTTAAATGTATTTTTTCAAAGATTTAGTAAAAAATAGATGATAAAGATGAAGAGTGTCAAAATACTATATATCCCATTACACATACTTTTCGCTTGTGTTTTAATCCTATCTATTTTTGTTAATAATAAAGATACAGTTGTAATCCCCGTAGAAGCAATATCATGTCCAACAGGATGCTATCCAAATAATAGCTTAAATGTCTGTACTGGAGTTGGAGGATGTAGAAACTCTTTCGGGTGTGCATGTACATCTGGTGAATTCTGTGTAAATGGGACATGGTGTTGTGATAACTGTGATTATAGTTGTGGAACTTGTGGAAGCTGTACTCCTCCTGCATGCCCAACTTACTATTCAGAAACAAATACAGGTTGTGCAACTTCAAATCAAACGTGTACAAGATATGATTCTTGCGGTTCTTGTGGTACTACTACTCGTTCATGTTGGTTAGTAACATATACACTTTCATATACTGCTGGTAGCGGTGGAACTATATCTGGTACCCCAACGCAATCAATATGTAGAGGAAGTAATGGTACTCAGGTTACTGCAACTCCAAATGCAGGTTATGTATTTACACAATGGAGTGATGGTGTCCTTACTGCAAGTAGAACAGATACAAATGTTACTGCAAATATTAGTGTATCTGCATCATTTGCACCAAACAACCAAGCACCTTCAGCACCAACTTCTCTACAGGCGAATAATTCAACAGACCCTATCGGTATCGTTGGTACTCCTGTATTTAATGCCATATTTCAAGATCCAAATACTGGTAATACAGCAACCTACTATCAGATACAGGTAAATACTGCATCAGGATTTAATGGCACAAGTATGTGGGATTCTGGACAAACACAACTGTCTCCTTCACTTGCAATCGGTGCTAGAATGCCAAACAAAACATATGCAGGATCATCGTTGACGGAGGGTGCAACATACTATTGGAGGATTAGATTTACAGACAACTATGGTGCTGTTGGAACATGGTCAAGTACAGCACAATTTACAATGAATACTACACCATCAGCTCCGACAGCATTACTAACGAATGGCAATACAAACCCATCAGGTTTAACTGTTGCTCCAAATCTTAGAGCTCAATTTAATGATCCAAATGCAACAGATACAGGTACTTACTATCAGATTCAAGTTAATACTACATCAGGATTTAATGGTACTACGATGTGGGATTCTGGGTCTGTAGGAATTTCCCCAGCAATTTCTAATGGTTCTTCAATTCCTACTCCAGGTGTCCTTTACTCAGGTACTGCACTTACAACAAATGGAGCTACGTACTACTGGAGGATTAGGTTTACAGACAACTACGGAACGGTTGGAAACTGGTCTAGTACTGCCCAATTTACGATGAACACAACCCCTCTTGCACCTACTTCTTTGTATGCAGAAGCTGCTACAAACCCAACAAATGTAATAGATATGACACCAGAGTTTAGTGCAATTTTTAATGATCCTGATACTGGTGATACAGCAACTGCATACCAAGTAGATGTAAATACTGCATCTAATTTCTTAGGAACAAGCATGTGGAGTGGATCAGGTTCAATTACACCAGTTGCAATAGGGGCGAGAAGTCCTGATATATCATATGCAGGTACAACACTTACAAGTAATGGTGCAACATATTACTGGAGAATTAGGTTTACTGATAATCACGGAACAGTTGGAGCATGGTCATCGGTTGCTAGTTTTACTATGCAGGGTGCACCTACTACACCTCAATCACTACTAACAGATGGTATGGTGAACCCTAATTTCTTGTATAACTCTGAGCCTACACTTTCTGCAATATATGTTGATCCAAACAATCATAATGCAACTGCATATCAAATACAGGTTAATACTGCTTCTGCGTTTAATGGTACTACGATGTGGGACTCTACGAAGCTTTCAACTAGTATTGTACAAGGCCAAAGGTCTCCTAACTACCAGTATGCAGGTACTGCACTAGTAACTGGAAATAGATATTACTGGAGAATTAAATTCTGGGATACTGATGATTTAGAAGGTGCTTGGTCTGATACTGCCACCTTCCTCGTATCATATAATCGACAGTACTTTAAAGGTCTTAGAATGCAAGGTTTACAGTTAAGATAATATGCGATAGAATTACTACTGTTGCCGGGGAATAGTTCAGTTGGCTAGAACGCTGCGTTTGGGACGCAGAGGCCGCAGGTTCAAGTCCTGTTTCCCCGATTTTTTCAGAACAGGTACTTCCGCGAGGTCACTAAAAGCCTTATACAATTTGCTGATTTCTAAAACTTTGAACAGTTCGTTACCAGTTCTGCTGCTCCAATTTTAAAAATATTTTCATCTATTTGTGAGTTAAAATAGAATTGTTGACCATTTCCATCTAAATAGTTATCATAATGGTTATGTTAAATACCCTTATTAGAATATTTATTATCTATGTCCCAATTCTGTGTTTTATTCTAATAGCTTTAACTAAAACCGATAGTAAATATTCCTTTTATAAAAATTCAATTTCATCTCTGGCAAAGCTCAATTATCCATTTAAAAAAATCTTTAACATATCTATTGGAGTATATGGGATCTTGTCATTCAGCACCATTTATAAATTTATATTAAATTATGAAACGTACCTATCATATGCCATATTGTTGTTCTATATTTTTGTTGGTTTAGGGACTATTTTTATAGGTATTTTTCCGACAGATAAAAAACTAAGAATTCATAAATTTATTTCTATATTTTTATTCTTATCACTAGTTATTTTAGAAATCCTCACCTCCTGCCTTTTCCTAGTAAATAGCGCATTTAATGTCATTTCATTCGCTTCTGCATTATTATTGATATTGACAATCATACTGATCATACGGGCACGTGATATGAGATTTGAATATAAATATTCAAGATTTGAGTGGCTTGTACTATTTGGAACTTTTATTTGGAATATTCTATTCTCATTGTTGATCTTACATTCTTGAGTATTTCGTAATTTCAAGAATAATTATTACAGAAAGATTACCTATGCAAAAATATTGCTTCATTTGTCTTAAATGTAATATCCTCACCATACACGTCCTCGTTGCTTTCTCTTCTGTAGTTAAACATTCCTGTTTGAAGATTCCAGATAGCTACTGTATTAACCTGTAGATTCTTTTCAGCTAAAGATTTGATCAGTGCAGATGCTTTGTATGATTTTGTATAAAGTGACCCTCCAACAAGATTCCATCCATCTATAAGTTGAGAGTACTCCGTAGAAGACTTCTTCCACCCTCCCAACTCAATATTAGTGTCTTTACTTACTACAACAAGATATCCTTTGTTTTGTTCAAGTGAAAAATCATTCCCTGCGTATGGTAACTTCTCTGATTTTTTAATTAAGTCTTTCCAAGCATATTCTTGAAAATTACCAACTAACAATACATCACTATTAAATTCAACAAGATTAGATGCGAACATGGCCGCACCTTTATATATTGGATTAAAATCAAAACCGACAAAGTTTACACCTTCTGAAAGAGATATCTTGTATGTAGATACCTTATTCCTTTCTTCACAATCATTTTTTGAGCTTATATCGGTAATATAGTCATTACCTGTTGAAATCGGTAGCCACTGATATTTACCATCTTTAAAATAACACTTGTTGTCTACATCAGCAGTTTGATTGCATGCATTTGCAGAATATACATTTGGAACAATATCATTACAAAGTACTTTAGGATACCATTTCTGTACACCAGACACTTTACAACATACACCATCGTATTTTACCTCGCACGATGTTTTGTCCTTATCTTTTATTTCAACAGAGTATTCTAACTTGCCACCATAAAGGGTCCTACCAACCTTCCATACCTGTTCGCATGTTCTACCAGACATATCATTTTCATAATCTCCCTGGAATTTATCCTGATTACTTATCTTTAATGCACAACAAAGAGAACCCTCTTCTGCTATACCTGATTCTATTACTTCTAAGCCCACTACCTTCTCTGGTAGCTTTCTACCGTTTGTTACCCATCCATATACAGCTTCTATCCCTTTGTAGTAATCAATCCCTATTTGTCTGTTCACTAGATTATCTTCATTACAGTCTCCCCATCTATACATATTCCCCCATGCTTCCCAAGCTGTAAGACCATCACATGAATATGAATGTTTTAATTGAAGGAAATACTCTATCTGTTTACTGAAATTCTGCGTTGGTACAGATGGGTTACCGTGTATACCGAAATCTTCAATAATACCAGAATTATCACTATTCTGTGTGTAATTACTAGCCCCAGATTCATTTAACCAAATAGTTAATGCAAATGCAGGATCTACTCCTTTCGCTTTTGCTCTGTATACAACATCGTTGAAACATTCAAGTGCATAGTGTTTACCTCTTCCAGCAACCATTCTTGTTGCTAAGTTCGCAAAACCTTCTTTACTAACACCATCAATTGATTGAGGTGGTACATTTTGATTACAGTTTATCTCAGCTGAGTGTGCTTTCGGGATTAGTATATTTGATATATCTTTCATTGATGGTGCTCCTAAATCTAGGATCTCAATATTACCGTTTGAATTATTAAACTCGTTTCTATCAATTGCTACACCTCCAAATTTGTTTGCTACAAAACTTCTAACATCAGAGTAACTTTGATCCTTTTTTAGAACTACATATATCCGTTCATTCGGTAATGTATTTACCTCTTCTACATTTGGGATAAGGATTTCATTTTTTTCTTTTTTAGTTAAGAATTCATATTTTCCCAAAGCGAAGGACTTAAGATTATCAGATCTGTCTTTTGACTCTGTCCATACAGAATCACCATCTGAGATAGAGAAGGTATACTTGCTTGAAGCCTTTAAACCAAGAAGAGTAATAGTATGGAATCTCGTAATTTCTCCATTACCAAGTGGCTTTTCACTATTTCCCAATTTAACATATGTAGGAGTATCAACATCTGTTTTCCAAAAGAGTGATATAGAATTAGGATTACTATCAAATACCATTACATCGTATGGTGTAGCGTATATATATTCTCTGTACTTAATATATCTATATATACCGTATGCAAATGATATTAAAAATAGTGATATAAAGAGAAGCGTAATATATTTCCTTTTATTTCTCATTATCTTTTAGCTAATAATACATATGTGACTGGTATATCAAGAATTTTAAACTCTTTATCTAATTTCCAATTTGATATACTCTGTGTTTTAATATATTCTTTTTCTCCTGTAATATCTACAGCAATACATAAATCTGTACTATCTCTGCAAACTTCTAAAAGATCTTTCATTAATGTATTATTTCTATACGGTGCTTCTATGAAAATTTGAGACATATTCTTCCTTAATGATTCATTCTCCAACTGCCTTATCTTCACTTTCCTTCTGTTAGGATCTCTTGGCAAATATCCATTGAAGCAGAAAGATTGCCCATTCATACCAGAAGCTGCAAGTGAAAGAATTATAGAGGAAGGACCTACTAAAGGTATTACAGAGATACCTAATCTATGACACTCTCTTACAACAAGATTTCCCGGATCTGCAACGGCTGGCATACCTGCATCACTCATTAAGCCAATATCTTCACCATTAATTAACGGCTCAATTAATTCAGAGATGTCTTTCTCTTTGCTATGTTCATCTAAAATTCTCATATCTAGATCTTGAATATTCATTCCTAGACCAGAAAGTGCTCTTCTAGCAATTTTTGGTGTTTCAACAATGAAGTATTTTATCTTCACTATCACATCTAGATCACTCTGCTTAAGTTCTTGCGATATGGGTCTTAGGCTCAGAGAAGTAGGTATAAGATATATTTTCCCTAGTTTTTTCATTAATATGTTCTTTCAAAATTCATATCAATTTCACTCAATTTCATTTTCCAAATAGCAGGTCTACCATGGGGACAGCTATACGGATTATCACAATCAATTAATTTGTTGTAAATATCAACCATCTCCTCTCTATGCAAACTCTGACCACTCCTTACGCTACCATGACACGCCATAGTAGCAAGAATATCTTCACGAAGTCTCTCGATTTCCTTTCCAATATGTTCAATATCATCAGTAAGGGAGAAAACCTCAGAGAAGAAATCTCTGAAATTTGTATTAACAAATTCAACAGGTACAGAGTGTATAAATATTTTGTTATTATCAATCACATACTCAAAGCCAAACTCAGAAAAGAATTCCCTTAGCTCTCCCATTGCTATTAATTCTAAATCATTCATTTCTACATCATGCGGTACTAGAAGCTTTTGTAATCCCAAACTCTTTTCTTTTTTTAATTTTTCAAAAGTTATTCTCTCTGCAGCAGCATGTTGATCAATTATCCAAAGAATCTCTTCATTAAATTCAACAACAATATATTTGTTAAATATCTGAAATATATTTTTTAAAGTATTCTTTTGCACACTCTGTATCTGAGGCTTCATATATGCAGACTCCGTTAATATCTCTTTGCTAAAAAGAAGGCTATCCTGTACAGAAGAGCTTCTAGATACAGGTGCAAATATATCTCTAGGTTCATATGTTTTTGACTGTTGAGTATACTGAGGCTGTGAGGTATATGTAGGAATAAATTCTCTACTTTCTCCTTTGAATGAGGTAGCTGTTGTAACACTTTTTTTTACAGCTTCTTCAACAGCAGAATACACTCTAAATGGGTTTAAGAATCTTACCTCTTCCTTCCGTGGATGGACATTCACATCTACAAGTTCCGGCCTTATATCAATATGCAAGACAAAAGGGATTCTTTCACCATATGGGATATATCTCTCCATACCTTGAAATACAGATCTAGCAATACCATTCTCCTTTATACTTCTTCCGTTCACAAAGATATACTGGTCCACCTTTTTACTATGATCACTTGGATGTCCAACAAATCCAGACACCTTTATACCACTTCCATCAAAGAATACTGGCAACATTCTTTCAATATATTCACTCTTTAAAACATCTTTTATCCTTTCCTTCTGTACTGAGTGTTGCTTTAGTGATGTATTACCATTTAAATTAACAACTGTTTTTCCATCTTTTACAACTGTGAAATGAATATTCGGGTAGATTAGAAAGTACGGAGTAAGTATTTCTAATATCTTTCTGTACTCTGTTTGTGGTGATTTTAGAAATTTCCTTCTTGCAGGTATATCACCAAATATATTTTCAACACGAACAGATGTTCCTTTTTCTCTAGCAGAACTCTTTACAATCTTCTGTCCATTCTTAAAATATATCTCATTGGCAATATCTTCTTCTAAATATTTTGATACAAGCCTAACATTCGAGACCGCAACAATTGTACTTAATGCTTCACCTCTAAAACCCATTGTTAGAAGATTGTTCAAATCCTCGAAACTGGAAATCTTACTTGTAGTGTGACTATCAAATACAGAATCTAAGTTCTTCTTAGGGATGCCAATACCATTGTCACTAACCTCAATCATATCAATTCCACCATTAGCAATAGTAATCTGTATCTTTGTACTACCAGCATCAATACTGTTGTCTACCAATTCTTTTACAACAGAGCTTGGTCTTTCAATAACTTCTCCTGCAGCAATTTTGTTTACTAACTCCTGTGGTAATTTGTTTAATACAATCTCTTTTCTCATTTCAATATTTTAACACAGATACTGTATATTCTGTTAAAATGTGGAATGGAAAAGGAAAAATTTGAATTAAAAAGTACATATACACCATCTGATGACCAGATTAAGGCAATATCTAAACTGGAAGATGGATTTACAAATGGTGAGAACAAACAGGTACTTTTAGGTGTAACTGGTTCTGGTAAAACATTCGTAATGGCGAACCTAATTGAGAAATTGCAGAGACCAACCTTAATACTCTCTCACAACAAGACACTTGCTGCTCAGCTGTATGAGGAGTTTAAAGAATTTTTCCCTAACAATGCAGTAAAATATTTTGTCTCCTACTATGACTACTATCAACCAGAGGCATATATACCTTCAAGAGATCTTTACATCGAAAAAGAATCAGAAGTAAACGATGAGATTGAAAAGCTTAGATTAAGTGCCATGAATGCAGCGAGAACGAGAAGAGACACGATCGTTGTTGCATCAGTCTCTTGTATCTACAATATTGGTAGCCCAGAAAACTATGAAAACAAGGCAATGGAAATACGAGTTGGTGAAGATATCGGTATTTCTCAGCTGTCTCAGAGATTAACATTCCTTAGATATGAAAGAGAAAGTACAGACCTTTTACCTGGTTCATACATTATTTATGGAGATACATTAGAGCTGTACATGCCGTACGAGGAGTTTCCAGTAAAGGTAGAGTTCTGGGAAAATGAAATAGAGAGAATTACATATATAGATGGGATTTCGAAACAGAAGATAAAGGGGGTAGACAATCTCGATATATTCCCAGCGACCCCTCTTGTATATGATACTGTTACCATTTCTAATGCTGTAGAGAATATACAGAATGATTTAGAGAAAAGAGTTTCCTTCCTACGAAATATTGGGAAAGAGGTAGAAGCACAAAGATTAGAACAGAAAACTCGATATGATGTGGAAATGATGAGAGAAGTTGGATACTGTAAGGCAATGGAGAACTACTCAATATATTTTGACGGAAGAAGACCAGGACAACCTCCATTTACATTGCTTGATTACTTCCCAAATGATTACATGCTCTTTGTTGATGAATCACATATTACAATTCCACAGGTTGGTGGCATGTACAATGGAGATAGGGCTAGGAAGACAAATTTGATTGAATTCGGTTTTAGATTACCAACAGCATATGATAATAGGCCATTGAATTTTAATGAGTTTAGAAAAAAACAGGGAAATACAGTATATTTCTCTGCGACTCCAAATGAATGGGAAATACAAGATAGTAGTAATTCAGTTGTTGAACTACTAACTAGACCTACTGGACTTCTTGATCCACAAATCGATGTAAGAAAGATAGAGAATCAAATAGATGATGTAATTAACGAAGTAAAGAGAAATATAGAGAAGAAAGAGAGGGTTCTGATCACAACACTGACTAAAAGAATGGCAGAAGATCTAACAGAGTATTTAAAAGAGTATGATATTAAAGTTGCATATCTTCACTCTGATATTGATACTGTAGAAAGAGTTGAAATACTAAGAGAATTACGATTAGGTGAATACGATGTATTAGTTGGTATTAATCTTCTAAGAGAGGGAATTGATCTTCCTGAGGTATCACTAGTTGTTATACTAGATGCTGACAAAGAGGGATTCCTTAGATCAAAAACAAGCCTTATTCAAACAATTGGAAGAGCTGCTAGACATGTTAATGGTAGAGTAATCATGTATGCAGATAGTATAACAGAGAGCATGAAAACAGCTATAGAGGAAACAGACAGAAGGAGAGAGTATCAGATAGAGTACAACAAAAAACATAATATTACTCCAAAGAGTATTAAGAAGAATATCCGTGATTCCCTTGTAGAGAGAGAGGATGCCGAAAAGAAGATACTTGATATTGAAATAGAGAAACTATCAGAGAGACAGAAGCAATTAATGATAAAAGATTTAAGAGCGAAGATGCTATTAGCAGCCGATAATTTACAATTTGAGAAAGCAGCGGAGTTAAGGGATAGGATTAAGGAATTAAAGATATAAAAAAAGGGCTGGATATACCAGCCCATTTCATTCAGATTCTTACTGAAACAGATTAATATCTGTCATTTCTTCTGTCGTTTCTAAAACCACCATCATTCTCTCTTGGAGGTCTAGCAACAGAAACGTTTATAGCTCTACCGTCAACCTCTTTACCATTTAACTGGTCAATAGCTGCCTGTGCAAGCTCCTCTGTAGCCATAGTAACGAATCCAAATCCCTTGGATCTGTTCTTCATTCTGTCTACAATAACTTTAGCCTCAACAACTTCGCCGATTTCAGCAAAGATTGCTTTTAGAGACTCATCTGTGACTCCCCATGAAAGGTTGCCAACAAAAAGTTTGTTCTGCATTTATATATATAAATAATAAATAAAAAGACTACGGATAAGCATACTTGGAGGTAACCTACACGGGGCATTAGTACACTAACACCTTACTTAACATAGACAATACATTATACCATAAATGATAGATATTAGTATAACTAGTGGGAATATTTAAAATTTCTTTTGGTTGCGGGACATAGATTCGAACTATGATTCGCGGCTTCAAAGGCCGATGTCCTACCATTAGACGATCCCGCATGGACTGATTATTATATCACACAGATTGAAAATTTTGCTTTTAAACAGTAACCTATTATCATGCATATACGAAGAAATAGAAATAAAAGAAAAGATGTTGTTGTAATGGGCAATCTTAAGAGAAAAAACAGTAATATTGTTAAACATAGAAAGAAATTTACACTTCCACAAATATTTACAAAAAACAAATCAAATGGGAAAAGGAGAACTGCTGTAAACTTTAGATATCTTTTAATACCAGTCATACTCTTTGCATTTATAGCACTTATATATGGTGCAATTAGATATATTACATATATTAGAGGAAATGCATTTAATGATGAGAACTATATAGTTGGCAATGTAATAGGAATTGAAAATATTCCTGAATATCCTGGTAGTGAATTTATGTTTAAAAATACAATGGATAATTCTGTTGTTAAGGAATTTATATCACAAGGGAATTCTGCATATAGGTTATTAGTAAGTACTGATACTGAGGATATAGAGAAATATTACAAAGATAACCTACCTGCAAAGGGTTGGGTATTAGTATCAGAGGTTACCATCGGTACTGAGGATAAAAAATACGGACAGTATTGGACTAAAGATGGTAAAGGATTAAGGATATATTCAAAATTTAAGGATATATGGTATGAGAATATTACTGAAGAAGAAGCTAAATCTGCATTAGCAAATAGAGTACAAGAGGAGATAGAGAGAGAAATGTTAATGGCTAGTAGTGATAAGCAAGATCTATTACCTGATTATCCATGGAAAATACAGATACCAAAAGAGTATATTATTAAATATTCTGCTACAGGTAAAAAGGATTTAAGAGCAGTATCATTTCAGAAATTAGGTAGTAACGATATCATTGAGATATACCCACTTAGTAAGATAGGAAGTAAAGAGTTGGATTATATGTTAGAAGATTACTGCAAAGTAAAAAGTTCTGGAGATTTAACTTACTCAGTAATGAATACAGTTCCAACAAATTTTAAAGAGTATATATCACTTAAAGGCACAATACTATCAGAAAAAGGTGCTTTGGAAGTTATTATGATGCAGAATGGGTATAACGGTACAGTATATGTTATGTCATCAACAAAAGAAAATGATCCACTGTTTGGATATATACTAGAAAATATAAAACCAATGGGTAGTAACTAATTAAGAACCTCTTTAATTTTTCTAGCCACTTCTCTGTTTTTAATGATAGAAACAATACTATCTAAAGGTGCATTCTTTAAATCCTCAATATTCGGATAATTCTTTTTTAGTAATTTCTTTCTTTTCTCACCTACACCAGGTATAGAATCAAGTAGTGATCTCTTACTTTCCTTTATACTTTTCCTTCTGTAATGTGATATTGCAAACCTATGGGCTTCATTTCTTAGGTCGATAAGTATCTCTGGACTCTGTAAATTACTCTCAAGTACACCATCCTCGGTTACTATCCAGAATTCATCTCTTTTCATTCCACCTGCTCTCTTAATATGTTTACCTTTTGATATGCCCATGATAGTAATACCATGAGGAATAGAATCCCTGATCACAGATAATTGGGTGACAGCCCCATCTATGAGAACAATATCCGGTTTTGATGAAAGACTTTTATCAATCTCTTCACTCACAGATTTAAATCTTCTATCTAATACCTCTTTAAGCATAACTGGATCATTTGGTGTATCCTGACCCTTTATTTTAAATATTCTGTAATCCGATCTTTTTAATTCCCCATTGACAGCAACCACCATAGAACCGTATGCATTTTTACCCTGTATATTTGATATGTCGTAACACTCTATGCGATGTAAATCCTTTATTCCTAATTCCAGTTCCAGATATTTAAAACTTTTTCTTCTAGATTCTTCTCTTCTACTTCTGTATGATGAGATGTCATCGTAATATGTAAATTCAATACTCTCTCCAACATATTTTAAGTCGTGTATCCTATCTCTTAATTGTGCGGCTTTCTCAAAGTTCTGATTATTAGAATACTCTTTCATTTCTTTCTCTAATCTCCTAATATGATTGGCTTGCTTACCATTAAGAAATTTAATAATGTTGTTTATATTCTCTCTGTATTCCTCTTTAGTTATTGCATTTGCATACGGTCCTGGACATAGACCAATATGGAAATCTAGAGAAGATTTACAATCTTTATTCTTACATGTACAGAATGGATATATCCTTCTTAAATATCGGTACACCCTCTGAACTGTATATCCACTTGGATATGGACCGAACATCCTCCCCCTTTTATATTCACCCTTTTTAAAACTTCTCACTATTTTGACAGTAGGAAATTCATCTCTCGTAGTTATATATATCCATGCATATGACTTATCATCTTTCAATGCTGAGTTATATGGTGGCTGTATCTCTCTTACAAGTGCAGACTCTAAGACGAGTGCCTCAATTTCGTTATTTGTTTCCTGTATCTGTATATCGTCAATTAGCGGAATCATCTGGTGGATACGAGGTCTATCAAAATGCATATCCCTAAAATATGAAGAAACTCTTGATTTAAGATTTATAGCTTTACCAACATACAAGTAGTTTCCATCTTTATCTAGGAATTTGTATATACCTGTACTGTTAGGTAGTGCTTCTAATTTTATCTTTATTCTTTCATTCATGGAGATATTATACCTCAGAATTTTCTAAGCCACCTCTTTGTTTCAGAATCCATACTTATTCTTTTCTGAAGTAGAGTAGATTTCGCCTTACCATTTTCATTAACAATTATCTTAACAGGAGTATCACCAGTAGATGTCATAATGTATTGTTTTAATGCCTTTATCTGTTCCTCTGTATGATTTGGTCTAATTCTAAATGTTACTCCATCAAAGTTATCAGCATGTTTAGCCTCATCAATATATTTGGCTTTTTCAAGTATAATACTCTTCTCATCATTCTTAACATTAATACTACCTGCGAGAAGAATAGGTTTACCTTCTTGTAAGACATCTTTAATCTCTTGATAGCTTCTAGGGAAAACTATTATATCGGCCATACCTGATTTATCCTCGACAGAAAGGAATGCCATCATTTCACCTTTCTTTGTTGTAATCCTTCTAATTTTATTAACCATAACACCAAGAATTACAATTGCCCTATTCTTTTTTGTAAGTGCATCTCTAACTGATATAACTCCCTTTGACTCAAAGAAATCCTGTAAGTTATCAAGAGGGTGACTTGAGAAATATAAACCAAGGAGATCTTTCTCCCATTGTAATATCTGGTATTTAGCAGTTTTTTCAACATTTGGTAACGGAGTTGCTGCAATCTGTGGTACACTACCAGCCTCATTACCACTTGAAAGAGAGAATATATCAATTTGTCCAACACTCATAGCAGAATTACTCTTCTTGGCTCTTTCATATATTGTTGGAACTATCTGTAAGAGTGCGTTTCTATCACCAAATTCATCCATTGTACCAGCCATAATCAAATATTCTATCGCCCTTTTTTGTACACCTTTCTTTATAACTCTCTCTATAAAATCGTCCAAGTTCTTGTAATCACCGTTCTCTTTTCTCTCTTTTACGATTGTATTCACAACATCCTCACCAACATTCTTTATACCGCCAAAACCAAATCTGATACTATGATCCCCCTCTATTGTAAAAAATACCTTGCTCTTGTTTATAGTTGGTGGAAGAACATCTATTCCTAATCTTTCACATTCATTTAAATCAATTATTACCCTATCAAAGTTGTCTAAATCTCCTTCAAGTAGTGCAGCCATAAATTCGAGTGGGTAGTGGGCCTTAAGATATGCGGTCCAATATGCAATTACAGCATATGATGCACTGTGAGCCTTATTAAATCCATAATTAGCGAACTGTATCAGCTTATCCCACAGCCTTTCGGCTTCTTTTTGATCAAACTTCTGATTTTTTGCGCCTTCAAGAAATTTTGGTTTCTCTTTTTCCATGATATCCATCTTCTTCTTTCCCATTGCCCTACGAAGAATGTCTGCAGCACCTAGTGTATATCCACCAACAATTTGTGCAATTTTCATAACCTGCTCCTGGTATGTGATAACACCATTGGTAATTTCCAATACTGGTTTGAGCTCTGGAAATATATAGTCAGGATCCTGCGTACCTTTCTTTACAGCAACATATTCTGGTATGTATTGCATAGGACCAGGCCTATACGCTGCAACAAGATAGCAGATATCCTCCTGTGTCTCTGGCACCAATGCCTTAATACTTCTCTTCATACCTTCTCCCTCTAATTGGAATACTCCTACTGTATTCCCACCTTTTATGACATCAAATGCCCCCTTATCATGTTGATCAATATCAAAAAGATTAAGGATCTCTCCCTTGTTTACTTTAATCTTTGTAATAGTCTCACCTATTACATTAAGATTCCTTAAACCAAGGAAATCAAATTTCATTAGACCAACATACTCCAAGTCCGACATTTCAAACTGTGTCATACCTATACCACCACCATGAGAATCCCTTTGAATTGGGCAGTATTCGACTACTGGTTTTGGAGTAACAACAATACCACATGCATGAGTAGATGTTCCTCTACATATTCCAGCAACTTTACGAACAATCTCTGCTAATTTAAGTGTCGTTTCCGAAGAATTGATAATCTCTGCAAACTCAGGATTATGCTCAATCATATAATCTATGTCTTTAGACTTACCAAAAACAATCTCAACCATCTTAGCAAGCCTATCTGTTACAGCTAACTCAATACCAAGAACTCTACCAACATCTTTTATAGCCTGCCTAGTTTGAAGCTTACTAAATGTACCGATCTGTTTTACATGATCAAAACCATATTTATTTCTTGTATATTCAATAACTTCATCTCTCCTCTTATCTGCAATATCAATATCAAAATCAGGTGGAGAGTCTCTTTCTGGGTTTAGAAATCTTTCAAAATACAACTCCCATCCTATCGGTTCAATATTAGTAATGTCTACACAGTATGCAACAACAGAACCACATCCTGACCCTCTCATTCCAACAACAATATTGTTTTCTCTACAAAATCTTACAAAATCTCTAACAATGAGGAAATAGTCATTATATTTCTTGAAATCGATAATCTCTAGTTCATAGTTAAGACGTGATTCAAGCTCCTTTGTAACCTTTTTGTATTTCTTTGCTGCACCTTCAAATGCTAATTGTCTTAAATATGATGCAGGTGTTTGTTCCTCTGGTAAATCAAGGAATTTTGGCTCTACTCTGCCGAATGTAATATCATATATTTCAATCTCATCTGTTATTTTTTGTGTGTTTTCAATAGCTTGAGGAATATCTTTAAAAAGCTCTTCCATTTCCTCTGGAGTCTTTACATAGAATTCATTGGTCTCCATTCTTCTTCTCTGTGGGTCTTCCCATGTCTTCCCATCAGATATACACCAAAGAATTTCTTGAATATATGCATCTTCTTTGTTTAGGTAATGAGAATCACATGTAGCAACAAGACCAAGATTAAGCTCTTTAGATATCTTTATCAATCCTTCATTAACCTTCTCCTGTTCCTCCATTCCATTCCTCTGAATTTCGATATAGAAGTTGCCCTTAAAAAGTTCTGCATATTTCTTTGCTGTCTCTAGTGCACCTTCATAGTCATCAAGCTCAAGACGTCTAGATACAGGACCTGCTAAACAACCAGAAAGCGCTATTAAATCTTTGCTATATTTAGAAAGTGTTTCAAAATCTATACGAGGTCTGTAGTAAAATCCTTCCATATGGGCAATTGATACAAGCTTTATGAGATTCTTATACCCATTTAAATTCTTTGCTAGAAGTGTTAAATGAAAATACTTGTTATCTATTCCAAAATCCTTCTGATCCATACCTCTTGGAGAAATATATACCTCACATCCAAGTATTGGTTTAAGTCCAGCATCAATCATTGCACTCTTAAATTTGAGAGTCCCGTACATTGTCCCATGATCAGTTAATGCACACGCTTTCATTCCAGTATTTGAAAGTTTCTGTACAAGATCGGGCAACCTAATTGTTGCATCCAGCAATGAATATTCTGAATGCAGATGCAAATGAGTAAACATAAATTTACAGCTCATCTAGTTCTGATATACTAGATTAAATGGATACAAGATACATTTCAAGTACAAATAATGAACATAGTTACAAAAGACTGTTAAGAAGAGGTAATTTAATATTCTCTCTTTTCATTCTTACTCTATTTGTAATATACATGCTTTTACTTTCTCCAAAAATTGAAACCACTATTGAAAATATTGCATTAGGAAAAATACGGGCAACAAGAGAGATAACCTTAAACTATCTGACACCACTTAATAACAGTGAAATATATACACAAGAATATAGTCTAAATACATTAGCCACAACAGATCTATTTAGTAATGTAAGAAGCAAAACAGAGATACGAACAGAGGACCCAAGAGTAATTGCAATGCAAAAATTCCTTCTTGCATACAACTCCCCTATGTATCCATATGCAAAAAACTTTATAAAAGAAGCTGATACATATGGATTGGATTGGAGATTAGTTGTATCTATATCTGGTGTAGAATCCGCATTCGGGAATTTAATACCTAAAGGAACAAACAATGGTTGGGGATGGAGAGGTGCAAATACAACAGCACAGGGATGGAGTCAATTTGAAACATGGGGAGATGCAATTGCTGTTGTTACAAAAGGATTAGCATTAGGATATGGAGTGACCCTTTCTCCATTTCAGATAGAACCTACATATTGCCCACCGTGTGGTGCAAATCCTGCACATGTATGGGCGAATGGAGTCTCCAGATACATGAGAGAACTAGATTACTATGTTGACAATTTAGATAGATTTTAATAGAACAGAGTATGGTATCACTAATATTTAGAATAATATATACAGCATCTGCTTTCATACAAACAGGAATCCTGTTTAGAGTTATATTGAAGATAATTGGAGCTGAAAGTACAAATTCATTCGTAAGTTGGATATACAATATTACTGACATAATCATACAACCATTTCATGGAATAGTTGCAGAAAGTATTACAATAGATAAATTCACTATTGAATTAACACCATTAGTTGCCCTTCTCTTTTTTGCTATTGTTGGATTCGTATCATCTGAGCTTGCGAAAGCATTCAAACAATCGGAATAGAGAAATATATGGTATAATATAGGATATGGCAAGAATAGATCTAAAGCAATCCTCTGGATTGCCCCTATACTACAGTGGAGAAGATTTACAGCCCCAAGGATTAACTATAAAAGATACAGTTACATTCTGTATAGATAATATACGTCCACAACTTCTTAATGAAGAATTAAATTGCCCAGAGATATTCTATAAAAAGTATAAGGATGTAGATAAGGACGGAGTATTTAAGGAGAAGAATTTAAAGATTAATATCTATCTAATATTCCCAAATCTTGCAGGAATAGAATACACAAAAACATTTGCAACAAAATCACTTAGAAGACCTAGAATTCTTGAAATCATATATGGAGGAGGAACAGTCCTTCTTCAAAAATATGAATCAGCAATTAAGAACAGAGTTATAAAAATACAAGTAAAAAAAGGACAAAAAATAATTGTACCTAGCGGATATACATGCACAATTGTAAATTCAAGACAGGGTTCTAACCTTATTGTTCTCGAACTTATTTCAAGAGATGCAAAACCTAGAATAGTTCTTGATGATAAAGGCGGAATGGCCTATTATATTATTAGAAAGAATGCAAAACAGGAGACAGTTAGGAACCCAAATTATAAAATAGTTAATGATCCAGAAAAGATAGATTGGGATACTATTTTAGGGAAGTACAATATTACTGCAAAGACCCCAATTATTAAGCAGGTAATGAGAAAATATGAGAAATTTGAATGGATATTTAAAGAAGACTCTATTAATATCTAGCATATTCATTGCTTTTGTTTTTCTCAGTATAAATATTTTCAACAAAGTAAACGCACTTGAAGGATTTGATATACAATCAGATTTTAATCATGTATGGAACGGAGAGAAAATTGATTCAACTGTATATGTAACAATATCAACGACACAAGCACCTCGAGTTATAACCTACTACACAATCACTATACCAGAAGAGAATCTGAAACCAGAAGTCTACTCATTAAACAAAAATGCGAAATTAGAACCTACGTATTACAATAGGAGTGGTGCAACTGATATTGTTGTTGATTTAGAGAATACAGTTGTATCACCAGAAAAATCAGTATCACTCAGAATAACATTTACCACAGATAGTAATAAGGATTCTCTCTCACTAATATCCTCTATAAACGACACAACCTCTAGGAGCTTTAATTTTACATACCCATCTAAGTATGGAGATATATCATGGTCTTCTACACCTGTAACAAAGATTACTAAAAAAGGAGAGAATTTCGAGATCCAAACTGCACCCCCACAAGGCAAGAGAGTAAATATTTCACTTGGTGACAAAATATCATACGAATTTCATATAAGTAGGAATCTGCTTAATAGTAGTGATGAAATGATATCTTCAGAGATATCTCTACCTCCAAATACCAATATGCAAAAAATATCTCTTGATTCTCTACAACCAAAACCTAATAAAACATACAAAGACATAGACGGAAACTACATACTACAGTACGAGATAGCCGCAAAAAGCAATATTGAGGTATCTGTAACTGGATATATTACAATGGGAAAAACAATATATTCAGATATTAATATTCCTAATATTGAAGAAGAAACACTTTGGAAAATAAAGAGTACCGATTTAGAAAAAAGAATATCTAAATATGTTAAAGAAAACACAAACCAAGATATTGAAAGTATATACGATATAAAGAATCCATCAACTAAGGAAATTCTCTATAGATCCCTATACCGATTTGTAATAGATAACCTAGAACCAAACACACTAACATTAGGATCATTAACTGGCTCAACAAGACTAGGCGGAGAGAGAGCATTGAGTGAGCAAGCAAAATCAACAAGTGAAGACTATGCAGATGCAGCTATAAGTATCTTCAGAAAGTATAAAATACCTACAAGATTGGTAATAGGATATGTCACAAACATCTCTGACTATCACCCAGATGGAATGTATCATTACTGGGTAGAATATATGGATATAGACAAAAAAGATTGGATAATAATTGACCCATTCCTTGAGGACTACTCTAATACATCTCTTTGGGGTAGAACGCTCGCAGATCATGTAACACTCCTATACAGATATGAGAATCCAAATACTCCAAAACTTTCATACTACTCTGAGAATGACTTTCAGATTTCTGTGAATAAACAGGATATAGAACAGATATATGACATTTCGGCAGATATATATATAAAGCCATTTAAATACATAGATTCTCATCTACAAGGCTCTATAAATATAAAGAATCTTGGTAATACATTAATTGATCAAATAGATATTGTTAAATCAAATCCAGATATTGCATCATATATTGATCATATTGAAAATAATAAAACAACCCTTCTTCTTCCAAATGATACAACAGAGATTAAATTTAATATCCCTTCAAATAAAATAGATACCCCAATGTATGCAGTAATTAAGGCATACAGTGGTAGCCAATCTCTTGATGAAAAATACGTTGAAACTGGCATAGAATTTACAGAAAATACTAGGTACATAAAAATATTTACAAAGATAGCCTCTATCTTACTTTTTGTAATAATTGCGTTACCAATATATATTGTATATAGAAAGAAATATATAAAACATGGATAGTACAATAATATTAACAATAGTAATACTCCTTTTGGTTGCCATACTTTTTGTAATGGCAAGATTAAATAGTACAAGAATACCTGAGAAGAAAAAAGAAAAAATATATTCAAAACTAGAAGAGATGAAAATACAAGTAGAAAATGAAGATGTATATGCTAGAAGAGATGCAATTATAAAATTAGATAATCTTATGTCAAAAGCATTACAAATTAGATATAAAAACACATTAAATACGAGTGAGAATCTTAAAAATGTAAAAGCTCTTTTTAGAAAAGATGTATATCAAAATATATGGGATATACATAAACTAAGGAATGAAATAGTACACAATGATAAGGATATAGAGTATGATGAAGCTACAAAAGCTTATAAAGTATATAAAATGGCAATAATAAGAATATTACAATGAGAAAATTAGCAATCATATTAATCCAAGCTATACTCCTCCTATCCCCAACACTTTCATATGCAGATGTATCTGCAGAAACGGATATCGTAGTTGATGAAGAAATAGCAGAACAGGAATCAGAACCAATCATTACTGAGAACGAGGATAAGAATAGTGTAATAAGTACAAACAAATTCTTCGAACTAGAACTTGTAAGAGGAACTCAGAACCCATTGAATAAATATATTCCATATACAGTATACATAACACCAAAAATTGATTCAGAAAGAACACAAATAAAGTGGGAAGTACCATCAACACTAATTGCAAAACCATCTCATAAGGAATTTGTTAACCTAAAAAAGGATCAAACATACACATTCAGAGCTAATGTTGATCCACAAAAGAAAGGAACATATGAAGTAACTGTAAATGTAATAGCTTGGCAATATGATGTTAATTATACAAATAGTGTTAGCTCTGCTGTTACATTAAGTGAAAGCTTAACTGTACAGCCAACAGATTCAGCATATATAGTCAGTATACTGCTTATCATAGTAGTAGGACTTGCTATATCAGGTGTTGCAATATTTTTACTATACAAATCTTCGGGAAAGATAATGCAAAGATTAAAGATGTGGCTTACTCCTCCTTATTAACAATATCTCTTAGAACAGAATTCTCTCTTTCTAAATCTTTTATTCTCTCTAAAAGAATATCTTTTTCACTATCTGAAGATAGAAAATAATCAAATGATCTACCAAGTTTCTCTGTAAGTTTTTTTAAGATATCTAAACTAGGATACGATCTAGAAGATTCATATGAACTTATTGTCTTGTCAGACAGTCCAATACTTAACCCTAAACTCCTTTGAGATAGCCCATTTTCTATCCTCGCATCTTTTAATTTTTTACCGAAATCTTTTACAGACATTTATTTAATTAGGAAATCTAAAAGTTCTTTAAGAATATCCTTGATAGATCTCTTCTCTACAATATTCTTTTCTGCAACATGTGGAGTACTATAAATATCAAAACCTTCTTCATACCTATCAGAACGATTAACAAGATTGTATGGATTCTTTAATTCCTCTCTTAAACCCTCAATCTCCCTATTCTTTTCAGTAAGTAGAATATTTGTTTCACTCATTTGTTCATTAAAATCTGTAATCTTCTGAACTAATCTCTTCTCATTTAACTGTGAGTCTCTCAGTTGATTTTCTACATTAGGAAGTTTTGACGAATTCTCTAATATCTTTTTATGTTCCTCACTTGTTAGTAATTTAACCCTAATCTCATCATCTAAAAGTGTACTGTATTTGTAATATGATAGCTCCCTGCTACTAGGCTTTCTACCTAATACTTCTTTAAATATATTTTCAACAATGGAAGCCTTCTCAGGTGAAAAATCTCTAAAAGTAGATCTACCTGAATTGGAACTAAAATCATCATTTTTATCTTTAAAAGCATCTTCCCCTATACTTACCATGTATATATTATACCATTAAGACAATACATATCCCATATTAGCTAGGTGTGGAAGATTCTAGGGAATTAAAATCTTTAGGAAAGATATCCTGAGGAGGATTCAAAGACACTCGATTGTCTTCCCTTGCTATCCCTTCACTTACTGTTGTCAAATTGTATGATTGATCTTGTAATTCTCTAATTATCTGTGCTGCCTGCTCCAGGTCATATTTTCTCTGTACATGTGAAAGAACAATTGATCCGTTACCATGTTTCTCTACACCATTCTTAACATATTCTGCAGTCTCTTCTACTGCACCATCACTTAATACATTCCAATATACATGTTGTAAACCGTATCTAGAAGCAACTCTTAAAACCTCACTATCAAAATCACCACCAGGAGAACGGAAAAGAGTAACTTTGTAATTG
>CAZUZI010000010.1:0-36126 GCA_964625015.1 uncultured Candidatus Saccharibacteria bacterium | reverse complement strand
GGCGGCGAGTATAGGCAGACGATAAACCAGATATGAGAGCCTGGCGGGAGGACAGCCTTTTTCGATCTCGTCGAAGACCCTGCACCGTTCTTCCAGACTTTGCAGGTTGGAATTTTGTTCTTCGATTAGGAATTGCCCTGATATTTTAGACCCCGAAACTCCAAAACTACCAGCCGGAGGGGACATTTTACTTTTCGTCTCTTGTAGCCACCTGACGGAGGAGACAAAAATATTCTGTATCCCGCTGCTTATGTTTTCAAGTAAACTTTTTGCCATAACTTTCACCAATTATTCATATTTCCTATAATTGAGTTAAAAATATAAGAATCATTAATATTTTTTATATCTGTCCATGAGCCTGCACTGGATTGAAAGCGTCTAAGAGCCTGTGTCATGGCGTCCACCTGGTCATCGTGTCCGGCTTTGGGGAATGATGCGCACTCTTCAACAAAATCGTGAATCCAGGGAGATACAGAGGGATCGGGTAGGAAGACGTTTCCTGCTTCGATGTCGGGGGCAACGGCCTGAGCCCGGGTGATTTTGCCTCCTTGTGGGTTTACGGCAATAAGTCCGGGGATTTGGTTTTTCAGTGTATCGATGACGGCACTGCCATTGGCTTTATCTTCTACCAGTTTGGCATGACTATTTTTCCATTTTGAGGATAAGCTGCGTATCGCCTGAATTGTAGTGGGAAAGTCCATTCTGTCTCTAACCTGGTCAAGGAGATATTTATTTGCGCCCAGTCGTCCCCAGACCTGCCCGACAACAAAGTCGCTGTGGTCTGTTTCTTTGAAGGCACAGTCCCAGCTTTGAATAATTTCGTCGAAATAATTGGGAATCTGCCGATAAAATTTCCACCATGAACGATTAAAAATACTTCCCTCTTCAGGAGAAGGTCTTTGTTGATAGAGAGCGTTCCAGACCGAGGAACCGACTCTTTTCCTGGTTCGTTCCGCCCATTGCAGATCGAAGCCGTGTTCTTCCCAGAGAGGATCTCCGATTTTTCTTTCCAGGGGATCGTTGTTATCTTCGCATATAGCGGGCAGTTTTATGATTTTCCAGTCCTCCGGGTCGCAGTAGTCCTTATTGAGTAATCTCCCTGCAAGATCATCTTCGTGCCACCGGGTCAGGATGACGATGACCGCTGCTCCCGGATGTAGTCGGGTGCTGAGGGTTGACTGCCACTCATGCCATACTCGGTTCCGGTAGGTAATGGAGTTGGCTTCCTGCTGATTTTTGATCGGGTCGTCGATAATCAGTTTATCGGCTCCCTTTCCGGTGATGGAACCACCAATGCCCACTGCCACCATTCCGCCCCGGCGTCCTTTGATTTCCCACTGTGCCTGAGAGTTTTTTTCTTTGGAAAGATCGATGCCGAATATTTCTTTCCCGAACTCCTCCATCTTCTGACGGTTCAGCCTTCCAAAGTCGTGAGCCAGATCGGAGGAATAGGAGGAGACAATAACCCGTTGATCGGGGAACCTTCCCAGAATATAACTGGGGAAAGTTGCTGTTACGGTCATACTCTTGCCGTGCCTGGGCGGAAGGAAGATCATGAGTCTATGGAGTTTACCTTCTGCTACTGCCTGGAGGCTATCACAAATAAGCCGGAGATGCCTGGCTGGTCTCCAGTGTCCCCGGTGAGACCGGATACAATAATCTATATAAGATCTACGGCATATTTCGTTAACAGCGTCTCTTTTATTCGCTTTCGTCTTCATCTGCGATTCGCCTTAACTCCTCCATGGACAGATCCTGCAGATTGATACTACCTGAAATATTGGTATTAATATCCGACTTCTCTTGTTTGACGGTTGTCGTGGTGGATGTGGATTCTTTGATAATGCTGGGTTCTTTAAATTCGGTTCTTTCCTCGTATAGGGCGTCCTGGAATATTTTGAATAATTCCCTGAAAGTTCCTTCGGGCGGTTGCTTTAATATTTCCCTGAAGACTCTTTTCTTTATCAGGTCTATTTTTTTTATTCTATCGATTTTACTTTTAATTCTTTTCTTTTCAATCTTGTCCCTTATCTTTCCTAAAACATAGTCGTCATAAGCCTTTGCCCTTTCAACCCATTTGTATTTCGAGGATAATTTTTCATAAATCTTTACCCTCTTTTTACCCCCATTTTGCCCCTCTTTTTCTGCTACTTTTCTGAGGCTTCTTTCTTCCCCGAAATTCAAATAAACCTGAAAAGCATGGTAGGATTTTGAACTTTCCTCCTCCAGTCTTTCCCAGGGTTTTTTCTCCACATCAAAAAGCCTCCATAAAACCAAAAACCGCCACCTCCGGCGGTCTTCTGCGTCTGGACATACAATACCCAATTATATTATATCATTGTCAAATCGTAATGTCAAGAACTTATAATATTGAATTCTTTTAAATTTGTAATTGTATAATGAAAATATCTCAGTTCCTTCATTTTTATATTATTTTGTTCTTCTTGCGCTATATTGTCTGATTTTTCATACCAAAAAATATCTACAGGGATTTCGGTTTTTACATGGTGTAACATTGCTTACGCCTCCTCAAAATTCAAACTCCAAATTCTTCTTTTAGAAGGACTTCAGGGGGTCTATTACTACATTTTTTCCTCAACTTCGGCTTCCTCTCCGCCTTGCGTGTCCCCCGGTGGGAATCGGCATAAAAGCAATCCCGTGCCTCTTTGCTGATAATCCGCCTTTGCTCTTCCTCGTGGCTTTGCCTGTTCTCGTTTTTTTCTCCCAGACTTCGCCGCCATTCAAGGCAGAAATCCCCGGCAGTTCTCTCCGGGACTGGATAAAAGAAGTCCTTGTTGCAGGCGGGGCAGTGGAAAACGCCGTCGAAACGAACAATCTCTCTCCAGGTAGAAGCGAACCGAGATTCTTTAACTGGGGACTCGCTCCCCGGATGGGAGCAAAAGGGACAAAGCACCTCCAGTGATACCTGGACGCCATCGCCGACCCAATCGGCAAAAAGGATATTGTAGGTAGGGGTAATCGGCATTTAGTTTACCTCCGGTTATAATTTATTTATAGTTCCTTGCTTATCGCAGCCAAAGCCTCTTGATAGGCGATATACTGCTCTATAAAATCGCCGTTGAGGTGGATTAATTTTCCAAGTTTTGCGTTTATAAGTTGAAATCTTTGTCTATCCGCCATCATACCCCAGAATACCAGGGCAGAGCCTTTGGGACTGCTCCCCAGTGATTGACCGTCAATTTCGAATTTTAGTCGTCCATTTAAAAATAAAACATCGTTCGCAGAAGTAAATATCCTGTTTTGCCAAAATTTGGTTTCGGTGGAACTGGGGATAAGCATTACCACCAGATTATTATTATGGTGTTTATGGATATGCCGATAACAGGCTTCAACCCATTTTTGCAGGTCTCTACCGTAGGGAGGATTCAGCCAACAGTTTCCTTTGTCTCCCCAATTTTTAGATAAGGCGTCTTCTTCAGGATAAATTCCGTTCTTGCACCGCTTATTACGGGATGTGCAGGCTAAATCGGTCTGAAAGTGAAATATACTATTAAGTATATTGAATAAATCTGTCGGTGTCTCCCACTCCTGGGATTTCGCTATGTCTATGTAACCTCTGTTCTGTGTTGTGGTCATCAGTTACGCCTCCTCGTCTTTTTTCGTCCTGCCCTCAATTTCCGCCATAAGATTATACTTGGCTAACGCCATTTGGTTTTCTATTTCGCCCCGAATCCAGTTCTCCGCCCAGAAATAGCAAAGGACTAACTCGTCCCGGTCTTGGGCTTTTGTAAAAAACTCCTGTAACAGGGTTGCAACTCCTTGCCTGAGTTTTTCAAGGTCGCTTCGGGTTTCCGTGGTCGGTTGTGTCCTGATGAACATTTTTTACCTCCTCAAAACGGCATATCGTATTCGTCAAAATCCCACTCGCCATCTTTTGTATTCAGTCCCGCTCCTACTCCGGCATAAACCTTCGGTCTATCGCCAAAAAGTATCTCCTGGATTGCCTTATCTCTGTCAAGAGGCTCCCCACAGGAGGGGTAATCGGGGAGGACACCACAGGGGTAAACGTAATAAAACTCTCCGTCCGAGGGGAGGATATAAACTCCGTTCCTTGCCCGCGTTATGCCAACGTATGCAAGTCGGTGTTCTGGTTCGGGGTTATCCTCGTATCCTATCCCTACGGTTTTGCAAAAAACAGGGTCAATTATCACTGTATCAGCCTCTTTGCCTTTTACCGAATGGAGGGTTCCGATGGATAAATTCGGCTTTCTGCCTATTGCTTCGAATCCATTATTTTTCAAAACCGACAGAATATATTTAATTTGTCCTTCTTTTACATCTGATAATTTACCGTAAATATCCCCTGTTTTTATTTTATTTATTCCCTTATCCGTCCATCTCCATGCGGGTAAATTTTCAAGGGAAATTTGCTTGTCTTCTCTGCCAAAATCGGAAAGATTCGGCCTCATCTGTCGTATTGCCGTTTTGCCTCCTCTCTCCAGGTTTTCTTTTTGAGGGACAAAATCAATTAAATTATCCATTTCCAGATACGAAATTTTATTTCCCGCCCGAAGTTTCTCTAAGGAAGAAATCGCTTCAGCATATTTCGTCATTACGGGGCTTTTTCGCCCTCTGGTATAGGTATAAGGGATTCCTCTCTCTTCAATTTTGGACTTTATCTGGTTAACCCGGAAATTTTCTCTTGCAAGGAAAAAAACAGAATTATTGCAAAGAGTTTTTAACGAAGGCATATAACAGCCCGATTTTACGAATCCTCCCTGTATTCGGGGGGAAAAATTGTCGTTGGAGTATCGCTGGGACATTCTTCCTACGATCTTTCTTGCGGCAGAGTGTATTTGGGAAGGACAACGGAAGGACTGGTCAAGGGTTTTCTCCCAGTCAGCCCGCCACTCCATCATTAAAACAGGGGCTGCTCCCTGAAATTCAAAAATCGCTTGATAGGGGTCTCCGGCAATAACCACCGTTTCAATCCTCTCCGCCCACATATTAAGAACGCGGAACATCAGGGGGGATAAGTCCTGCACTTCGTCCACAATCAAGAGATCCAGGGGAGGACACATATTTTCCCGCAAAACCCACAGGAGCATATCGTTATAATCGTATAGGTGGGGATGTTCGGGGGTTGGAATTCGAGGATTTTTGAACGACTCATATTTTTTTACAAAATCTTCAACTGTATCATAATCAACGGGGATGTTATACCCGTCTTCGAACTGCCAGATTGCTTCCTGCCAGGGGGTTTCCGTCAAAAGAGAGTAGGAATAGATTGTTTTTGCCAAATCTCCGGGGGTTTTTATTTTTTGATAAGAAAAAACTTCGTCGTCATCGTCATTATCAGTAGTGTCTATCGTCAATTCTATTTTTGACTCCTGAACGAATCTTTTCAACCATGTAGGGGTTAGAAGTTGATTCCGGGGTATATCGAGGAGCCTGTAACATGCGGAATGAATCGTTTTAAACCAGGGGAATTCAGTTCCGCTCCCCTTATAGCACTTCGCCACTCTATCCCGTGCCTCTTCCGCCCCTGCCTTCGAAAAAGAGAGGAAACCGATTCGCCTGGGTTCGTATAGCCCAGATTCCACCGCAGTTTGAACTAATTTAATTAAAAAAGTGGTTTTACCGGTTCCAGGCGGCCCGTTCAACTTTGCTCGCATTTTTTCTCTCCTTTTCTTGTGTGATTTTCAATTCTGTCTGGTAACATTTGGTAACATTTTAAAACTTGATTTTCATTCATATCCCACTATTCATCAGTGGTTGGCGGAATCTCCTTTATATATATAGGTCGTGTTACTGTTATCTTACAGAATCCGGTAACAAATGCCGTCAGTGGAATCTCTCTATATATATAAGGAAGATTGATTCGGGGTAAAAATGTTACTTTGTTACCGCAAAAATATTTTTTCTAAAAAAATCCAACTTCAAAAAGCCTGGTAACATTGGTAACAAAGTAACAAATCCGATGGTATCTATTATTCCGGTGTTACCTTGAAAAAAACTCTTGGTAACTTTGGTAACATTGGAAATACTGATTATTCCTCATTATTTCCCTCCTTTTCCTCGCCATCTCTGACATACCACGCTTTGACGGTCTTATCTTTGATTCTCTTGGTTTTGGCTCCACCACCCCGTTCTGCGATGATTTTATATAATTGAGATTTATCCAAATTGATGTTATGCTGTCGGAATTTGTCCCAGATTTTCTGAGAGTTGAAAAATATATAGCCGTCTTCGATAATGACTTTGCCAAGTTTGAACTCGTTAATGTCGGTTGCTTCTCCCTGGTGGTTCAGCCAGCCGATAAGTTTTTCATAAAAGGCTTCGTCCTGAGAGGCGTCCTTCGGCGATTCTTCTATCTTTATCTCCAACCCACTGAGATAAGATTTCCATTCGTCCCGTGTTATCCAGGTAGGGAAGGAGTTGACGACGGAATAATATTTTTTTTCGAAGAGGCTGAATCGGACAAGTTCTTCGAGGGTTAATTCTATTTTGACTCCATCACTCATAAGGAAGTAATAATAGGGGATGGGGGCATTGACTTTTATGAGTTTGGCTCCTATTCGGCTCTTTTCTTCCTCTCCGTATCGGGAGAAAACCCCTGTTACTGTTCTTTCCCGTTCTTCGGCGTCCATCGGGGGGTTACACCGCAGAGTCATCACGGCTGATATAATAGCTTGGGCTATATCCTGCGGGATCCTTTTCTTACAACAATACCCCGCAAGGCGTGTAACGGTGGTGTTCCGTTTTCCCTCTTTAATCTCGTTAGAGATTGTTTGGACAATCCATTTTTCATCCTTATCAAGTGATTCTTTTTCCTCACTCTTCGTTATCTTGTCGTTTTTTTGCAAGTTTGTCCCTATTTTGGCGGTTTTTTCTCCAAAACCGTTATAATTCTGCCAAATTTGATAAAAAGTCATTGTGAAAAATTGGTCTGTGTATCGGCGTTCGGGGTGAAAGGAAACGATTTCGCAGGGGACGGGAGCGGAAGAATCTTTGACATTTATACTGCCGGGTATCCGCAGGATTCGGGGAAGGTCTCCGACGTTATCACCTTTTAAAACTACGGCTATTTGTTTGTTCGTCTTTTTTAGCGATTCGCGGGCAAATTCGGAGAACATATCAAGCGGCGTATCAGTAAGCCAAATAAAATGGAAGCCATGTCCGGAGTCAATCGTAATGGTTGGTAGGAGGTTGGCGAACCATTTATTTACCCGCTCGATAATTTCTTTTTTTCCTCCGCTAAATTGTTTATCGTCCACATCAGCCCAATACCCGACGGCGAAGGGAACATTTGCTTCTTTGCCTTCTTTGGTATTGCGGGGATTGACGCTGTAATAATTATTGCTGCCAGCATGTCGGAGGAGATAAGATTTCCAGTCGAAGGCGTAGAGTTCTTTAAGGGTAAAAAATTCAACTTCGGCGGGTGAACCATCATTGATTCTGCGAATCTCAAAGTAAAGATTTTTGTCAAAACCCTTATAGAGTTCGCTGAAGAATTCTATTGTGCCAGTCGTCATCTGCATTATCTCCTCCGGTAAAATTAGTTTATTTTGCCTTCTTTTCTCAGTTCGTAAATTACCGCCTTTTGAAATCGTTCCAGCATTTCTTTATCAGTGAATTTTATATACGGAGTCCATTTTTTCTCGCCTTGCTCGTCCGTCCACTCGCGGGAAGGGAAGGAAATCCAGTGGTGTCCGTTCTTCTGGTGAAGAGTTAAGTCCCGGAGTTCCAACCCTATTTTGGACATTTCCACCGTTAGAAACCCCTTGAGGGTGTTTTTGTCGCGGGGAGCGAATTTCACAATTTTTATCATGCCGTCTTCCTTTCTTTCGCAGTTTCAATAGGGAGCCAAAGCCCGGCTTTCCACTCCTGCCACCACCGGCGAAGTCGGTTATAAGTGTGTTTTTCTGCCTTTTGGCGATTATCTGCAAAAATCCAGTCAACCCGGTAAAGTTTCCGCCACTGATACACCGTCCCGCGGAGAGAATTCGGGTGAATACGCCTCCACTCCAGTTCCGGGCAGAGGAATTCATCGGGCGAAGCCTCTATGACCACTTGGAAAGCCAGAAGATTTTTAGCCCGTTCCATCTCCCGGCGGAATCGGTCATGCCCTTGTGCGATAGAACCCCAGGCGTCCTGTAGGGATTTCCGCTCGATGGCGAACAGGTTTTCCCCTCCGACAAAGGAATAATCTCCGGTGGAGAGTGTCCCCCGGATAGCGTCCGGGAAGGAGTAGGGTCTTTGTTCCCTGGTGTCTATGACTATTTGAAAATTATTCATTAAATCCTCTCTTGAACTGGTAAGTAATCCTTGACAGTTGCCTATTTTCAACCCCTCCGGCGGTCTCGAACCGCCCTACGCCTGCCGTTCAGGGGAGGGTGATTTTGCCGGAAGTCTCGGAGTTTTTCGACGCTCCCCCTCCCGGCATGGTTGTTTCCGAACTTTTATGTTAAATTCCAGATTCTTCAATGGCATCATCGGCGGATCCGTTGCCGTTTCCATTGGGGATAAACTCATAATCGGAGGGTTCCTCCGGTTCCTCGGAGGCTTTTTGTCGGAGAGCCTTGATATATTGGTCATACTCCGCCCGGAAATTCTGGACGACATGCAGGGGGAGGGGTTCTTTATCCAGAATGAACCGGGGCAGATACCACGCCTTTTTATCTTTTTTTACCAACTCCGTTTTGATGTGAACCAGTTTGGTAAACGGAGCCAGGCGGGACGCACGGAAGGTATTGATGAGGTTGTCGATGGGCTTCAGGGAAGTTCGTTGCCCACGGAAGATGAAGTAGTTTCCATTATTGTAATCGAAGCAGAGGAGGTTCCGAACCTCGGAGCATTCGGGCTTTCCGTTTTTGTTCCATTTCTGGAGGGGGCATTTCTGACAGTAGAATCCTGCTCCTTTTTTTCGCAGGTCATCCAGTTCTTTATTTCCCATCTGTTCCAGGTTCATCTGGGCATTCATCATATCCAGACTACGACAGAACCAGACAGGCTTATCACCGATGTTTTTGTTGTAAAGGATCCGGGTGTTTGTGATTCCGACAAGAACGAAGTCCACGACATCCGCTTCCTCTTCAGTCAGGGAATGAACCAATTTTCCGTTTTTCTGGTTGATTTTATAGACGGGGAGGACAAGGGGGGCGTCCCCGTAGTAATCGGCGTCAATTCCGTAAACTTCCGGCAGGGCATTTCCTCCGGCAGGTTCGCTTTTTACAAGGGCTAAAGTTTCAGTTGTTTCCATTTTCTTCCTCCTCAACGGCTTCGCCGTTGTTATTTTTTGTAATGTATTTTCTCCAGTAAACCTTATTGTTTATAAATTTACTTAGTTCCTCCGGGATGGGAACCCCGCATTTACGGGCTTTTTTGAGATTCAGGGACTCCGATTCCACCCGGCAGGCTTTGAGGGTTCGTATTCCGTCGTCTCCCAGGATGGGGATTTCGGTATAACCTTTTTCGAAATACTCCTCCAGTTTTTCCGTGCAGTATTTTTCCGTTGCCGTATCTCCGTTGTCTTTGGATTCGGCGAATTCTTCAGCCAATGAACGGGCGGCTTCGAATTCGGCGGATTGTTCCTCGATAGAAAAGAGGTCGGAATAATTATCCTGCGAAGAACACCAGTCAATAAAGGATCGGGGGATGTAGTAATGGCGAAAACTCCCTATCTGTTTTTCCGCTTCCTGCCATTCCGACGGAGAAGGATAAACTCCGCCATATTTCCAGACATGGAGCATACTCAAAGTCTTATCAATCTCTTCTTGCAGGGTGGGGTTCGGCAGAACAGGGAAAACCTTAATCCCATTCCGCCCGGAGCGGTCTATATAAATCAGGTGGGCTTTCTCAAATTTGCCATAGTAGAGGTAAGCCTGAACCTGATAAATGTTATAGTTGTGGGGTAAATTATCCCATTGAGCAGGGGACGTGGTCTTTATCTCCAGGATTTCCTTTGTCCCTCTGATTCGGGCGTCAATGTGTCCGACATCTCCCCAGGGAGTTTTAACTTTAGCCTGCCGGGTCAGAAGAACATCCCTGCCGATTTCCCGGAGGAGGGCTTTTTCCACAATATGCCCCGTCCAGAACTGATACAGATTCTCCTCGGAGAACGAATCTTCAAGGAGTCCCAGGGCTTTTGCAAGCCTATAACGGGGGTCAATACCCGACTCCGACAAGCGGAAATGATCGGAAGGGAAGGATTCTCCGGGGGAAATCATCCCGGCGAAGGCTTTGATTATATCGGACTCCTTCATACTTTTACCTTCCTTCCGCTTTTTACCGGTTTCCGGGGCTTAAAATAATCATCAACCGCCGCATGTAGCAGGGCTTTCATCTCCTCCTCGAATTCCTCAAACGGGACGGGGATAGAATCCTCTACCCCGGAAACTTGTTTTCCATACCACTCATCTATGATTTTTTCCGCTTCCGTTTTTGCTTCCGCCTCGTGGCGGTATAAGTCGAGGGCGTCCATCTTCGCGGGGGCGTGCCAGGGACGGCGTGGGGCGGTTGAGATTGGAGATTCTATGTCATTCCACAACAGACTCATCGTCATTTTTTACAAACCTCCTTGCTTTTTTCATCAGGAGGGACTATACTGGAAGTAGTTAAGTTTCCATTGAGTCCCCCATCGAGGGTTTATTTTTTTGTCTTGTTTGCAAAGTCGCACCGGAAACAATTCCGGCAGTAGTAACAGTCGTGGGGGAACCGCCCCTCGTCGAACCAGTCAGGGGAGCAGGAGGCTTCCGCCTCTACGGTGGGAGTGTCGTCAATCAGGAGGGTTATTGGCATTGTTTTTACCTCCATAAGTATCGTCTGATAAATATACGACATCATTTATTTCGTTTATTATTATTCTACCACGAAATCTATCTTTAAGGATTGCTTGTGCAATTTTAATGGCTTCATTTTTGTCTTTTGCTACGATATTCTGACAATAAGAGGGGGCGATAATTTCAAACATCGGCATTATAACCCCTCCCTTACCAGTGATACCCAGGCTTCGGCGTTGGCTTTGCGGATTTGTTCTGCTTCTGCTTCCGACAGGGCAGGGGGTTCCGCCGGAGAAAAAGGCTATCAGTCCCATCTATATCCACCTCTTTCTTCGGCTATAACGTCCATAGCGTGGTTGTGGATACCGATAATATCCTTCTCAAAGTCTTCCAGGTTGCTTCCGACAGGGAACCGTCCCATTTCTTCCAGAATTTCATCGGCGGTTTTCATCTGTTCCTCAGGTGTTAACCCGGATAACGATTTCAGGACGTCTCTTTGGAGTTCATATATCCGGTACGCCATTTCGTCCAGGGTATTTTTCACGATTTCAACGGGGTTGGTAGGGTTAACGGCGTCCTTTTTCAGGAGATTCGTTTTCTCTTCCTCATACTTGCCTTTGCTGGTTCCGATTCGCCGGAAAAACTCTTCGGATAGGGTCGTCATCAGTCCTGCCAGGGTGGGAGCGGGGATGAGGTCTTCGTAGTCGCCGATATATTCAGAATAGAAATTTGTCAGTCCCTCTTCTATGGCTTCCACTCTGTCAAAAAAGGCTTTTCGGGCTTCGTCTTCCCATCGGGATATATCGTTTTCGGAATATTGGGGGTTGTAGAGTTCGGCTACTGCAGTCCGGCTTCCATCGGGGTAGTTACTCATCTTCCTCCACCTCCTCCATTACCTGAGAGATGATCCCCCTCAAGAGATCGGTCATATCGGTGGTTTCCGTGATTTCTACTCCGGTTTTTGTCTCCAATTCCCAGAGTATAGACATTTCTTCGTCATTTAAAATTTTATCCATAAATTCTCCTTGCTTTTTCTGTCAGGAGGGGCTATACTAAAAGTGAAAGATTTTGTAATGACCCCTCTTCCCCACCAGGGGACGGAGACGGTTAATTTTTTTTCGGGTTGTGTTTCAAGTCCCAGACCAGACATTTGAGTTTATACCACTCAACCCGGATCTTGTTTTTCAGTCTTTCGTATCGTTTTTGCAGTTGTAAACAGTCGTATAAGTGCCAGAGGGAGAATCCGATAATAACCGCCCAGAAATAACTGTGGACTAAAGTCTGACAGAGAAACCGTTCATCGTCCGTGTTCATAAATTTTTCTCCCTTCAATTTTTCTTCGCTGATCCGTTTTTGCGGATCGGGTGTATAATGTAGTAAATGGGGTTACGGTATCACCAGATCGAACTTGATAAACGCTACTCCGCCATGTTTACGGGTCTGTTTAGCCCGGATTACTACCTTTTCAGGTTCTAGCCGGCGGATAACATCGTCAAACCGTTTCACTACATCCTGTATCCCCTGGGAGATTGCTTCCAGTTGTTTCCGGGCTTCCTCCGGGGGGATTCAGGTAACTTTGTTTTCCAAGACTATCACCAGGTTTTTTCCCATAATTTCGGCTATTCTTTCCATCACAGGAGGGCTGAGATTTTCTCCTTTTAGCACTCTATAGATAGTGTTAAAATGAACTCCGGTTTTTTCTGCAAACTCCATTACGCTGAGACTATTTTCTACCAGATATTTTTGGAGTTCCATTTTGAATTGGAGACTGATGTCCATTGGGTTCACCTCCATTCACACTTCTTTGTTATTTTCTAAGGATATTTTAACATAATCTTGTGAAGTAGTCAATAGGACTTAACAACTTTTTGTGAAATTTTTATGCAAATGAGCGACGAAATTAATATCGGAAAATCCATCAGAAGACGTCGGGAAGTTTTGGGTTTAACCCGGAAGGAACTTGCCGATAAATCTTTAGTTTCGGCAAGGGGTATAAAATCACTCTGAACTGCCACTTTTTCGCCTCTCTTTATTATCAATATTATTTATATTTATTACAATACTATATCTTAAATTTTATTTCAGAATCACCCACTGAGGAGTGGTAGAAGCACCTATTCCGATCCCGATTACACATCCACTTCTATGGGGGTTCCTGCGGGATAGTAACCTGCAAAACCTATTATGTCGGGCATTTGACGGGAATAGAAGGCAAGAGTAACCATATCCCCCACTTGCAGGGTTCCCACGGATGCAATGGAGTTCACTTTATCGTAGGGGTATTCCCTTCCCTTGACCTTGACCTGATAACTTCCGTTGGAATTGATTGCAGTTATTTCGCCTACCCGAAATCCTGCATTGTTTTGCAGCAGTTTGTTTACCTGTTGTTTTTGCATTATTGTTTAAACCCCTCTATATTAGCATAATCATAATTATAAGTGCCGGTAAGGGCATTATAGATGTTAATCAGTCTCTTATTTTTGTCTATTATGCAGGGAAATCTTATATTCCGGTTATAAACCCTTACGGATCCTATCACCGCTTGGGAGATACTATCTCTCAATACTACGGGCGAATTAAAATTGGGGAGATTAAATTTTACCACATGACACCCGTAATAATTGCCCGGTACCCAATCTCCGCCACCGATAGAGGCAAAAGAACAGACAACGAACCCATCTCCGAATATTGCTCCGGTGAATCGAGCATAACCTTTTTCGCCTCTATAGTCTTCAATTTCGCTCAAGGAAGGGAATAGATTGTTGGTTGGTATAGTTTTCAGGATTGCCCCCGTACTTCCGTCGATATAATACATGTTGTAATAATCGGAAACCAGTATATTCCCGTCGGGATCGACTCCGATATTTTTTTCATAGCGTTCTTCCTGGGTTTGTATTAAATGAAAATACCAGAAATATGGAATGTTTTTTATTGGGTTTTGTACCGACCAGATGAGGGAAAATTTACCTCTTTGGGTCAGAATACAAAAAATTTCATATTGTCCCACAACAAAAATTCTTCCGGTTGCCTCATGCCTGGCAATTGAAACAATCTGAAGATAATTGTAGAAATTAGTCCCTCCCTGGTTTATATGCCTTGAATAATATTCCAAAAGGCATAATTCGTCAACGGTTTCCCCGTCTTTATTGACAGAGAAAATTTTTAAATGCCAATTTTCTGAGGTATCATCGTTGTCATATTCGTTGGTGTATGTAGTCCCAATACAAAAATAAACATTTTCGTATTGATCCATTATTAGATCCGATACGAGCCCGTGGAATAAAACATTGCCTATAACGTAACCGCCTACTCCGTCATAACCGTTATCTTTTTCAAATTTCCACTGCCAAATTTTAGACATGGTATATTTGTCTGTCTGATAAGACAGACAGACCTTTTCAATATACACCCCTGCCGGGTTTCCTTTATATTCTGAATATCCTCCATAATCATGGTAAATTGTCGCTCCCCAGATGAAATAGTTCGAGGAGTCGGAGTGGGTTACAATATTTTTGAAACTGAAATTTTTATTATGCCCCCTAGACTTCGCTGAGGAGTAAGTTTCAGGGATGTAAGAAGAGGAGAGCCAAGAACTTCCATTCCAGGTTTGGGCAAGGAAATAAGGCGTAACGGTATAATATCCTGCGGTATAGTATCTGCCTATGAAATAGGGTAGAACCAAAACAGGATAACTAAGATTGAGGAATAGGGGTGTTTTCTGGCATTCCATCTGCCTTCGTGCGGCGGAGGGTTTGGTATATCCCGAACTGAAAGTCCAACTTCGGCTATAGTCGGAGAAATTTTTATTGACATCAAAAGTCCCATAAACACTCAGGCTGCTGGTGCGAGTCCATTCGGTCAAATCGGCAAATCTCGCTCCGAATCCAAAAACGATATAAGATTGGGCGTCTATTTCCGCCTCAATCGGAGCATCCGTAATATGCCGGGTCTGTTCTTGGGAGGTATAATCCCACAGTTCTCTCCGGACAGTCTGATAATGATAGTATTGTTCTCCTGCTCGATTGATGATGAGGTCTTTCCCGTAGAAATTATGCTCTTTCGTTCTGCCGAACTGGTTCCATATATCGGGTGTTTCCGGTTCCGGTGTTTCCTGACTCCAGAGGGAGGAGCCGGAACTGATGATAAAGGGTTGTTGAGGGTTGTTGTCCACGAATCCCAGTATGACCATGCTATTCAGGGAGATGGTTCCCCTGCCTCTGTAGGGGACTCGAATATATGGATAGATACGGTTGAAGACCCGGACATCGAAAGTATTGTCTCCATAATCAGTTATTACCTTGCCCGGTATAACTTCGTGGTTCTGTTTGGTTCTGATGATCTTTTTGTTGTCCATATTCCTCTCCGTCATCCCGAATTCATTCCGGGATCTTTTCTCTACGGATACTGACTTCCGGTAATATTGGTTTCTCCTGTTTTGACGCTCAGTGATGTGGTTTCAACAAAGAAATATTCTTTTGTGAGATCGGAGCCATAATCGGTTACAAGAATGGTATCGCCCGGATTGATCCAGGGGAAGAGATAAGGTATCCGGAGGGAAGCAGTATTCTGAAGGCGTTTTTTCTCGTCCAGGAATCTTCGTCCGTATTCTTCTGCCCATTCCGAGTTTGGAATGAAGGTATTGTCCTGAGATACGGGAGCGGGATAGATACCGTTGGATTTTTGTGAATCCTTATCGTTGACTGTAACTGAGAATTGACTGTCAAAACCGATTCCATCGGCTATTTCTTCCAGGGTTTGACCGGTAATCCTGACCTTCCAATAAACGGTAGTTCCGGCGGAAATAGGAGCCTCGTCATAATTTCTTTCCTGTTGCTGGACGACGAATCGGACTTCCGTATAGGGAGGGGTTCCGTTGATTTTGCCCGCTTCGTTGATCCACTGCACCGGGAAATCCCCCACATTTACGAAGCACCAACGGGATTCCAGCACCTGGAGAGATGTTCCGAACCGGGGAGGAGACAGGGAAACCGACTGCCATCCCACGCCTTCCCCTTCCTGTTCAATGACTCCTCCGGAGGTCTGACTTCTGCATACGGTTATCTGGTTGACCAGTTCTGCGTTGCTGTCGTCATATTCCAGTTCTTCAATGTTTTTCCGGTCAACGAATTTCCAGTCATATCCTGATTTTTTCATGGCAGGTTGAGATATGGTAAAAACATCCCTGTCAAAGAACCAGAAAGCGTTGGGGACTTCAAGTCCTCTGTTGATAATATCCATGGGGGATTCGCCCTGAAAGTGAATCTGACGGACGGGATAATCATCCATCCTGGAAAAATCGTATTTGGAAATCCCGAAATACTCCAGTATTTCGCCTGCGACTCCCTTGAAGGTTTTTCTGTCGGAAGAAGTGGATTGCCATGATTCCAGGGTCTGGTTTTCTATGAGCAGGTTCCGGGAGAGGTCTGTGCCGGAAATTTCGGTCTTATAGCCGTCTATGGAGGATATTCTTCTGATATGGATCGGGATAAGCAGGGGACTCCACCAGGTTTCACCACCGATCTTTATTTTTGCGTGCCAGGATCTCTTGAGGTTATATTTACTGCTATAAACATCGTTTCCCATCCATCCATAATATTCCGAGGAGGTGTTTTTGGTGCTGAAGAGTCGGTTATGGTTGTCATTGAGTATGATTCTCCATTCGGTTGCCTGATTTCTGCCCCGCTGAATCTGTATATCGTCGATGAGATAGCCGGGAATTTTTTTGGATGTTTCCGCCTGCAGGTTTTTGATGAGGATTTCACAGCCAAAGGAAAAAGTAACCGCCTGCCCAGTGGAATAAGACGACGGGGAAATCTGTTGAAGCATTTCCAGAGTATTTCTCGGATACGCTCTTGCCCTGGTAAGGAGATTCTTTTCCAGGAGAAGAGAATGTTTTGCCCTGGTAAGCAGGGACTTTTCCAGGAAGGTATTGCTTGCTCTGGTAATGAGGGATTTCTCTATCAGAAGCGAGTGTTTTGCCCTGGTAAGCAGTTCTTTTTCCAGTAATGTCATAAAGTCTCCTTTCCCGTCATCCGGAATTTGTTTCAGTCTCTACGGTCTGAATATTCTTATATCAATCTCCATATCAGGAGTATCGATTTCGCCGTCATAGAGGGTCTGTTTAACCCATATTCCCTGAGCGGATCCTGCGGATAGGGTTCCGCCGTTGGCGACGTCCAGGGCGGCATTTCTGGTTCCAGGTTGATAAAAGGTAATTCCGGAGGGTGCGGTAAGGCGGTTGGTAGTGGTGGCGGTATCATCCAGGGAGGATTCAAGTCCTATGGCATAGTTTCCCTGGGCTGTTTTTCTGCCGCTGGGGATGTATCCCAACAGTGTTCCTCTGGTAATGGCGATATTTCCTTCGACGGCAGTCAGTGCGTCGCCTGAGACGGATCTTATTTCCGCCTTGACATTGGTTCCGGCTTTAACCGGGAGGGTTCCCGATACCTGTGTCGTTCCGTCCAGGGTTATATCCTCGGAGGTCTTGCTTCCGTCGGTCTGTTCTATATATATCCGGGCATACAGGGAATCATCATCATTGTCGGAATCAGAGACGAGGGTAATAACTCCGTCGGAACCGGGTTGTTCCAGATGGTTGGCGATATATATCTGGGCGGATTCCATATCATCGGTGGCACTGGTATTTTTGGCAAACATCTTGGCGTAACTGACCACATCGGAACCGCCGTCGGTATCGGCTCCGCGGGTTGGAAATATTTCTCCGATAGAATTTCCGTTCAGTTCATCAGAGGTATTTATTCCGCCTCCCAGGGTGGAGGAATCGTCGGTGGGATTATTGAGTGGGGCATAATATTTGATGTCATCTTCGCTTAAACTCATAAGGCACTCCTTTTCATTGTCATTCCGAACCCTGAAACCAGTTCAGGGCAGGCTTTGTTTCAGGATCTGAATCATGTCATTGCGAGGAGCGGAGCGACGAAGCAATCTTTCCAACTTCTATCCTCCAACCTCCTTTTAGTCATCCTGAATTTGTTTCAGGATCTCTGGCAATCGGCATGAAATCTGGGTTTTGATATAAAATGGCGTAAGTCCTGGTCGGGATTATCCCTGTCATCAACCCTTATTCCGAGTTCGCTGCTACCGTCATCGGCTCTTATTTCCGGTTCCAAATATTATTATACCGCCTTCAGTGATCTTTTTCAACCATGCGGCGTTTTCCCTCTTACAGTTTCCCTTCTCTTTCCAGGGATTCCTTATGTCGAAATACCCAGGGGGGGACTATGTTGGGGTCGCTCCAGATTCCACTATGGGACTTACGGGCTTCCTGTTCCAGCTGGGCATAAACGGGATCGCTGCAGTAATAGCTATACCACCAGGCTCCTCCCCTTTTGAGGACTTCCTGCCCCAGATTCTTCTTGTCGGGCAGGATTACCTCTCCCACTATTCTTCCGTAACTTATGTCTTTTCTTTTAATAACTACTTTTTTATTAATGCAAAGATTTTCAACATATCGGGTTATATTCTGGCTGTAGGGTTGTCCTTTTTTGCCGTTTTTTCCCGTTTCCGGTGCGTCAATACCCCAGATCCGGACGCACACTTCGCTGTTATCATTCAGTTTGACCATGATGGTGTCTCCATCGAAGACCTTTGTTACGGTTCCGTCATATTCTTTTTTGAGAAAAAGCCCTTTAACAAATAAAAATAACAGAACCACAACCACTATAACCGCTGCTATGGAGAGGGTAACACTTCTCTTTTTCATAAATTCATCCCCTTTTAATAAATAAAATGGAGGTTGGACCAGTAAAACCGGCGTACCGCCTGTGGAGGAAAACCTGAAATCCCGACTGTATAAAAACCAAAAAGGAACAGGTCTATATCCTGTTCCTTTTATTATATCACAACTTTATTAAATTACCAGAAGTTCTTATCTACAGATACTCACCCTTTTTTATCATTGAAGGACTGAAGTCCTTCGCTACAATTACTCTGCAATTACGCTTCGCCTCCGGGGTCGGGTTATTCCTGAAAGGAGAGTTTTTATGAGGCAGACTCAGGAAAATATGGAAACCGCATGGAAAAACTGTCAGCAGATAGTGGAGTCGGCGGTGGACAAGACCACCTACGAAACCATTATAAAATATGCCAAACTAAAGGAGATCGAGCCGGATCATCTGGAAATTTCTCTTTTAAAGTCGTGGCAGAAGGATCATCTGGAAAGGCATAACTATATTGAAATCATAAAAGATATTTTAAGTAACTATATAGGCAGAAAAATAAATATTACCCTAAGTCTTAATTCCAGCGCCTTTAAGCCCGTAGTGGAGAATCTGTCTCTTTTTTCCACTACCGAAATGAGCGAGGGTATGACCGAGGAAATTCAGGAACCTCCCAAAGAAAAGGAAAAAGAAAAGATTTCCTTCGGCAAGAATTCCCAGATACCCCTGGATCCTCGATATACCTTCGACAGTTACATCGTGGGCAGCGGCAATCGTCTGGCTCATGCTGCGGCTCAGGCGGTGGCTGAGGCTCCCGCGAAGGCATACAATCCCCTGTTCATCTACGGCGGCGTGGGACTGGGGAAGACTCATCTCATGAACGCCATCGGTCATTCGGTGATAAGAAAAAACAAGAGCGCCAAAGTGGTTTATGTATCCATGGAGAAGTTCGTAAACGACTTCATCGAGTCCATCAAGTATCAGAAAATGACCGAATTCCGCAAAAAATACCGCAGTGTAAACCTGCTCCTCATCGACGATATCCAGTTTATCATCAACAAGGAGCAGACCCAGGAGGAGTTTTTCCATACCTTCAACGAACTCCACAGCGCCAAATCCCAGATTATAATCACTTCTGATCGCCATCCCAGAGACATCGCCACTCTGGAGGATCGGCTCAGATCCCGGTTCGAATGGGGACTTTTAGCCGACATTCAGCCTCCCGACCTTGAAACCCGTATAGCCATCCTGCGGAAAAAGGCGGAAATCGACCACGTTAACGTCCCACCGGAAGTGCTTTCGTATATCGCCGAGAAGATCTCCTCCAACATCCGGGAACTGGAGGGAGCCCTGAATCGGATTATCTGCTACGCCTCCCTCAACTCCCAGAAGATAAATCTGGATCTGGCTCACCAGGCGCTCAAGGAAGTTCTGCCTGACTCTCAACCCAGAAATATTACTATTCCTCTTATTCAGGAAAAGGTGTGCGAATATTTTGATATAAAAATTTCAGAACTTATAAGTTCAAGAAGAGAAAAGAAACTGGTTTTTCCACGCCATATTGCTATGTACCTCTCAAGGGAAGTGGTGGGAGCCTCCCTTCTGGATGTGGCTAAGGCTTTCGGCGGAAAAGATCATACCACCGTCATAAACGCCTGCAAGAACATAATGAAATCCAAAAAAGACCCCTCGGTCAAAAACATGCTGGACAATATAATAACAATGCTGAAAAGCCCCGCCTGATACCCCTGTGAATAATCTGTGGATAATGTGGACAATGACTGTGAATAACCCAAAAATTTCCCCCACTTATCCACAGAAATTAACAGGAAACTATTTAACCCCTCTGGAAATATCGAATATGTGGATAACAACAAAAAATTATCCACAGACCAAAAAACAGGAAAGTAGTAGTAATAATCAATGAAAAACCAATCTGTCCACATTATGTACATCCCCTACTGATAATACTATAATCCTGTACGTGTACACGTAATATTAATAAGGGGATAAACCCTTATCAAAAAACAGGATGTTTTATAAACTCAAATCATAAATGGAATTTGTGTGAAATTAATAAAATTTAAATAATAAAAAATTCAAGGAGGACAAAAGAGTGAAAATCCAGTTCGATAAGAAGACCATTGAATCCGCTCTCCAAAAGACCATAAAGGCGGTGTCGGCTCGTTCGCCGCTGCCGATTCTCAGTTATGTTCTTATAAAGACCCTCAAGGACGGCAAGGTGTCCTTTTCCACCACAGACCTGGAGTTCGGCATAGAATGCAGAGTTCCGGCAGATATTATCGAAGAGGGAGCCACCTGTGTTCCTGCCAAGATTATCACCGACCTGACGGGGCAGATCCGTGCCGACAAGATTATCTTGGAACAGGAACCCGATACTCCTCTTCTTTTGACGGCGGGTAAATCCAAGTATCATATAAACACCCGGACTATGGAGGAGTTTCCCATTATCCCTTCTCCCGACGAGGAGACCCATATATCTTTGCCCCAGGAAGTTTTGAAGGATATAATAAAGAATATCATTATTTCCATCGCTTCCCAGGACGAGCAGCGAGCGGTTCTTACGGGAGCTTATATGAACTTCTCCGAGAAGGGGATTATCGCCGTCTCCACCGACAGTCGCAGGCTTACCAAGGTTTTCGAACCTCTGGAGAATCCTCCCGAAAAGGAGTTTTCCGTCATTATTCCCCAGCGATCCCTTAAAGAACTTATGAACCTGCTGTCGGTCTCTGCAGAGCCGGTTTCCGTGGTATTCTCCCAGGGGCAGATATTCTTCAGTTTCGATTCCACCTTTGTCTTCTCCCGGATTATTGACGGCAAATTCCCCAACTACGAGGCGGTTCTGCCCAAATCCTCGGAAGTCAAGATGGTGGTGGAGAAGAGCAAACTCCAGACAGCTGTAAAAAGAGCGTTGATCATGGCTCTGGACAAGGAAACTCCCGATCTTCTCAAGGTGGAAATCTTCCAGGAGGGTATGAGGCTCATGTCCAACTCGGTGGATGTGGGCGACGCTTACGAGGAAGTTCCTTTCCAGGAGAGAACCGGCGACGATATGGAGATCGCCTTCAACGGCAGATATATCCTTGACGTTCTTGGCGTCATCGACGACGATTATGTCAATATTTTATTAAACTCCCAGGTTCGTCCGGTAATGATCCAGTCTCCGTCCAGGGAAGAGTATGTTTATATAGTGATGCCCGTCCGCATCAAAAAAGGCGACGAGGAAGAATAAAAACGGTATATATTCAGTCCTCTGGCGGAGAACCACGTCATCCTGAACCCTGAAACGAGTTCAGGGCAGGCTTGTTTCGGGATCTTTAATTCAGACTAAAAATATGTTTTTTGGACGCAAAATCAAATTCGGCGAAAAGATAAGGAAAATAGATAAAAAAATCAGAAGACGGGAACATATTTATTCACCTTCTTTTTCCATTGTCATCCTGAACTCGTTTCGGGATCTACTCCTGCAATGCCAAAACCCTTAAACTTATCTCCAGGTTATAGGTCTTCCGTCCCGGATTTTTATATATTTTGGGCGGGTTTCCCCTGTCCCATTGTGCGAGGTAAACGGTATCTCCGTCATCCAGGGAGAAAAGCACATTCTCCAGGGTGTAATACATCTCCAACAGGGCTTCTCTGGTGGCTTCCACACATCGGGAGCATTGCCAGGAGATTGTATTTCCTCCCAGCACCGCTCCGCCGTCAAAGGCGATCATATTCCCTGCGGTTATGTTTCCGTCGTCATCCAGACCGGGAAGACAACGCTTAAAAGATTGTTCGCCGGTGGGGAACGGAATAACCGGGAAAGGGGACGGCTGAATATCCATATAGACCACGCTGTCCTCATCCAGGTTGGAGATGTAAACAGTGCTATAGGCATTATCGTCTGCCATAAAGAACCTCCGTCATGCCGAACTCGTTTCGGCATCTATTTTTCCTGTCATTTTTGAACTCGTTTCAGGATCTATTACAGCGTAATCGGCTTGCTGGGTTTGAAGATAATCTCTTCATCCGACACGGCTCTTCCCAGTTCCTGGGCGATATGTCCTCCTGTGGTGGGGACGGTGGCGGTAGCGGCTCCTGCTACAGATCCGCTCAACCAGTAGGTTGTTCCTGCGGTGAGACTTGATAGTTCGGTATTTATTCCTTCCAGGTATGCCGTGCCGGGGTCTCCTTCATTAACCGCTGCCAGGACGAAACCATCTGCCCTTCTTCCGTTGGAGGCGTCTGCCTTTCTCATTTTTGGGGTTCCGGTGTCATCATACACGTTGATAAAATCTCCTGCTGTTAGGTTTTCGCCTGCTGTCAGGGATTTCGTGGGAGATCCTATTCCCACGGGCATCATTGTATTATCTATCCGACCGGTTCCGTCCAGGGCTACAATTTCCCCTGCGTCTCCTGCTCCTGCTGAAGAGGTTGTCGCTTCGATACGCTCAATAGCCCCCGTGGATTCGTTATAAGCCAGATATTTGTTTGCCATTATTTTATCTCCTTAAAAAATAAAATAATCCCGGATTCATTTCGGGATCTACCTGTCATCCTGAACTTGTTTCAGGATCTGTAGCGAAGGTCTTCAGACCTTCTTCTATAAAACAATACTTCCCTGTATTCTCAGTATAAGAGTATCTACCGCCACAGGGGAGCCTATTATGACTGCTATCCCCGATGTGGGAGGTGTCTGTGTCAAAACTCCGTTAGAACCGAGAAATATCGGTTTGGTCATATCGAAGGAGAAAAAAGAATCCTTAACTTTCCCCTGATGGATTACCTTTATCGATTCTCCTTCCAGTCCTGCGGTATAAGAGATTCCGGCTATCAAATTTGCGTGGTTGACAGTGGAGGAGTCGGCGTAAATTCCTTCTCCGTCTGTATTGACGGTTATAACTCTCAAGGCACTTATGTTTTCTCCGGCGGTAAGGATGATATACTTTTCTTTTGCCAGTTCTTCCAGGGCTGTTTCCACATCATCCGCCTCAAAATATTCTTCAGTATCTTCTATCGAGATATTTTCTGCGGAATGGGAGTGGAGGGAATCGGCATTTACGCCTTCCGTGAGGAGAAATACTTTATCTTCGTCCAGAGAGGGGGAATCGGTTTGATAGCCGAACAGGATTTTGCCGATATGGAGATAGGCGAGGGTCTGGGAATGATCCTGAAAGAGGATGAATCCCGATAATGCGTGGTTCCACTGAAAGCGTCCCCATTCTCCGGTTTTGGGGAAAATCATTTCGCCCGCAACAACAGATTTTCCGTAGTCATAAGGTTGAATTTTTCCGCTTCCGCTGCTCATAAAACCCTCCTCTGCCGGTCATCCCGGACTTGTTTCCCGTCATCCTGAACTCGTTTCAGAATCTACTCCATACTCTCCGATCTGTTATATCCCCTGGGGTTAACCAGCGACACCAGAGTTTTTACCGCCCTTACCGCTTCGGGATTCTGGATTGTTATACCGTTGATTGTAATATTGTTTGAATTGGAGTTATCAACCGTTGTTCCACCTCTTCCGTCGGGGAACATCGCTCCGGGGCTTTTGCCAAGTTGACTCATCAGAGCCGATGGGGAGGTTTTGTCTGGGAGTGTTACCTGTCGGTTGGTTTTGGCAAACAGGAGACTCGATTCCAGCCCGACTTCTTCCAGGGATTTCATCGGAGAATTACCTCTTGCGGATTGCAGTTGTTTTAGTTTGGATAAGAGGTCGTCATAGGCGTTTTTTTCCTCCTGAATAGATTCCTTTTCCTTCTCTGTGGTTTCTTTGGACATCTCCTGCTTTTTCGCTTCGATCAGCCGCTTGATTTCGACCTCCGACACCCCTGCCTTGCGGTATTCTTCCAGTTTTGTATTAAACTGAAAAACTTCCATTTGGGCGGAAGTAAGGGTTAATCGAAGAATTTCGTTTTTTATTTCCTCGTTATAATTTTTTAATTTTTCGGCGGCATTTTTTCTGGCGTCTTCTTCTTTCTTCTGGGCGTCCTGCCGAAGTTTTGTTTCGAGTCTATAGCGGTCTTTAAGGATACCTTTTTTTTCTTCCTCGGTGAGTTCATAGGTATTTAAGATTGTGTTCAGATACTTTATTTCTTCGTCTGCGGATATTTTGTTTTGTGTTTTGAGAAGATCGAGATAATTCAGAGCATTTTGAAGTTTTTTCTTCCGGGCGTCTTCTTCGGCTTTGGCGGATTTTTCAGCCCGTTCCTTGTTATTTTGTTCAAATTCATCTGCTGCCTCGGTCATTTCGTCCACAATATCGGCGGTATAACTTTTTGTTAAGTCATAATCCTTTCCCGTTGGAAGGAAGACATCTGTTAACTTATCTTTTAATAGTACTTCGTTTTCAGCTGATACCATCCCTCCCGATTCTTGTTGTGTTTTCTTTATTGCCGCTTCTTCTTCGGCCAAAACCTGAGCATAAGTTTTTCCCTCTGCCATTGCCCTCATTTCTAAATTATTTCGACGGAACGCCTGATAGGATTCTTCAAGAGACCTCGTAACTTTAGCACCGTTTAATTCCATTTTAGCTGCCCATTCGTCGGAACCCTTTATTAATTCTCGTAATCGTTGAAGTGTTTTCTTATCTCCTTTTTCTCTTGCCACAATTAAAGCCTTATATAAATCAGTTTCCTTTATTATTCCGTTTTGTTTGAGTTCATAATAAATTTTAAGATTTTCAAGGTTTTCCTTTTGCATTTTTTTAAGTCTGTCTTCTTCGTCCAACGATTCCTTTATATGCAAAATGCTTACTAATATTGCTGCGGCAGAAGATCCTATGAGGGCAATGTTTGCCCCCATCGTTCCACTGAGATGCTGCAGAGATAAATCAATCCCCTTGATTGATTCGACTATTTTTAAACCTTCTATAACCAACCATGCCTGTCTAAATTCTATAAGTCCTCTTACCACCACGGAAAGAGACGTTCCCACCACTCCAATTCCGATTCCCCATTTTATTGCCTCGGCAATTCCCTGCTTCTGTTGATCCGACAAGTTGTTTAATACTTTTGTCCACTCTATCAATTTTTGAGTTAACTCTTTCACGGTTAGAATAAGGGCTTCTCCAATTCCTGCTTTGAATTTGTCGAATTCATCGGACAGGTTACTCATAACTCCGGCGGTGGTTGCCATCTGGTTTTTCATCGCTGTGCTATATCTCGTTTCAATTAACTTCATCAAGGCTTCCCGGTTTTTATCAACGGCTTCCTTATTTTTGAGCATAAGGTTTCCGTTCGTATCAAGGACGCCGCCGAATTTCACCAGTTCTTCCTTCGTTATCCCGGCCTGATTCCTCAAAATCTCATAACCTTCCGCATTTCCTACCATTGCCTTTGTTATTCCGTTTGTAGCACTGTCCAGGGTCATTCCTACTGATTGAAAGGCGGCGGCAAGATTCCCGGCGTTGGTTCTTGTTCTGTTCAATTCTAACCCCATAGCCTTTATCAGCACTGTTGACTTCATAACCTCCTGAAGTTCAAATGGGGTGGTTGTCGCGAATTTCTCCGTCTCCCGGAATATCCTATTTGTTTCCTCCTGCGACTTGGTTACGGTTAACAGTGTTGCTCTGTATTGTTCATACTTCGAAGCGGCGTCTATCATACTTTTGCCCATCATTCCCACCGTCAGGGTGAACCCGCCGAAAGCGACAGCACCTTGTTTCGCCAGGTCTTTTATTTTCCCCATTTTCTGGTTAACGGCTTTTTCGGTAGCGTCCAGGACATTATTCAGGGACGGGTCTTTTTGCCCCAGGATTTTTATAACCAGGTCTGCGAGTTTTTCTGCCATGATGGTTCTCCTCAAATTCGTTAATTATAGGGATTATCACCCCCATATCGAAAACACAAATTGAAGATGTCGGTATCGAAGGGAGGTGATAATCATTATGAGTGCCAAAAACGACAATCTTTTTCCTGATCACAATTATGATCTATGTGTCAAAACGGCGACAGACCTTACTCAGACTTATATACAGGTTAATCCCGGATTAAACGCTGATTCTGTTATAGAATTTCATCGCAAAATAACGGACTATCTCTTTGAGCAATTTTTAAAGAGTAAGGGCGAATTAAAGTCATAAACATTATTTGTTGTGTGTTTCTTTAAAAAGTATAACGTCTCTTATTTCTTTTGAGATAGAGGCGACATCACTATCTTTGCAGTGTCGGATTCTGCAAAATAGAATCCCAAGCAAATCATCAAGCGTGCCGACATCTTTCGTTTTTTCATCGGTTTCCGCTTTTTCTTGAGATACTTTTTCTTCGTCGGGTTCCATTATATTTCACATCCTTTCGCCTTAAACTAAAAAAGCCTTCGTGGCGGAAGGCAGTTTTGTTTTATTGAAATTTGGGCTTTAGTTTATAATCGAAGTGGTTTCAGGGTGTTCCTTATAATAAAGTTTGGTTGCATTATCAATTAAATAACTCCGCAGTCTTCTGTTATAATAGGTTTTATCGGGGTCAAAGGGAGACACCATTTCTTCCGCCTGTCGCAGAACTTTTTCAAATTCTTCTTCGGGAACACCCATATTAGAATGAATAAAATTAGAAATTTTCAAGCAAAGATTAAAATATTCTTTTGTATCGGGAGGGTAAGTTTTTACATAAGGATTTTTTAACGTTTCTTCTTCAAGAATTTCCCATGCTCTCATTTTACTACACCTCTTTTTAGGGTTTGTAAAAACGTATCAAGAGTATCTATTAACATATTAACATTTTGCGGCTTATTATACAACTCTTCTTTATCAAAATCCTCAAAAAGACGGTCAATAACATCGTCAACCTTATCCGGTATTTGCTCTATCTTATTATCTCTCATTCGTTTGTAAAACTCAGATTTATAATCCCGTTTTAACATCTCAATCCTGGCTTTTGTCGTTCGTGCCATTTTTAATTCAAGACAATATTGCTTAAAATCTTTGCCCAAATAACCAACAATTACTTGTAATGCCCTGCTTTTTTCTTCATATCCAACTCCCATATCAAAATGATCTTTTACCATCTTCTCGTCAAATTTTAATTTATTTGAAGTAATAAAATCCCTTAGATATAATCGAGAAAGAGAACCCGTAATAGTTTCCTCCAACACGGTCTCAATGCTTTCTTTTTTATATTTACCCGGAACCAAGCCGTGAAGGTCTTCGTGAAGTTGGGCATAAAGATATTCAATATCGAGACTGCTTAGTTTTACATCGGGAGCATTTGGTGATATAGATTTAAAGACATCGCCACGTAATTTTTTGTTAATCCAGGTAGTTTGATCTTTCTGATTAAATTCCCCGGACACCCTTACGGGCAAATCTGCAAATCCACCTCCTTTTATATCAAATTTACCTTTCAATCCCTTATATTCGGGCAAGTCTGTAAAGTTATCTAAAAGTTTATGGTTTATAAGAGTGAGTGCCAAATCTTCTCCCTCTGGGTCAGCCCAACTGCTTATTAGGAACTGATTCACCCGAATAATTTTCAGAGGTAGCAAGAAAAAGACTCTTCAAATTCTCCAAAAACTTCTTCTCCGCCCGTTCGATTTTGCGATCCATGACGTCCTTACGACATTCCATCAGTTCCGCCCATTCGTTTTGCCAGAGATGGGAACGGGAACCATAGACATTCCATTGGGCATACCGGTCAAGAATCCGTGCTTTGCTCCAGTTCTTCTTATCGGGGTTTTCCGCCCTGAACTTTTCAACCCAGACATCTTCGAAGTTTTTAGTTTCGTTTTCAAACTTCTTCTCAAAGATGTATATCCATAGACATCGGCAGTTATGGTGCATGGCGGGATGATACTTCTCGTGCAGGATCCTGCCTTCTTCGGTTCGCAAATCCACCACCATGCCATCCAGGGAGGAGCATATAGGACAGATTTTCTCGTCCAACGCGGCAGAATATTGGGCTCCGTTGGGTTCGAGGGTTTCAATGGCACTATCCCGCCCCTGCTGGATACCTTCGGATATGGTCATACTGCCCGCCCGAAGGACATAATCCTGAATAAAATCGACGGTAAGCCCACGCAAAAGTTCTTCGAAGGTTGCAGAGGCGTTGATGGTATCCATAATTTCTCCTTGTGGGTTGCTTCAGTAGTAAATAAAAAAACAAGCGGAAAGCCCAAAATCGCCTTTTCGCTTGTGGTTTCCTTTATGTCATCCCGAACTTGTCTTGCGTCATCCCGAACTTGTTTCGGGATCTATTCCTCTGGTCATCCTGAACTCGTTTTAGGATCTATATCCTATTTCTCCTTACCGTCCGGGTAACATTGCCGCTTTGGGTTACTGTCTCTTGGGATTGGGGGTTGTCCAGGTCAATCCCGTGATGAGTCATAACATCCTGCTTGATTTTTGCGAAGCGGGATTCCTGTTCTTCGTGCCAGTAGTCGAGGATTTCAGAGTAAGACCATTCGTGATAAATCTTTTGCGGCCTCTGTCCCAGTGCTTTCCCCAGTTCATAAACTACGAATCGGAGAGTAACTTGTTGCTTGCCATCTCCAGACTCTTCATCTCCGTCATCCGTTCCAGGTTCAATTCCAGCACTTTTTTTTTCTGGACGAAGTAGGGGTTAACTTCCTGGAAATCGTCGAAGAGTTTTTGCAGAACAGAGATATAGGACTTCTGAAGCCAGGATTCGGGTTTAATCGCCGAAGGCGTCTTTTCTCCCGTGATAATATCCCAGAATTCCTCTGCTTTTTGGAGTTCTTCCAGATAAAGAGTTTCCTTGTCTCCGTTTTGTTCTCCGCTTTTGGCGAATTTCAGGGCATACCCCATAATCATATTCAGATAGATGTCGAAGGCTTTATCGGTATCTCCGGGGGATAATTCCATGAATTTTATCGTCTTTACGGTTCCATCGGTAAGGGTTATATCCGCCTCTTTTGACAGTGGGCAGTAAACCGGTCGTTTTTGCTGAATTGCCATTAATATTTCCTTTCTAATATCGTCATCCCGAACTCGTTTCGGGATCTATTAAAGAAATTGGGCAGGTTAGCCTCACATAACCTGCCCTGCTATTTATTTTAGGGGGATGGGTTGGGGATTAATCATAATCAGTCATCCCGAACTTGTTTCAGGCTCTGTAGAAAGGTAGCGAAGGTCTTCAGACCTTCCATCTTCCATTTTCTACGCTTTTTCGAAGAAAGCAGTATAAAGTTCAGTTTGTGCGGGAGTCATAACCCCGGTGAAGGAGCAGTCATATTTATATGCCTCTCCGTTTTTCCAGGAGATAGTCGGAGAACCATCTGCTGTTACTCTTTCAATGTCGAAATAGTGCCAATTGCCTTGTTTGTTTCGCTTTACCACTCTCATACCATAGTAATCCTGGGTCATCTTGTCGGGATCGGCTTTAATGGAATAGGTTTCCCTCTTACTTCTTGTCCCGGATACGAGAAGGGTAACACCATCTTCATCAGTCGGTATGGAAGATGTGGTGGGGATTCGGATATACCCGTCGTTATCTCCGGCTGTTCCCTTGATTTCCAGATCGGACGCTTCATATTCGTTGGGAGTGGCTGCAGTGTCCTTTACCGCCGTGATAGTTTTGATATTGGGGAAAGGCAGGGCATTCCAGTCGTTATTATAGAGGATAATGGGTTGTTCGGTGAAGGCTTCACTGGTTACTGCTTCATCGGTTTCTATTTCGCCGAATCCGATAAGTTTTTTGAAGTTTGCGGCTGTGGCAGCCAAAAGACTGAACTTTATTTTGATTTCCGTTTTTATCAGTTCGGGGTCTGCTACCTGAAAACCGCCGGATTCGTGTTTGAACCGCTCTTCCACTATTTCCGTTGATACGCCGTCATCACTGAGAACTCCGGCATGATAAAGTGAAGTTTCGGCGAAGTCGGTATTGGCGGGAGTCATGAATACCTTCCCCATACCCTGGTTGATATTTTTCTTGTTGTATCCGGTGGGCATTAGCATAAAAATTACCTCCTTATAAAATAAAAAACCGCCATGGCGGTTGGTTTTACCATGTCATCCCGAACTGGTTTCGGGATCTACAAACCTATAATCTCATCCACCTCGTTTGACTCGATGAGGAAATCTATTTCCATGCGAACATTATTGAAGAGAATTTCTCCCTGTCCCACTTTTATCTTTGCCATGTTAATAGATATGTCTTTGATTTCGCTGTCAAGGGCATACCCTTTGACTCCGAGAGAGGGTTGAAGGAACCGGAACCGCTCCTGCCGTGCCAGGTAATATAATGCCCAGAGATAGCGTCGAATCATTCTATTGAGAACGGGGGTAAAATCCGCCCTGAAATAGAATTCGATAATAACCCGTTGGATGGTGGGAATAACTCCTTCGAAGACGGGGGAATCATTCAGGGGTGTAACAGTGTCGGAGAAAGCCATAAGACAGGGGAGACCGGGGAAAGACATTTGAAACCCGTGCAGATAAGCCACGGGAGAAGCAAGGGTAAGTGATTTCCCGAAGTTTTTTGTGTCCTGCGTTGTGTAATGGGTATTAAACCTGGTAAGAATTGCAGGAAGATCCTCTTCTATTATTTCCAAAACTCTATCAATAATTTCATCCATAATTCACCTCGTCATCCTGAACTTGTTTCAGGATCTTCATTTTACCGTGCTTTTATAATACTTTCCCTGAGCGGTTTTAAGGTCAATCTGAAGACTTCTTCTCACAATCGAACCCCATTTTCTTTTCTGCCTGTCTGTCATGCGAATAGGCGGTCTTGCAGGCATTTTCCTTTTTCCCCACTGTGTCCCGGTCTGGTGATAAATGGCGTAGGGGATAGAAGTTCCTATGGTCATAGACATCTTTTCTATTTCTTCGATATGTTCTGAGTGTGATTTCTCCGACAGGGACTTTCGCAGATCGCCCGTGCGGGTGAGAATAGGCAGATTTCCCCATCTGATGAGTTTTATGGCGGCGTAATCGGGGTTTAAATCCGCCCATCGGGTATTTCCTCCATAGGCTCCTTCGCCTGCAAACTGCTTTTCTTCGGTCTCCCTGAAATCTTCGGCAATCTCCTGGAAGGCGGGAGTAAGGTCGGAAGTGGCGTCAATAACTCCGGCTATTCCCCGGTTAAGTTGTTCCTCTCCCAGGACGGTAAAACGAACATTCACAAACGCCATTACCAGACCACTCCTTTTCGCATGTAATGATCGAGATACACCGACGGATCAACCCAGACATTCTTTCCCATCTGCTGAATATTGTGGCAGAATCCCATATTATCATCTTTTCCCTGTTTAAAGACGTGGTATCGGCAAGCGACTGCAATATCCCGACGAATCAGAGAGATACCTCCTACCCAGTCAGCCTCGAAAAGCCCTCCGTCGGGGACTTTCTCAAGTTCGGAGAAGGGAACCCGTCGGAATTTGCCTTCGGAATCCAGCCTCATCACATTCGATAAAGAACGACTGCCTTTGAAACTTTGCGAAGCGTCCACATTACAGATTCCGGCAACATACCCTTCACGATGCCGCAGTAACCTTCTGAGAGTATCGGGACGACAGGGAGAATCGGAGTCAACCTGTAGCCAGTATTCACAGGGAGTTTCTAAAAACTTCTCCAACAGATAATTTTTCATATCGGCGTAATGAGGATAAAGGGATGTGGTTATGGCTCCCCTCCGGAGTCCTTCGGGCTTGCCGTAGTTTTTATTCTCGACGATATAGGAGGCGAATTCGTTTCCAAAGTTAATTCCAAAGTCAACCAATTTTTCAAAAGTTTCGTCCTGCGAATCGTTAACCAGGAAATGAATCCATAAGAGACTTCTGGGATATTCGAGATTTTTCAGCCCCTCAAGGTATTTATCCAGACACCATGATCTGTTTCGAACAGGAACCGCAAAAAAAACCTGCTCCACTTATCCTCCTTACCAACCCATAAACCATTTTAAATCATTTATTTTGCTTTTATACATCAGAACGCCTCATCAAACGGAATATAAAAATCACTTGGCTCGTTTATTGTCGCTATCTTGTCTCCCCAGATTGCCCCGCTGGCAGAATAGGATTTTATCGGCTCTCTGGTTGTAAAAGCAGTCGAAAGGCTTGCGGTCTCTCCTGCAAATAATGTCATACGAGGATTATCCGCATACATTTCTAACTTTTGTTCGAACCTCCGACGATAGGGAGATCCTCTTGACTGTCCTTCGGTTGCGGGAGTTGGGATAGTAGATAGGGCTATGGCGTCCTCCTGTTGTGCCAGGACACCCAGACAGCATAACTCTTTCAACCGTGCCAGGGCTTTTGTGAATCCGGAGGAAATAGGTAAGGAAACACCTGCCATACTTAACCTTGCGTCAATTTCGTTCCCGACATTTTCGATCAAAACATCAAAATCAAAATTGAAGGTATCAGGCACGCTGGAATTCTGATAAGTTCCACCAAGTTTTTTTACATCTTCATCAGTGCAATAGGGCATAAAATCACCTCTTTAAGGGGGAGAAGGAGACTGGAACCGACTTCCAGCCTCCACTTCTAACATCTATTTCTATTCTTCGCCCGTGAAGGGTTACGAATAAATTCCGGTCAGGTTTGCACCGAGGTCTTTGGCGATGAGTTTCACTTCGGTATATTGGTCTCCAAAAACTCTTATACCCTCATATCCGTCTTCGAACTTCGCTCCGTTGAGTCGTTCCATCTGGTTAATAGCGACTCCGATTTCATTACCCACATAGTCCTGGGGAACGAGGGGAACCATAGCAGTGGGTTCATCTCTGCTGGGATTTTCTGCGATGTATCCCATCCAGACGTAAGCCCCCATAGCGAAGGCATTACTCTTGGTATCGCTGTCAGAACTGTTTTTGACGGTTCGGACTTCGAAAACCCGGTCGGTGGGAATTCCAAACAGATCGAAGAACCATTTCTTTTTTCCTTCGGGGTCTGCCAGAACCGAGTCATATCTGGCTTTAACTTTCGTGTGCATGAAGAGGTGGTTCATTGCAGTCGGGTTCATGATTACAGTATTCGGGGCATAGGCTCCATCGGAATTCTGGATGATTTTCAGCCGGAGTTGTCGAAGGTCTTTTTCGGGGTCTCCGTTAGTCTGGTCTGTCCAGGCATATCCGCTGAATCCGGTATCATCTACAGCATAGGTATGCCATGCGGAAGTGTTACAGATGAGATCGATAAGATCCAGGTCAACGAATCGGTTGAGTTTGCCCGCCGTGAATTTAGTCATGGACTCTTTTGCGTTAGTGATTCCCATGGCGGAAAGTTCTGTCAGATCGACACGGGACTTTTCGGTATAAGCCTCGTATCCATTTACTACGACTTCCTTTTTGCTATAGGCAAAATCAACCTTTTTGGGTCTCGAATCCCGTCCTTTACGGTATTTACTCCTATCATCCTTGATGAAAAATGCCCCTTCGTCATACTGGGGATACCAGGTATGAATAGAGGCGACATTCATGGCGTTCCTGAAAATTCTCCGCCATATAGAAACTGCGTCGAAGAAGGTAACTGCAATATTAGTAAGTGCTACATCGACAGTCAGGTCTCCACTTTTAGCCATTGTCAGGCTCCTTTCGTAAGATAGTTTATTTTAAACATAATTCGTCGTTATAAAAATATTTAATTGCCTGGGTTTAAGATGGTTTAGTATTCGATCAGCCGGTCAATGATTCGGCAGATAATCTTACTGCCGTCCCCAGAAGCGGCTTCCAGGTTTTCGCAGAAGCAGTACTGAGTAACGGGAGTGGGATTGGATTCCAGTGCCACGATTTTCCCATAGGTAGTCAGCCCACAGGGAGTCTTGAGAGATGCAATCGCTTCTCCTGCCTCCAGGGTAACTTCATCGCCGGGAGCCAGTTTTTGAATATCCACCTGAGTAAGTCCGGCAGCCAGGTCGGCGGCGGTTCGTGCCTCTATGGTTCTGCCGTAAGGACGGGTAGAAGAGGCGGTCGCATATTGGACATAACTTATATCGGTGGACTTCAGATCTACCGCCCGGAATCGTTCGACGGTAGTAAAATTATCGGTATGGGTTTTTTTGGAGGTTATGATTCCCTGAGAAAGTTCTCCACTCAGCATTTTACTTCACTCCTTTTTCACGCCGGACTTCAGCCAGCTTGTTTTTATAGATCCCCTCCTGGAGTTCTTGTTTTTTCCAGTTGGGATCGGCTTTGGCTTTCTCCATAGCCAGATTGGAGATTTCCGCTTCGGTCATCTTCTGGGGGGCTTCTGCCGAACCGGGTTCGATTCCGCTAACTCCTCTCACGGATGTATCAATGGTCATTCCGGGTAGAGATTCCATAAGGGTTTTAAGGTCATTTAGTCCGGCGGAGTCGTTTTTAAATCTCCGTGCGACAGCCAGGAATTTACCCATTTCTGCTTTTTTGAGTTTGAAGTTATCCTTGCCGGGTTGGGGCAGATAGGATTCTGCGAGGGTGTTGATTTCCCGTTCGAATCGCTGTTCTTCCAGCAGGGACACACGCTCTTCCAGATTTTTGGCTTCCTGGGATTTTTCAGACAGTTGCTTTTGGCTCTGGGAGACTTCCTTGTCCCTCTCCTCCAGAGTTTTTTTCGTGGCGGTCAATTCTTCTTCCATTTTTTTGATTTTTTCGCTCAGAATTTTAGTTTCGCTCTGCTTTCCTTCGTCCTGAGTTTTCTTTCCATCGTCAGTCAATTTCTTTTCCTCCTTCTCATAATAAAAAACCCCTTTATCGGGGGTTGTATTTGCGGTTGTATTGGTTGTAGCGAAGGTCTTTAGACCTTCTTTTTCAGATTTATCAGGTTTGGGTTCCTCCAGCATACTCTGGGCATGGGACAGAACATCCTTGACTTTTGCCCGTAGTCCGGCATTACCGGCTTTATTCTTGAATCTGTCGGTTATTTTGCAGGATAGTCCTCCCAGTTGATCTATCAGGGATTCCAGGGGGTCTTCCTCCGGGTCATCCTGTTTATCTCTGTCATCCTGAACTTGTTCCAGGATCTTTTCCGCCATCTGAACGATAGACGCCATCATCTTTTCGGCAGGCATATTGGTCATACTGACCTCGAACAGGACATTTTTAACCTCTTCGCCGGTTAGTTTGTGTTTATATTTTCCCCACCAGCCGGGGGATAAATACAGATAAGCCCGATTATTGAGTGCGTCGGCTCCCAGATTGTTGAGACGGACGGAAATCCATCCTTCGACACTGCCTTTACGATAAACGTTCATAATATCGCCATATCGTTGTTTGTCGGTGGGATAGTCTCCATCGCCAAAGAAGGGATGATCTACGTGCAACCCCAGGGACTGCCCCAGGGCTTGAGAATAGAAATTCTTTATGAAGTCATTCAGGGTTTGTTCTTCCACATTATCCCCGATACAACAGAACTGCATATCAACAATATCGCCATTTTTATAGGTGGGGGAATTGTCAGTTTTATAGGGGATAGGTGAAGTGAGATTTTCGGATAAAAACAGATTTTGGTTTTTGTCGGTCTTTTCTCCCGCCGTTTTTTTTTCAACCCATTCGCCCGCCTTGTTTTTCTGCCACCGCTTCTGGACAGAACCCCATGCCAGTTTCACTCCGGTTTCTTCGCCGTTACCTTCGGCAATAGCCTGATTATAGGCAGAAATCCAGAGGCTTTGAGCCTTATGGGGTAAATCTCTGGGGACTGTATTTGGGATTAAAATTGTATTGTTGTTTACGCCTATCATTTAATCACCTTCCAAAATAAAATTACCATCTTGTTAACCTCAACAAAATGGTAATAATTTTCAAATTTTATTCTGTTGTCAGACAAATTACCAG
>CAZUZI010000009.1:8166-36146 GCA_964625015.1 uncultured Candidatus Saccharibacteria bacterium | reverse complement strand
GGAATATTCTTTTCATATATAAGTGCAGCTACAGTAGTTGGAAAAACAATAATACCCCACCCCCACCTATGCTGTTGCTTGTAAAATGATTTGTATGATTTAACCATACTTTCATTTTCGACAGCATCGCTATGGGTCGGAATATATACCTCTTCTCCAACAAAATCCCCTTTAAAACGAATAAGAGCATTCCAGAAGAATGTTGAGTCATCAATACCTAACTGGGGATCCCAGAAGTGAATATCTTTTAAAGTTTTAAGGTTAACCACATATGAAGAGAAAGTCTCTTTTGAGGAATACGTACCGGTGACAAAAGGAATATGTTCATATTTCTCAGTTACCCATGTATGAACCAATGCAAGTGATAGTAATGAAGATTGTACTCTAATCAATATCGGAACACGCCATATATTGTTGTTTAATGTATAAATTGCACTCGTATAGTATTTCTGATTTGGATTAGGAACCGTAAAATATTTATAAGTAATAGCCGATAAATATTTAGGGTCAGGCCTTAAGTCACAATCACAGGTAATTAGAAGATATTTAGAAATATCCTTACCCTCAGATTCCAACTTCTCTACATATTTTCTCGCTGCCCAATTAATATTTGCACCCTTTACACCACTTGCTTCCCCCTCTATGTCCTTTGGATGGATATAATACTGCATACTAGCAAATTCCTTACCATACTTCTTCTCCAACTCCTTGTAATTTGGAATCTGTATCTCCTCTGCAGTCCTCTCCTCCATTGCCATTACAACATGAATCTTGCCTGCACCTACATCACTTTTACTCCAAGCTTTAAATGATGGGTTTAATACATCCAAACCCTCTTTGTATACAGGACAGAGGTATATGTATTGTATCTCATCAAAACCCATAGGATTAACCTCCTTAATCTTCTGTATAAAGTCTGTATTAAGATCTCTATGCATCCTATTAACACCAATACCAATACTAATTACAAATTTAATACCTCTATATACCCAATATATTATTAAGAAAGAGATATACAAAACAAAAACATTTTCCCAACCAAGTAAACCAAAAATTATTGGAGAAAGAAGAAGAAACCAAATTAAAAAACCAGGAATAGTTTCAAGAAACCTTCTTAACCATCTAGGGGTTTGTATAGGATAACCATCTTCTCTGTCTGGAGCTTTTAATTCCTTTACTTGTGGAGATATTCCCATTCTTTTAAATACAGAATTAAAATATACGCACCCGACCGGAATCGAACCAGTAACCTACGCGTTAGGAGTGCGTTGCTCTATCCTATTGAGCTACGGGTGCAAACGTACGCAATTATATCACTTCTAAACATACTGTTCATATATTGCCCTCCTCCACTATAGGAGAAGAATATACAGCATTCCATGGTATAATATGTATCGCTATGAACGATGAATATATAAGAATAAAAGGAGCAAGGGAACATAATCTTAAGAACATATCAATTGATATACCTAAGAACAAGCTTGTTGTATTCACAGGTGTATCTGGAAGTGGTAAATCTTCGCTTGCATTTGACACACTGTACGCAGAGGGACAGAGACGATATGTTGAATCTCTCTCTTCATATGCTAGACAATTTTTGGGACTCATGCATAAGCCTGATGTCGATTCAATCACAGGACTCTCACCTGCAATATCAATTGATCAAAAAACTACTAGTACCAACCCTCGTTCCACAGTAGGTACTATTACCGAGATCTATGGATACCTCAGATTACTCTTTGGGCATATAGGGAATTCGTACTGTCCAAACTGTGGAACTCTAATTTCCTCTCAAAGTATACAGGAGATTTCTGAACAAATAGTTAGTAGAATATCAAAAGAAGATGTTAAATTTCAAATAATAGCACCACTAATTAAAGGTAGAAAGGGTGAATATAAAGGATTACTTTCGAAGCTACTTACAAGAGGGTTTTCAAGAGTAATAATAGATGGAAATTTATATCACCTCGATGATATTGAGAACTTAAATATTGACCCTGATGTAAAGCATACGATAGACCTACTCGTTGACAGACTAGACAGTACAATGCTAAAAGCAGACAAAGAACCCTTCAGAAAGAGATTAAATGATTCGCTAGAGTTAGCATCCTCTATGTCAGACGGAGAGATAAAGGTTAAGTTCGGAGATGAGGAAGTATTCTTTTCAGAAAAGAATACCTGTTTCAGCTGCCAAATATCATACCCGAAGATAACACCTGCATCTTTTTCATTCAACGCACCGGAAGGAGCATGCCCTAAATGTTCTGGATTAGGAAATATCTTTGAAATTGATATCGAAAAAACATATAACCCAAACCTGACAATAAATGAAGGAGGTATATTCCCATGGGGAAATAGAACTACAAAAGATTCATGGACAAAAAGGATCCTAGACAGCGTCGCAAAAGAACACAACTTTGATTTGAAAACCCCTATAAAGAAGTATCCTAAAGAGATTTTTGACCTACTCTTCTATGGAAAAGGTGCGAAACAATCATACAGAATACTGTATACAAACAGATTTGGTAAAGAAAGGATATATGATACCCAATACGAAGGCGTAGTAAGCGAGTTAGAAAGGCTTTACAAAGAGACAGATTCTGACTTTAGGAAAGCAGAGATAGAGAAATACATGACTGAGAGAATCTGCGATATGTGTTATGGAAACAGGCTAAAACCGTACTCGTTAGGCGTAAGAATCGGAGAATACAATATAATAGAGATGACAAATTTAAATATTGAAAATCTTAAAAAATACCTTACTAACCTAGAATTAAAAGGAAATAGAAAAGAAATTGCAAAACCAATATTAAAAGAAATAAATAGCAGATTAGACTTCCTTTTTAATGTAGGACTCGCATATATTACGCTTTCGAGGAAAGCTAATACACTTTCTGGCGGAGAATCACAGAGGATACGACTAGCATCACAAATAGGTACTGGACTCTCTGGTGTATTATACGTTTTAGATGAGCCCTCTATTGGACTGCACCCTAGAGATGTAGAGAAACTTCTTCTTTCAATTGAATCTTTAAGGGATACTGGTAACACCGTAGTTGTTGTAGAGCATGACGAGGAAACAATGAGCAGAGCCGATTGGATTGTAGATATAGGGCCCAAAGCAGGAAGTCATGGTGGAGAAGTTGTAGCCCAAGGTAAGATAAACGATATTAAGCACTCCAACTCTCTAACTGCGAAATATCTCACAAAAGACCTTGAGGTTGGGCAAGACTTAAAACCTTCGACTCTTTTCAACTCCTCCACATCAGAAAAGATTTCACTCCTAGGAGTTACTACACACAACCTTAAGAATGTAGATGTGCATATCCCACTCAACACTCTAACATGTATAACCGGTGTTTCAGGTAGCGGAAAATCATCGTTGATTAATGACACACTCTACCCAGCATTAATGAACCTCAAGATGCACGGTAGACAAATAGAAGGACAGTATAAAAGCATACAAGGTGTAGAAAAAGTAGACAAAGTAATCGGCATTGATCAAAAACCTATTGGTAAGACACCAAGATCAAATCCAGCAACATATACTGGCATATTTACGTATATAAGGGATATATTTGCACAAACACAAGAGGCAAGAGCAAGAGGGTATAAATCTGGGAGATTCAGCTTTAATGTAAAAGGAGGAAGATGCGAAAAATGTAAAGGTGATGGTCAAATTCGCGTAGAGATGCAATTTCTACCAGATATGTACATACAGTGTGACGAATGTATGGGTAAAAGATATAACAGTGACGCACTGAGTATTGATTACAAAGGAAAGGATATATCAGAAGTGTTAGATATGACAGTAGACAATGCACTCGAATTCTTTAAGGATATACCCATCTTAAAAAACAAACTCCTCATACTTCAAGAGGTTGGACTTGGATACATACAGCTCGGCCAATCTGCACTAACCCTTTCTGGTGGTGAATCACAAAGGATTAAACTAGCCAAAGAGCTATCAAAGCAAACTAGAGGTCATACAATATATATACTTGACGAACCAACTACAGGACTTCACTTCTACGATGTAGACAAATTACTAATTCTAGTTAAAAAACTAGTCTCAAAAGGTAATACTGTTTTGATTACAGAGCATAACTTAGATATTATAAGACACGCAGATTGGATTATTGATCTAGGTCCTGACGGTGGAGATAAGGGTGGACAAATAATTGCAGAAGGAAGTGTAGAAGAGATATCTAACAATCCAAACAGCTTTACTGGTCAGTGGTTGAAGAAGAAAATCTCTTAGAAAAGGCATAATCTATAAGACTTGCACACTGCAAATCAAATTCTATTAATTCCTCTGCTGTGAATACTTCAAAAGGATTTGTTCTATCAGAATATGCGACATCAAGAATTTCTAAATTCTTAAGAAAATTTCCATCTTGAAAATTTTTAATATCATATCTTTCAAATACTTTTTTATGCACTGCCCTAGCCCATTCATATGAATTTTTTACATCACTCTCTCTACAAAATTCATTTAAATCAAAAAATATATTTGGTGATATCTCGTTATCCTTCAATACCTCTTTTAAATATATAAGTCTTGGATCATATCTGAAGATCTTTACATCCCACCCATAAATAAGTGCAACCTTTACAATCTCAATAGTATATACGAATACATTAACCTCTTCTTCACTCATTTCATACTCTCCCTTTTCGTCATTCTCCATATTTACGTCCTTAATATTTATATATCTAATTATAACTAAGATTAGTATGACTGCCAACGGAATTGAGTGAAACATCCAGAGAAAATCAAGATCTCTGCCACTCATCTTAGTGGCTAAAAACCCGAGTATAAATATTAGGTACGTCCAAAAGAACGCTTAAATACTTCACGAGCCATTGATACTGTACAAATATTGAGATTTTGGAGTATACGATTTAAGTACAAACAAGAACAGAATCGCTTAGGAAACTTTCATCTGGTTTCACTAGTATGAAATAGCAAAGATCCACTCTTCTTTTGACTGTTTCCCACAGTATATACACTCTCCATTTCCATTACTCGAGAAACATCTCGTAGTAGCTTTAGTTTCGTATTTAATATTCTCTTCACATTCTGGATTGCCACACCAAAACGCTTTTATAAAGCCTTTTTTACCTTTTATTAACTCCTTAAACTCTTCATATGAATCTGCTGAATGAGTACCATTTTTTAGAATATTTAACGATCTTTCAAAGAGATTTGATTGTATTTCAGTTAGCAAATCAACACATTTTGGAACTAATTCTTTTACTCCAACAGCCCTCTTTTCATTTGTATCCCTTCTTACTAAAGTGACCTGGTCTGCATCCATATCCCTCTGACCAATTTCGATACGAATAGGTACACCCTTCTTCTCCCACTCATTGAATTTAAAACCAGGAGACACAAACTCTCTTTTATCTATCTCTATATCATCTATCGACTTGGAAAGCTCTTCATATATCTTGGATGAGAATTTTAGTATTTCATCCTTGTTCTCATCTTTGAAAATTGGAATTATAATAATTTTTATAGGAGCAATTTTCGGAGGTAATACTAGACCCAAATCGTCACTATGAGTCATAATTACAGCACCCATCATTCTTGTACTTACACCCCAACTTGTCTGCCATACGAACTCTTTCTTACCATTTTTATCCAAATACGAAATATCAAAAGCTTGAGAAAAATTCTGCCCGAGATCATGTGATGTACCAAACTGCAAGGCCTTACCATCTTGCATAAGAGCTTCTACGCCATAAGTATCAATAGCTCCTGCAAATTTCTCAGATTCAGATTTTCTACCTACATATACACCAAGTGAGAGTATCTCATTTGCGAAGTCTGAATACATTTTTAATGCCTTCACTACCTCTTCCTTTGATTCTTCATGGGTAGAATGAGCAGTATGCCCCTCCTGCCAAAGAAACTCTGATGTCCTAAGAAAAGGTCTTGTTCTTTTCTCCCAACGAACTATATTCGCCCATTGATTTATCTTTAATGGCAAATCTCTCCAAGATTTTACCCATCTTGAGTATGTATCATATATTATTGTCTCAGATGTTGGCCTTACAATTAGCTCCTCCTCAAGCTTAGCTTCAGGATCTACAACGACACTATTACCATCCTCAGACTCCTTAAGTCGATAATGGGTTACAATCGCACACTCTTTTGCAAAACCTTTTACATGGCTTGCCTCTTTTGAAAAGAAAGATTTAGGTATAAAGATAGGGAAATATGCATTTTTAGCACCACCTTCTTTAATTCTACGATCTAATTCTTTTTGAATATTCTCCCATATAGCATAACCATACGGCCTAATAACCATACAGCCACGCACTGAAGAATTCTCTGCTAATTCTGCCCTTTCAATTATATCTAGATACCACTGTGAGTAATTTTCACTTCTTGGTGTAACCCCTTTATTTGACATATCTTCTATTCTATCATCTTAGGCAACGGACCTCTAGTGTATGTTAAATAATTAGTCTTTTTAGTAAACAATTCTTGGATCGAATCCCCAGTGTTGAGCAGCCTTTGCAAGCGCAGAGTCAGGATTCTGAATAATCCAGTCTTTGATATCTACCCTCTCCATTGCAATATCCCTTGCCTGTACCATAGCCTCTACACCAGCTTCAATACCCCATGGATGCCCTAGAGTACCACCACCAGCCTGCAATATTATATTCTCCCCTAATTGATATATAGAGTCTGCAATAGTTCCTGGATGTAAACCTCCAGATGCAGTATGCCACACAGACTTCATTCCAAACCAATTTTGACCTAATGTAAGATCACTTTCAGGAGTGATATTAAGCTGCAAAGCCTCTTGTATAAGCTTTGGCTCTCCATAATTCTCCATTTTAGTCTTTGGAGCTCCGCCGTGTAAGGAGTCTACACCTAATAATCTCATTATCTTTGCAATCACGACCATAGACATAGAGAAATCTACAATCTTCCCCCTATCATACACACCAGGACCAGACTCCCTATCAAGTAACCCATGCATTGCTCTGTGCGCATGTATTGCAAGACCAGGATTATGTTTCCTCATCGTTTGAACAGCAGCAAATCCAGTAGTAACAACATCTATCATCATCCATCTTCCACCCTCTTTCTTTATCATATCTGCCCTATCAAGCATAATATCCATATCTGAGTGTGTTACATTGCAGAGATAGAATTTGTATTTACCAGTCTTCTTTTCAACATCCCTCTGTACTGCGTGTACCCTTTTACACCTTTCTTCAAACCTATTAAAGTACAAATCAGTAAGATTTTCATCATCCTTTATACCCTGATATTCACCATTCGCTGCAGTAAAAAGAATTTTAGCTAATTCTGCCTGTTCCTTCGCTGTCCTACCAACCTTAGGCTTCGGTACAGTACAAAGCATTGGCCCTCTTTCTAAATGCATAAAATCCCTGACCCCATCAATACCGAATTGAGGCCCTTGAAAGCTTTTAACTATACTCTCTGGGAATCGAATATCTATCAATCGAAATGCTTTAAGCATTTTCATACTATCAATATTCCCAGCAACCCCAGCCAATATACCAGACATATTACCTTTTTCAAAAAGCTCTTTTTTGTAAGCAATTTTGAATGTCTTTGTTTCAGGATCTAAATCATATGCAACGGCTTTTAATTTATCAGCAAGCTTTACACCGGAATTTCTCCCTGCATATACATTTGTCCATGTACCAGTAGAACTTTCTGCTGCACAGCTTGCAGCAGCATCTTCAAACTTATCATCAGGAATCCCCTTTGCTAACTCTATATCAAGATATGTTATTAAATAGTCCTTATCTGGGTTCTTAGGTTTCCAACCTTTTGGAGCCAGATAGTTCAATTGAACAGCCATGGGCAAGTTTAAAAACAACTTAAGATATTACATTGTATATCCTTCAACACATTCAAACAAGTAAGTATTGTATACAATATACCAACCATACAAAACACGTTGTTACACAAGACCAAGAAAGATCATTAAATCGGCACATCTGCAAGTTTTAATCTGAAAATGTTTCATAGGTGGAATTGTGGATAAGAACCTATCATTAAGAAACAAGCCCTGCTAAGTTTTAACGTGTAAGCTTGAATCTAATGCATATCCTGCGAATACATAAAAACAGAGCAGAAATTAAAATGATTCGGGGTGACCTGACTCGAACAGGCGACCTCTACGTCCCGAACGTAGCGTTCTAGCCATCTGAACTACACCCCGACTACATCTTGCTTACAACATTTATCCCGAGGATATTAAGACCATGCTTCATACACTTCGCAACTGCATCAACTAGAATCAGTAAGAATTCTTTTTCCTCAGAATCTAATATTCGAACATTCTGGTAGAAAGAGTTAAACGATTGACCCAAATCGAAAAGATAAGAGCAAAGTACACTAGGAGAGTACTCCGACGCAGATACTAGCAGAGCATCTTTGTATCTGACAACAGTCCTCATTAATCGCTCTGTACTAGCATCTATTGGTGGGGTATGACTAAGACTTCCAACACTCTGCCCTTCGAGTACAGAGAAACACCTTGTATATACATAAAGAAGGTACGGACCAGTATCACCCTCAAAACTAATGGATTTATCGAAATCAAATATAATATCCTTACCAACTGCAACTCTTAAAAATGCATATTTAATTGCTGCAAGCGCGATGCTATCACTAACCTGATCAATCTCATTATCGCTCCATTTGCCATTAGCTTTCATTAATGCAGACACCCGATTGCGAGTTTCATCAAGCAGCCATTCGCCACTAATAATCTTCCCTTTTCTACTAGACATCTTTTCTGCACCAGGCAGCTTTACCATACCATGAGAGATATGGTTGGTCGAGCTAGCAATCTCAGGCTCGAGCTGCGAAAGGACATCTAAAACTACTTCAAAATAGCCCTTCTGCTCGTCTGCTGTAATTATGACAGACTCGTCAAGTTTCAAATCCTCAAACTTTTTAAATGCCAATGCAAGCTCTTTTGCCTCATATGTAGGAAGACCTTCACCATTTACAAACACCCTAGTATGCAATCCTTTGGATTCATCTCCTTTATAGATAATAGAACCACTATCATTCACAAAAATCCCCCTCCCATTAGGAGCAGTATTGTCTAATACAATCTTTAACCCCTCATTACTCATTTCACTCTCTAGATAGTATTTCTCGAATTTAGTTCCTGTTCTTCTGTATATCTGCTCAAAATACTCCATACACCACTCCTTACCTTTTGCGTACCATTCTCCTATCCCAATACTTTCAAAGTCTTCAAATATTTTACTCTTTCCAATAGACCCTATATACAATGAAAATATATATGAATTAATGTCTCTAATCTCCTGTATCGCGACTTCGTCCTTCATATCATCGTAACGATTAAATCCAAGCATGTATGCCTCACCAAGATATTCAACCTTTTGGATCAAATCCTTCTGTTCAAGAGAAGAGAATGGTATGCCATCTCTCTCAAGAAGTAACTTTAGTCCATACATTGTCTTAGCAACATGCAAACCTACATCACCTTGATATATTGCCCTATATACTTTCGCTCCTAATGCCTCTTGAAGCCTGGAGAACGATTCTCCGACCATATTCGTATACAGATGTCCTATATGAAATATTTTAAAGGGATTAGGATCTGTATATTCAATCATATATGTTTTTCCAGAAACCTTATTAAGATTGAAATACTCATCACCCTTTTCAGAAATTTCCATAACGGTACCTAGTAAGTACTTCTTCGAAAATACGAAATTAAGGAAACCAGGGCCTGCTATATCTATACGCTCAATATTTTCATCGCTAGGATATTTATCAACTATCATATGGGCAAGATCCCTAGGAGCTAAACCCAACTCCTTAGCTATCTGCATTGCGATATTTGATGTCAAATCTCCATGTGTGTAATCTATAGGCTCTTGTACAATCACAGTATCGATTGCCGCACCTAACTCTTGTACTATCTTCAACAGATTAGAAGATATATTTTCCCTTATATTTATCATCTTCAACATTATACATTAAAACGCACCCGGAGGGAGTCGAACCCCCAACACTCGGTTCCGAAGACCGATGCTCTATCCAGTTGAGCTACGGGTGCACCATTAATTATACGTACTCGGACAGAATCGAACTGTCAACCTTCGGTTCCGCAAACCGATGCTCTATCCGATTGAGCTACGAGTACATTACAACATGTATTTTATCACAATTTAGGCATATCTTCCGTATCAAAAACAATATTCCCAGCAGTATATGTAATCATATATTGAACACCGTACTTTGAGAAAAGATCTAAAGTTTCACTACTAGGATGACCGAACTTATTCTTGTATCCACAGGGACATATCGCATAGGCTGGAGACACCATTTTTAGAAAAGTTTCACTAGTTGATGTCTTGGAACAATGATGACCTGCTTTGAGTACATCATACTTACTCAGAGATGGAACTCGAGAAAGCAGATTCTCCTCAACCTCTTCTTCTGCATCACCCATTAGAAGAAATTTATAGCTTTTATATTGGATATCTAGAACCAAAGAATCGTTGTTTATATTGTTATCAAAAGGTTTGTAGCAATCCTCACTTACGAGGGCAGTCTCTATCGGCCATATTATATTTATATCAAGAGAGTCCAACCTTATAGTCTTACCAGCAGAAACTATTCTCTTTTTTACAGAATTAGATATCAGGGTCTCATAGTTGGCATTTGTGTAACAGACAGGATAGTATAGGACTTCCCCTACTTCATAGTTCTCAAGAACATGTAGAAGGCCTACTAAATGATCATCATGAGGGTGTGTGAGTATCAGATATTCAATCTTCCTATCGAAGAATGGCATATACTTTGGAAGTTCATACAGTACAGACCTATCAGGACCACCATCAATCAGTATCTGGGTATCTCCATTTTGTATGAGAGTGGAATCGCCCTGTCCCACATCTAAGAAAACAATTAAATCCCTAGGCTGCTGTGAGAAGAAATATATACAAATTATCAATACCCAAAAGAGCACATTATATACTATGCCTAAATATTTGCGATGCTTTTTTAATGTAGTAGTTTTCATTCTGTATAGGATACCTATATATACAAAATATAACTAAGAGGACAAGAAAGAAATACGCAAAGACTCTTACATCACCCTGTATATATATCAAATCTACTCTAGAGGATATCTCTACGATATATCTAAATATATTCAATTGTATATATACAAAGAAATAAATTGGTTTAAATATATTTGCTAAAATTCCCCAAAGAATAGTGCTCTGTACAATTGGAGCTGCCACAATATTACTAAGAATAGAGATGATAGATACTTTTTTGAAAAAACTAATAACAACTGGAAGTGTAAAGAGAGTACATGTAACTGTTGGAAGAAGATTTTCTTTAATCCATTTATTCTTAATACCAAAACATTTCGGAAAAAATATTAATCCTACAGTTGCACTTGATGAAAGCAAAAAACCTATATCATGAATTATGAATGGATTTATTACAATCAATATAGTTATACAAAATAGTATTAGAACACCTTTAGAGATATCTCTACCTAAAAGTACAGAGAAGAAATATATAGTACTCATAGTGCTAGCACGAATAATGGAACTACTGAGTCCTGCAAGCATCGAAAACATCCATATTAACAATATTTTCAATATACAAAGTACCTTTGTATTTCCTTTTTTAAAAAGTGTATCAATAACAGATGCAAGAAGGGCTACATTATACCCAGATGCTGAAATTATATGTGATAGACCTGACTTCTGTAGTGCATTTGTGAATTCTTTTGTAAAAACCCTTTCACTACCAAAAATTATACCTGCAAGAAGAGAGCTCTCTGGTTCAGGTAAGTTCTTGTTTATTACCCCCTCAATATTGGATCGAAGAGAAAGAACAAGATTCCCACTTTCACTACATTCATACTTCTTAACTTCAAGAATTGAATATACTCCTTTTCTAAAAAGATATCTTTTGTAATCAAAATCTTTAAAACTTTCTGGTTCCACAAGAGTACCAGATATATTACACATATTACCTGGTTGTATCACAGTAAATTGGGGAATCTTTAGAAGAACATTTCCCAATGATTCTCTGCCACTTTGAAATAGATAGCTATCTTCACCCTCCCTTGAGAGAATTACCCCCTTTATAGACACTTCCGATCCTATGAAACTTCGGACTTTTTGAGAGATAGTAGAGATCCTCTTGAGAACAAAGGTCATTTGGGCACAAGTCAGAAAGATCAGCATTAAGAAGACTATCGATCTTGTTAACAATCCTTGCACACCAGAACTTCGTACTTGTGAAACAAGGAAGATTGCAGATACAAGTATAAATGGAAATATATTTTTACATATATCATAGAATTGGATAATACTACCATTAAAAAGTGGCTCTTCAACTAAAGAAATTGTAGAAATTACAGCTACAACAATTGTAAAACAGAAAGGAACAAGTAAGAAATCATTGAAAAACAGCATTAAAGCAACAATTCTTACAAACATATCTCATCTTTAAATTTCTCATATGTTACTTGCCCTATACCACTAACATTTAGAAGATCTTCTTTCTTTTCAAATGGTCTAGAATTAACTATTTTTTGTGCGGTAGAAGGCCCTACACCACTCAAGGATTGAAGTTGATCCAAGGTAGCACTGTTTATACTCACACATGTATTCTCTTCCTCAGAAGAGCTACTAGGAGGTTTTACCTCTATAATATCTGTAATCTTTTCAGGAAGTTTAAACTCTAATACTTCACATAAGGAATCCTCCTCATAAGGTATATATATCTTTGAGTTATCAATTAAGAGTGAAGCCAAGTTCACCCTCATAGACACATATTTTTTAGCAGCATCTTTTGCAAATCCCCCAGCAATCTTTATCAAATCGATTAATGCAGAATCTAGAGGTAAACAGTAGACACCTGCGTTTTTTACTGCACCTGAAATTTCTACTCTTAAAGGACATAAATCTACTATTTCTTCTACACTCTCTGATTTAACCTCTTCCTTGGGTTCTTCTAGAATACTTACCTGCATACTTTCCTCACCCCTTATATTTTTCAGTAGTTCCCTTATGTCATCTTTACTGCCAATAGTGGCAACAACTCCTACTGCAACGCCCAAAAGGAAAGTAATGGTTAGTATTAATATGTTTTTTACTTTAAAAGAGGATTCCATACATACGATTGTATGGAATAGTTATTAAATATTTTTGAATATATATATCCCCTAGTATATCTATTCAGATATTCTTATATTCTCAATATATATATTATTTATTGGCTTATAGTTAGAATCGACCTCTGCTTTTGCAATGGAGTCTACAACTGCAGTACCACTCAACACTTTACCAACCAATGTATATTTTCCATTGAATGCATTTTTATCTGCACCAGGAAGAGCGATGAAGAACTGAGATGCATTCGCCATTCCGACACTATAATCTGTGAATTTCTCATTTGTATTTTCAAGCCCTACCGTATACCCAGGATTTCCAGTTCCATCACCCTTTGCGTCACCTGTTTGTATAACAAAATCTTTTATTACCTTATGAAATGTAAGCTGTTCATAATATCTTTCACTTATAAGAAAGAGAAGACTATTTACATTTCTTGGAGCTCTATCTTCATATAGGTCTATAACTATATCACCGATATTTGTCTTAATGGTTATACCGTAATCAACTCCTTCTTGGAGAAAACTTTCTGGCTCAGTATATGTTTCTTTTTGTACAGAGGATGGAATAGATATCTTGTAAAGACCAGAGTTTTGAACAAAGACAATTCCAAGACTAACAAAAAGAAGAAGCACTACAAGAAAAAGGAACTTCTTGTTATCAGAAACTATTTCTTTTACTCCCATAATATTGTTTAAAAATTTATTTTACCCACCAGAAAGACTGTTTGCCTTCCTCGTTAAACCATTTCCCATGTCGTAGGATTTGATCCATTCTAGGACCTGCACTACTGTAATTAATATTAACACTAGAAAGATACGGTGTTAAGTATGATTTAACTGTTGTAAATATAAATTTGTATTGAAGATACTGAGCTTCATCTTTAGATGAGGGTACTTCTCCTTCATATGCTGAAAGTAAGTTAATATCCTTTATTTCCTCAGTAGCTTTTATCGCTATTTGACCACCGCTATATCCAAAAAGAGAAATATACTCTCTCTGCCATTTATATATAGCTGCATTCGTAGTAAACCCATCTATTGGAAAGTCACCTGACCATCCTTCAACCTCTACAAGACCAGTAACTTTATCAAGAGAACTAACAACTCCTTCTACAGAATTATCACCCTCCTGTAGGACGATAGTGTCTCCAATATTAAGATTGTCTATATAGTTTGAAACTGAATCTTGTTCTTTAATATATATTTTATTATTCTCTGAACTCAAGAGACTATTTGTTAACGATGCTCTAAATATCGGCTTATACTTATACACCGAAGAAACACCTGTTATGGATATCTCCTCTTCTTTGTCACTCAAATACGAAAAGGACAACAAGTTATACAAGCTTACATCAATACTATCGGTGTTTAGATATATACCGTCGTCTCTCTTTTCATATTCAGGTATGATGCTCGCTTTGTACCTCCATTCCGACAACTTCTGTGGATCAGTACCATCCCTATAAGTAAAATACACCCTAGAGAATTGCGTGTTAGATGCCACTTCATACTTTGTAAGCAACCTATCATACACACGAAGTACATCGATGTATCCTTTTATACTTGATTCTCCACCAATATCTATATATCCAAGCTGCTTATTAAGAAACTCAAACGGAATTAATTCACCTTCTCCATTAATATACACAACTACATTTTTATTCGCGATATCAAATACTAAAGCTATATGTTCCCACTCTTCATATTCTACAGGTCTTTTAATTATATTCCCTTCAAATATATATCTACCATCTTTTATAGATAGATTACCCAATGGTGATTTGAGAACATATTCTTCTGCACCCGTATTATCATTAACTTGATATACCCAAAATTCTAAACCAAAGTATGTACTCTCCCTAGGCTCAAGGAGTATCCTTTTTGCAAGGGTTGTATCAAATGAGCCTTGGTTTGACTTTGAAATATCTGTATTTACATCATCAAAATCCTCTTCAATTAGTAATCCTAACCTAGAGTATGGGATATCTATCCCATCTGTACCTGCACCCAAGGCAGTCCAACTGATACTATCCAGCACAGCATTATCACCAAGTGACAGTATTGGTGATGTATATTCACCACTAAAGAATCCGCTCTTCAAATTAATTGTATCTACGACACCAACCTCTGTCCTCTCATATACGGCCGCATCGAATGAAAGGAAGCTGTCATGTACGATACTAGGGTCAATCATTACAGGAAACACTCTCTCGCTACTCAGAAGCCACTGCGCATCTACTATGAGCTCATATATATATTCATTCTCTTTCTCTGTTGGTGAGATATTTACATATATATTACTTGTTTTATTTCCAACAGCATCTTTTGCAAACTCAGGAAGAAAATGTGCGAAGTAATTTCCATCTTTATCCGTAACATATTGGGTCCCAGCAGGAAACTCTTTTGTACTAGTTATACTCCTCTTAAGTTCTAAACCTTCATCTAGTGTTATCCTAAACACATATCTATTTACTGGTACCCTACACTCCTCCTCTTTACACTCCGTAGTATATTCCATTAGTTCTTTGAGAACGATTTCCTCTTTTAGTCCTTTTCCTTCTATAACCTGATACTCTATATCGACCCCTTTATATACATCTTTTGATATTATAGTATCTTTTGATACAACAGAATCTTCTTCATCGTAAATATCCTTACCACTCTGTACAAGCTCAAAATTTCTACCCAATTCAACATATTGAAAGTTAGCTTTAGTAAGTTCCTCCATTTTAGGATCGTATCCAACCTCTTCTAATCTCAGTTCTACTCCTCTTTTCTCTCTATCTATATTAAGAAAATATCTTATTCTATCCCATATATTTCCTTCCTTTACTTCGAATGGGTTTCTATATGATTTACTACTCTCAAAGCGTACTCCACCGTTAGAGAAATTAATTAAGAATTTAGGATTCATATTTACATATCCGTCCTGTGCAAACACGATATTGGAGTTCTCTTTATTTATACTTTTATTGACAAAGATAGTAACCCCTAACAGAAGGGAGAGGAAGAGGACAATATAAAGGGTATTTATAATACCTTTTTTAAACATTCCTTCTTTTTTCAATACTATAACCCTCTATTATAATTTAAGGTTATATCACCCACTCTAACAAAGTAACTTTCTTTTGAAGACATTGAAATTTTCAATGTACAAGTATCATTGGCTTTATTACAGCCATCTATATCTGAACCCTTTATACTAATTCTCTCCCAACTTGCTGGTAATTTACTTATACCATCAGTAATTTGAGCATCTATACCACTCTTTCCTAAGAGAGATAGATCTACCTTGTTATTTGTACTCATTGCAGAGTTTTCAGTCATAAAATCTAAAGATATGGCATCTTCATTCCATCCAACAAAGTCACTAGGTAGTGTAATACGAACTAAGATGTCATAATCCTGAAGTGTATCTCTGTCTGAGACCCATTCATAATAGTTTTTGAATGTACCACCTATTTCCACTGCATCAGATGTCATTCTTCCACTATTCTCACTTCCATCGGCATAAAGGATTGCCCCGCTATATTCTGCAGAGAGAACCATACTAGATGTTAAGTCACCTACCTCTACCCATGTAGATCCATTATTACTAAACTCTAATTTCTTCTTCTCAACGTTGTACCTTATTCCTCCTTCACTATCTCCACCATTACCAATTCTGATTGCACCTTTTGCATATATATCATTCCATCTATTCATACTACTACCAATATCAGAGTACATTGCTGTTGTTGTTATACTTCCTGTTTCACTTGAGACTCCAAATGTATCTGTAATACCAAACTGTACTCCACCTAGTGCATACTCTTTAATAGTGTAGGTATCTACTACTTTTGATATTGTTATTGTACTCCATGTACTACTATCAACCTTAACATTTACGCTATTATTATCTACATTCTCTATATATACCTCGAGATATGTAACTCCATCTACAGTATTCAACCTGCTCTTACTAAATACTTTACTCCCAGATGTAAAGTTAGATAGTACAGATATATTATTTGGATCCACTATTAAGTTAATATTCTGATTTGTACCAATTGTACTATTAGATATTTTTACAGTTGTACTTTCATTGCCATTCGTTTGTAAAACACGATACCAACCAGGTTTTGATATTTGTATATTCATACTTGAAGATTTAGGATCAAACCAATGAACATTAACAAAAACCATTAATTTCCCAACATAACTTCCATTAGGAAGTCTAAAACAAGGCTTACTTGGGTTGCTTCCATCATCTTCTGGCCAAACAATAGAATCAACACTTTCCACAAATTTACAATTATTCTCATTCCAGCTAGATGTTCCTTCAAGAGTCTTTCCTAATACATTACCAGACCCCTTTACAACTTCGGCAAATCCTTTAAGAGTAGATGAAGTTATATATTGTCCAGGAGTAATTTCTTCATCATTCTTGAGGAGAATCTTTGTTGATGCCTCACCTAGATGAGCTACTGGCACGACATCGAAAGTACTAATAGTCTTAGTATCTGTAAGCTGCTCTTTTAACTCTTTTGGTATGGAGACAAAACCCTCAGGTCGTACTACAACACCGTACAAACTTGAGTCACCGAGAGAGTCTGTTTGGTTTACAACCCACCTCTGGGAATTATCAAGTTTTACAACGTCACCTAAATCATAATCTGATTTCTCTTTCGATGAGTCTATATAGTTATATGATAAGTAAGGTGAGAATGTGGTCCAACTAGTATCTGCATAACCAGTTCCGTCATTTGCAAATTGAAATTTCGTTGTATTGTTATACCTTATTGCTAGATTAAATTGATTTGAAGTAGTTGCATTCCAGAAAATGTCCCAGTAGTTGGATACACCAGCAACTTTGAAATGATATTGAGGAAAGGCTGGTGCTGTAAGAATAAACCTACCTGAGTTTGTTACACGAACTCTTTCAGATGTTTCAATAAAGCTATCATTAGAACTACCGACACCGATAGCTAAATATTCATTCCCCCAAGAACCTCCATCATACCCTGCAACGATATCAGCTACTCTACGAGGTACGTAGTCTGTTCCACTTGAGAATGTGCCAAGTAAAGATATTCCACTCCTCTCACTTACTGCAGAACCAGGTGTCTTTAAGCCAAGAGATCCTGTGTTTGTGCCAATACTTGGGCCTTGAATAAATACCCTATAAGAAGATGGTACTGCCCCAACACCGACATTACCTGTGAAATAACCAGTACCAGAAACATGTAGTTTGTAAGATGGAGATGCTCCTATACCAACATCTCCATTGCTTGCAACAGTTAAACGAACAGTGTTACTTGTTCCCAAAGTTATAGAACCTGCATTATATGCATTTAATCCAAGTGCTCCTGTACCTCTATGAGTTATAGTAGATGTGCTATTTGCGCCTGTACTTCCACGCATAATTCGGAGCCCATAATCACTATAAGTTGTATCTCCAACTAAATCTATATATGCATCTTGGTTAGTCGTAGTCCCCGTACCTAATTCAATGATTGATGAAGAACCAGAATTCAAAATTCTAGCTACTCCAGAAATGTCCAATGCATAACTAGGTGTCCTACCAATACCAATATTCCCAGCATGATACATATCTCCACCCTCAGAATATATTGAATAGTTTGAAGATGTACCCATATTCATATTCCCTATCTGCAATCCTTTAAGGTTCTGTATTGTACCCGCACCAGAAGGTGCAAATACTCTCATAAGGGCAAGATTACTTATAATACCACCAGTACTTACACTTGCATTAGCTGTTACGCCCTCTGCATAGCTTACTGTACCACCATTACCAGTGACATTTATCTGTGTACTGTTTACCTGTAAACCTGTAAGAGTACCAGTTGTATGTGTAGTTTGACCTATTGCTCGATATGCATACGCAGTTAAAGCTCCAGCTACACTTTGCGATATTTGAACACGTGATGCAATAAAATCGGACGTTGCAGAATTTGCGAAAGAGACATCTAAACCAGCTAATGGACTAGTAAGGTTTGTACCTATTGCAACTCTACCATTACTGTTTAACCTCATATACTCTGTACTATTTGCAGAGAAGCTAATACCACTCAATCCGTACAGCGAAAGGATATTAGAATCTCCTGTACCTGACTCACCGACATATACATTACTAGAATCACCAAATGTTATCTTTGATCCACCATAGCTTGTACCAGGCCCTATCATTCTTAGATTCCCATCTGCAGGAAGAATACTTATAGGTCCTACACTATTTGCTATCTCTGATGTAGCACCTGCGATATCTATTGTTGATTGAGGTGTTGTTGTACCAATACCTAATCTCTTGTTTACATTATCCCAGAAGAAACCGTTATCACCTGTAACAGACGAACTACTATCAAAGAATGCAACTTGCCCTGCACTACCAGAACCAGTTATACCGCCCAAACTTGCAATAGTGGACCATGAGAGGGTACCACTACCATTATCTGTTAAAACACCATTTGTTGTATGGGCGGATGGCCATAGATATGATAACCCCTTTATACTAACAATATCTCCACTTCCATCTACCTGAAATCCATTTGATGTACCAACAGAAAAGAGAGATGAAGGCGTACTATTACCAATTCCAACATTACCAGTGGAAAGAATTCTCATTCTTTCTACAGAGTTAGTACTTACAACAAGATCTGCATATGCAAGTATAGAGAGATTCCCTGTAGTATTAGATATTGAAGAAGATGTACCAGCTACCTGTAATTTTGATGTTGGGTTAGCGACCCCAATACCAACATTACCAGCATTTGATATCGTAAATAGTCTTTCAGTATTATCAGCACTATCAACTTCAAAATAGTTACCACTTGTACCTGTAACATCAAAGAAGAACGTTGCATCTGCAACGGTACTTCCACCTAATACAAGATTATCTGTTGCAGAAGTCAAGAATGTAAATGCACCAGCATCAGACCAAAGGGATGAAGTAGTATTTAATACAAGGGGTGATGCTCCATCACATGCAGAATCCCAGTATATATTTGCACCAACAGTATATACACATCCCTCACCGGAAAGAGGAGCCAAATCCAGTGCAGTAGGAAGGATAGAAAATTTTTCAAAGTACATAATACCATCACTTTCTAAGTGTAGGTCACCACTATTATCAAAACTAAACACAGAATTACTACCTACATATCCTTCAAGCAAATCACCAGTACCATCCTGTATTAATCTTAGTATAGAGCCACCATAGCTACTACTATCCGCTTTAAAAGATACCAAAGGCCAATCAGTACCCGCATTGTAGTTTGAGTATACAGACAGACCAGTTCTTGAGGATGAACCGTGTATCCACGCCCTATCCTCAGTAGCATCAATACCAAAGTTAGCAAGTGTTGCAATACCACTTGTCTCTAAAAATTGAGCATGTGTGAATGATGATATAGAAGCACCACTCCATAGTGAATTACCGCCAGTCGCCAATGCTTGCCAAGTTCCTCCTGTGTAAAGCATAAGCTGAGAGTTAGTAGTATCGTAATATACCATCCCATCACTACCTGTATATCCTAAGCTATTTGCAGAATTTTCAAACAGGAATGCTCCTGTGGCCATTTCTGCGAATTTGGATTTAAATGAAAACGCAGATGAACGGAGAGGCATCCTCGAGAAAGTTTCCGTGTATGACCCATCTCCTGCTGGAGAAAAAAGTATCTCTACATATATAGAACTCTCTCTTTGTATCATTGCAGAAATCGATGGATATGCACCTGCAACCCCAGAACCAGTACCGAGCCCTAATTCAAAGACTCCACCATACTGCCCTATCTCTATATTTTCGAATGTTTCAGTAAAGAACAAAGTTCCCGCAGTTGCCGCTGAATGGTAACGAATTCTAAAATCACATGTGTCTGCACCACTTACGACACATGCAGGAGATCCATTTGTTACATTTAGCCCTTCATATCCAGTATCATTTCTAACAATCTTTCCTTGAAAAGTTATGTTTCCAGAGGTTTGTGCATATACTTTCGAGAGGTTATCAAATACGACAAAAGAAAGGGGTAATACCAACAGAATGAATACAAATTTTGCTACTTTCAGGCAGTTAGGTTTTATCATGTTTCTCAAGTAGTCTTTTATCCTAGTATATCAACGATTTTTAGAAGATATATTAGTAAGAAAATAGTACTTGAAATGTATACACTTGTCAAAAATTGCAACCGTAAAAATACTACAGAATTATACTTACAATCCTACCCGGAATATATACTATTTTTTTGATTTGTTTGCCTGATAACCAAGTACCTAGAGTTTTATTCTCAAAAATTTTCTTCTCAACTTGATCCTGCGTATCATCAGTAGATACAGGAATTCTCCCACGAACTTTACCTTGAATTTGAACAGGTATTTCTATTGTATTATCCTTTAATGTCTTTTTGTCTACTTCTGGCCACTGCTGATCATGAACAGAAGAGTCGGAGCTTATAGTTCTCGACCAAATCTCCTCTGACAAATGAGGGAATACAGGTGCACTTACTATAAGTAATTTGGCTATATCTTCACTGTCAAATTTCTCATTGGAATATTGGTTATAAAATTTCATTAAAGAAGCAACAGAGGTATTGAATTTAAAATCCTCAATATCATTCTCAATGCTGTTAACAAGTCTGTTAATAGCAACCTTTACATTCTTTTCACTCTCCTCAACCTTACCATCCCATGCAGTCAACAAGAAATTGTAATACTTAGATACAAACCTTCTGACACCTTCTAATGTTCTTGTACTCCACAGGACGTTACCCTCATATGGACCCATAAACATTACATAGCCCCTAGCAACATCTGCGCCATATTTAACAACCAATTCATCAGGACTCACTCCACCCTCTGATTTAGACATCTTTCTACCATTTTCTCCAAGTACCAAACCGTGTATAGACCTTGCCGCATACGGCTCGCTATCTCGAACATAACCCAAATCATAAAGGAACTTATGCCAAAATCTTGAATAAAGAAGATGTAATGTAATATGTTCTTGACCACCCTCATAATGATCAACCTGCATCCAGTAATCACTTTTATCTCTACTTACAAATTCTTCCCCGTTATTAGGATCACAATATCTCAAGAAATACCAACTAGAACCTGCCCAGTTAGGCATTGTATCTGTCTCTCTCCTTGCACTACCACCACACTTTGGACATTTTGTATTGACCCAATCAGTGATATTAGCAAGAGGTGATTCTCCCGTATCAGTAGGCTCATATGCCTCAACCTCAGGAAGCGTTAGAGGTAAGTCCTTCTCATCAAGTGGTACCATACCACATTTGTCACAATGAATAATTGGAATTGGCTCTCCCCAATAGTGCTGCCTTGAGAAAATCCAGTCTCTCAAATGATACCTTGTTACAACATCACCTATTCCTTTCTCTTTAATATATTCTCCCATCTTCACCCTTGCCTCTTCACTGCTCAAACCATCTAAGAAGCCTGAATTAAATACTTTCCCTTCATCAGCGTATACATCTTCTAACTTCCCTATCTCAGACCTATCACCGTTAGGACCCTCTATAACTCTTTTTACAGGCAATCCAAATTTCATTGCAAATTCAAAGTCTCTCTCGTCATGTGCAGGAACCCCTACAACCATACCAGTACCAACTGTTGATATAGCGAAGTCTGCAAGATATATTGGCAGCCTACCCCGGGTTATGCTATTTGTACAATATATCCCCGTAAATACGCCAGTTTTCTCTTTTGACTCTGATATCCTCTCTAATTCGCTCTTTTTGATACTGGATTCAATATATGAATTAACATCTGCCTTTCTCTCCTCTGGAACTAATTCAATTAATCTTTTTACAATCTCATGTTCAGGTGCAATAACTACAAAACTCGAACCAAACTGTGTATCTGGCCTAGTTGTAGAGACCCTTATGACCTCATTAATTCCCTCTATCTTATATTCGATATCATACCAAGTCTTTCTACCTATCCAATTTCTCTGAAGTGCTTTAACACTATCAGGAAAATTAACCTGATCTAGATCATCATCTAAACGATCAGCATATTCAGTAATCTTAAGAACCCACTGACTCATACTCCTTCTTTCTACAACAGTACCACACCTTTCATGGCGTGTATCAACAACTTCCTCATTTGCGCAAACAACTTTGCATTTCGGACACCAGTTGACTGGCATTTCGGACTTATACGCCAAACCCTTCTCAAAAAGCTTTAGAAATATCCATTGTGTCCACTTAAAATACGAAGGGTCAGATGTATCTATCTCCCTATTCCAATCAAAAGATATACCCAAGCTCTTCAATTGCCTTCTGAAATTGGCAATGTTCTCTTCTGTAATTTCCCTAGGAGGCCTTTTCATCTTTATTGCATAATTCTCAGTAGGAAGTCCGAATGAATCCCAGCCAATAGGATACATAACATTAAAACCTTTCATTCTTTTCAATCTTGCAACAGAGTCCATCATAGAGTCGTTTCTTACATGCCCCATGTGCATACCAGGACCAGATGGATATGGAAATTCAATTAACAAATAGTACTTAGGCTTCTCTAGCAGTAGGTCTTTTGCCTCATATTTCATCTCAGTAAACCATTTATCTTGCCACTTACCCTCAAACTCTTGTGGGTTGTACTTATATGACATATTAGAGCCTATTTATATTATATCTCTCCATTTTACCCTAATTGATATATTTTGCAAGGGAATGCCCGCTGTAACAATGTTTTACATGCGCGTGAAAACACACGGGAAGAAGTAACGCTTCGTACCAAAACTTGAAACAACAGAATCGAGGGTTCAAAATTTTATTGAACACCCTATTGTAAAACCCTAAAATATGAAAATGGACCTGAGGGGAGTCGAACCCCTGACCCCATCACTGCCAGCGATGTGCTCTAACCAACTGAGCTACAGGCCCTAATTTAGTACCTCTAGTATACCAAGACAGAGTAAAAACCCAAAACCCTGATATACCAACAGGTTCTTTGCATGGACTCAGCCGGGTTCGAACCGGCGATCTTCGCAATGCGAATGCGACGCTCTACCAACTAAGCTATGAGCCCTTAAGGAATTATATCACACCTACTTTTATGTATTTAGTGAATATTCTATCTCATTAAAGATAGGAGAATGCTCATATTTAACAGATAGTACGACATAATTTGAAATTTAACACAGACAAACCTACAGGATTACCAGTTTGTATAAGGTAAAGGATTTATCTGAGAACTACCACCAGCTCCCCTTCTTAACTCAAAGTGTACGTGAGGCCCAGTCGATCTACCTGTAGATCCCATTTGTGCAATAACTTGACCCTTGGCAACACCTTCACCAGTTCTTACATATATATTCTTTAAGTGAGCATACCAAGTTGTATACCCGTTACCGTGATCTATTTGTACTGCCCATGCATATCCACTACCGCCCCATGTAGATCCTAAAGGAGGACATACACCAGCACAACCGGCAAATATGACTGTTCCACTTGCAGCGGCAACAAGCTTAGGCAGATTTCTATCTGCAATATCTATACCCTTATGTATCGAACCTTTATAGTATTGGGATATTCTAGCAGTGCCACCAGCAACAGGCCAACCAACAAACTTTCCAACATTAGGGTCAACAGGGGCACTAGATCCTCTTGTTGAAGGAGACCCTGAAGTATATGTCCTAGGAGCACTAGCATACACAGGTTTAGGAGCAGCAGGCATGGAACCATCTGGAATGAAAATTTCTTGACCCTCTGTTAAGGTAAATGGATAGTCTAACCAGTTAAAGTCCGCAATAGACTGTTCATTCCCATTGTATTTCTTTGCAATGGAAGCAAGAGTTTCACTTTTTGCAACTTTAATCAGAACACCATCTGCAGGAGGTATATCAAGTTCCTGACCAGGCCTTACTAAATCAGAACTTAAACTGTTAGCCCACTTAATTGTTTCTACAGATATACCGTAATTAGTGGCGATAATGCTAAGAGTATCGCCATTCTTTACAATATATCTCTCAACCCCTCTTCTCTCCCTATCTTTTGGTACTAATGTGTTTACAGTTGCATTCATAGCAATTAAATCACTCTCGGCAACAGAGATATAGTCTAAATTCTCATCATTAGCGCTCGTTATAGCTGGTGCCCTATAGACATAGGAAATAGCAAGTATAAATGCCAATACTACAGTAGCAATCTGTACAACATATCGAAGGAAAGATCCTCTACCCCAGAAAAGTCTTCGTACAATATTATCTTTAACATTGTCAAACTTCCTATACAAAATATCAAATACAACTGAAAGAAGTATAAGGACTACTCTTAATCTAGAAAATGAATACTCCGCGAAATCTACTATAAATGCAATAGCTCCTTTTCTAGGATTAAACTTATTAACAATTTTAGTAAAAATTTTTGATATCCAAGAAAGATCTTTTTCTGAATCTATATCTTTATCCAAGAAAATATATTCGCTATCCTCTTGAGAAGATCCATTCGAGAGATCTCTAAAACTAAGTCCTGATATATTTTTTACAGCCCGACTATCCTCCATTAAAGAATGTAGAAAATATTACTATCTAGATTATACCAGAATTATGCTTCGTGAAGGGTTGCTAAGAATTCTTCGTTAGATTTTGTCTTTTTAAGCTGACTTACAAGTACTTCTGTAGGATTCTCATTTTGGTCAAGGATTTCTAACATCCTCCTGATCCTCCATGACGTATTTAGAACTTCTTTACCTAATAGGAGTTCTTCATTTCTTGTACCTGACTTATTTACATCTATTGATGGATATATCCTTCTATTTGCAAGTGACCTATCCAAATGTAGTTCCATATTACCAGTACCTTTAAACTCTTCATATACAAGATCATCCATTCTACTACCAGTTTCAACAAGAGCAGTAGCAATGATAGTTAAGCTTCCACCATCTTCAAAGTTTCTAGCAGCACCAAAGAACCTCTTAGGAGGATATAGTGCAACAGGATCAAAACCTCCAGAAAGTGTCTTACCTGATGTTGGCATAGTAATATTGTATGCTCTTGCAAGTCTTGTGATACTATCCATAAGGATAATGACGTCCTCACCCCATTCAACCATACACATAGCTTTTTGAAGTGCCATTTCTGCAACTCTACAGTTATGCTCAGGAAGCTCATCGAAGTTTGATGCATATACCTCACCTTTTACAAATCTCTTCATATCAGTTACCTCTTCAGGCCTCTCACCGATAAGAACAACCATCAGTTTTGCCTCAGGATGATTTGTTGCAATTCCTGCAGCAATATCTTTAAGTAACCATGTCTTACCTGCCTTAGGAGGAGATACCACCATAGATCTCTGACCAAACCCGATAGGAGAAAGTAAATCAATTACTCTCGTAGAGATTACATCTGGTGTAGTCTCTAATTTAATCTGTCTATTTGGAAATACTGGAGTTAGTTTCATGAACTGAGGTCTATTAGCTGCCTCTGCGGCAGGTTTACCATATACTGTATCAACTCTCAAAAGACTTAGATATTTCTCCTTTTCTTTTGGTAGTCTAGCAGGACCTGCAACTACATCACCGTTTCTTAAACTAAACTTCTTTATCTGAGAACCAGAGATATATACATCGTTATCTCCAGGTAATAGTCCGTCTGTTCTCAATACACCGTGAGAACCATCTTTTTGTACTTCTAAGATTCCTTCTACAAAAACAAAACCCTCATCTACTGTACTCTTTTTAAGTATTTCAATAATCAAATCTCTCTTAGGAAACTCCATAAAATCTTCAAGCCCTATTCTTTTTGCCTCACTGCGTAAATCTGCAAGAGTCATATTCTCATACTCTTTAATAGTCTTTGTTTTATTTACCATATCAATATAATTGGGAAATTAACATTGGGCATCTGCCACCCGACGATTCAGTATATTCAATGTGTTTTCTGATGTCAAATGGAAAAAGAAGAAAGGGATCGGTACTGCCCCAACCGACCCCGGTTCCATGCTTCTAGTGTAGAAGAATGATATCGGAGAACATGCTTATGTTTCTCCCTGTCTTCCTTTCCATAGGCTCAGAGTTAGAATAAAACCAAACCCAGGGAAAGAAAGATATCTCTTACACTTTTCCTTTTGTCCAGATGTGTTCGTGGCACCCCAGACAAAGGGAGAAATGTAAGATATCCACACTAGTATGCTAATGAACAGTATATTATAACCCTTAAGATACCGATATGTCAATCCTATAACTGGTGCTCACATACCGCATCTTAAGTTCGCCCTATCAATTTCCTACTATATAGACAAATTATGAGTGGTACGGTCTTCGATGTTACAATTCTTTAGGCAGGGATACTAAGGTACGAGAATTGTTGATAATTAGTAACAAAATTTTATAATGTCTTGATACTTTTTACAACAGAAATTTCAATACCCTTCTTTCCTTTAAAAGAAGCATTACCTATATACACCCTTTTATACCCTACCCTTGAAGCTTCCTTAATTACAGAATCTAGGCCCCACGTTCCTCTAATCTCCCCAGTAAGCCCTACCTCTCCAAAATATATAGAGTCCTTCTCTAATACTTTGTCTTTTACAGCACTCTTTATCGCTACACACAAAGCAAGGTCTACAGCAGGATCTGCAATATTAATACCTCCTACAATATTTACAAATACATCCTTATCTCCTAAAAAGACACCACCCCTCCGTGATAAAACTGCACACAACATATCTAATCTTGGTTTTTTTATACCATTTGCAACTCTTCTTAATGGACCAATCTCTGAAGTTCTTTCTACAACTAGAGCCTGCACTTCTACAAATACAACCCTAGAAC
>CAZUZI010000009.1:0-8066 GCA_964625015.1 uncultured Candidatus Saccharibacteria bacterium | reverse complement strand
TCTGAAGTTCTTTCTACAACTAGAGCCTGCACTTCTACAAATACAACCCTAGAACCTTGGATAACAGCACCGATTGCGCTACCAGATACTGCAGATTTGCTATCAAGAAATATTAAAGATGGATTTCCAATCTCGGTTAAACCACTGGATTGCATTTCAAATACTCCTATTTCATTCGTGCTTCCGAACCTATTCTTCATGCACCTCAACACCCTATACTGATTAAACTCACCTCCCTCAATATACAATACGCAATCTACAATATGTTCCAATATCTTTGGCCCTGCGATATCTCCTCCTTTTGTTATCTGGCCAACAAGTAATGTAGGTATACCAGTTGTTTTAGAGAGTCTAGTTAAAACAGAACCAGATGCTCTTACTTGAGATATACTACCTGCATATCCTTTAGATATGTTAGATGTGACACTTTGAACCGAATCTACGATTAAGAGATCAAACTTTTCATCATTAACCAATGCAAAGATATTCTCTACTACTATATCGTTTGTAACAAAGATATTACCTGGAACCGAATCTTTAACAGAGAGTCTTTCTAATCTTGAAAATAGCTGAGATGGCGATTCTTCTCCACATACATAGAGTATTCTCATGTTTTTTGATAGGTTTAGTGCGACTTGAAGAAGAATTGTTGATTTACCAACACCAGGCTCTCCACTTAGAAGTATGATTTCTCCTGGGACTATACCTCCACCAAGGACCCTGTTCAGCTCGTTGAATCCAGTATCAACCCTATCCCTTAGGGTTGACTTACTAGAGGATTTTCCGCCATATTTGGTAATTGACTTATAGTCTGCCTTCGAAGATTTTATACCACTTTCTACAATCATAGTACTTTCTTCTACTTCTTCTAATGTTCCCCATTCGTTACAAGACGGACATTTACCAGACCATCTCAAAAACTCTGCTCCACATGAGCTACAAATATATTTCATATTTACTTAGATACAAATACTTTACCTTTTTTGATATCAAGAAGTATATTACCAGGCTTACCATCTTTGAGAATATACTCTGCTACTGCACTCTCAACAGTATCTTGAAGAGCTCTTCTTAGTGGTCTCGCACCATACTCTTCACTAAATCCTGTCTTAACAATATATGATAGCAGTGTTTTTGAAAGAGATATAGCTATGTTATGCTCTCCTAATCTTTTGTTTAACTCCGCGACAAGAAGGTCTACAATCTTTCTTGCATCTCTAATGGTTAGAGAACGGAATATTACAACTTCATCAAGCCTGTTTAGTAGTTCAGGACGAAGTGTCCTTCTAAGCTCTCTTAGGAGTTCTGATTTCATTGCTAAGTATGCCTGTTCACTTTTTTTACTAGATTTCCTTACACTCTTCTCTTTTGAGAAACCAAGTATCCTATCCTTGCTAATCTCTTCTGCTCCAATATTAGAAGTGAGTATAACAATTGTGTTCTTAAAGTTTACTCTCCTGCCCCTACCATCTGTTAAATGACCATACTCCAATATTTGAAGGAGGATATTTAATACATCGGAGTGTGCTTTCTCTATTTCATCAAAAAGTATTACACTATGAGGATTTCTACGAACCTTTTCTGTAAGCCAACCGCCCTCTTGGTATCCAACATATCCTGGTGGTGATCCGATCAGTTTAGATACGCTATGCATTTCCATCATTTCACTCATATCTATTTGTATTAGCTTCTCTTCGTTACCGAAGAGCTCTCTTGCTAATACCTTTGCTAATTCTGTCTTTCCTACACCTGTTGGACCAAGAAAAAGGAATGATGCCCATGGCCTATCTTCATCTGATATACCTGTACGTGCCCTCTTAATGGCTGATACAACTCCTTGTACAGCTTCTTTCTGGCCGATAACGGAAGTATTAAGTTTGTCTTCTAATTTAAGCAGGGAGCTCTTCTCCTGGGATCCTAATGTGTTAAGAGGGATACCTGTCCATTCAGAGACAACTCTTCGTACATCCTCAGAGTTAACAGTACTACTCTTTCTCTTTTTCTTTTTTTCTCTTTCTATTTCTAATGCTGATATTTTTCTTTGTAGTGCAACCTCTTCCGTTTTAAGATCTGCAGCGTGCTCCATTCTTCCTTTAACAATATTCTCTTCTTTTGCATTTTGAACACCTCTTAGCTTAGAGGTTAGAGAAGAGATCTCTTCATATTCACCCTCTAAAGAAAGTCTTTTCGTTGCGCTAGCTTCATCAAGAAGATCTATCGCCTTATCTGGTAAATACCTATCAGATACATATCTATCAGAGAGTGTAACAGAGAGCATTACAGCATCATCACTAATATTTACGCTATGATGTGCTTCAAGTATTGGTCTTAAATTTTTAAGTATTTGTACTGTTTGATCTAATGTTGGTTCTTTAAGAAATATTGGCTGAAATCTCCTAGCAAGCGCGTTATCTGTCTCAAAGTATGCAGAGTATTCATCTGTTGTTGTTGCCCCTATACATCTAAAATCATCTCTTAGAAGTGCAGGCTTAAGTATTGAAGCTATTTCTGAATTTCCGCCTGGCATTCCAGATGTAAGTATTGTATGAATTTCATCTATGAAAAGTATTGTGTTCGTTGATTCTACTACATCACTAACAATCTCCAAGACTTTCTCTTCAACATCACCCCTCATCTTACTACCTGCCATGATGCTTGCGACATCTAGAGAAACTATACGCATGTCTTTTAGAGATGGTGGTACTTTACCGTCTGCTATCTTTTGAGCAAGTCCTTCAATGAGAACAGTTTTCCCTACTCCAGCATCTCCTACAACAATTGGATTGTTCTTCTTTCTCCTGCTAAGTATTTTTACAATATTGTTTAACTCTTCCTCTCTACCTACAAGAGGGTCTAGCTTACCGTCTCTTGCAAGCTGAACAAAATCTCTACCTATTACATCAAGTAAAGTATTCTGCCGAGAACTCATACCTGGTACATCTGGCTTAGCAAGTACACCCAATGGGTATGTTGCATACTCTCCTACTTGCTTTTGGAAGGTCTTTTCATCTAGCCCGTATTTCTCTAGATCTTTTATAAAGAGGTCTGACGATTCTAATATTGCCATCATTAGATGTTCAGTTCCGACATATACATGAGCATATTTCTGAGACCAATCAAATGCTTTCCTCAAAACATTTTGAGAACCTTTAGAGAATCTTAGCTCTCTTGGGATATTTACATCAGATACAATATCTAATGGAGACACACCGAGTGCCTTGTTTAATATATCTGGTATGTTAAGTCCCATTGCTAAAACTGTTTTCGTTGCCAATGCATTCTCATTAAGAAGGATACCAATGAGTATATGTTCTGGCTGAACATACTTACTCTTTAGGTGATCAGCAATCATAGAGGCATTCCTAAATGCAATTCTTGCATTGTTACTTAGTCTTGAAAATATGTGTGATTTAGTTATTCTTTTCATACTCAATTATATCAAATATGTAAAGTAAAAAAGAATCGCCTAAAAAGGCGATTCCCTCTAATTCAAGAAACAAAATTACTATGCTTCTTCCTCTATAGCTGTATCGATAGCTTCGGAAAGTTCTTCTTTACTTAATTTGTTTGACGATTTCTCTGATGCAGCTTTAAGACTTAAACCTAAGTGTCTCTCTGTAGATGATATCGAAAGGATTTTTACTTTTACACTCTGTCCTGCCTTTACAATATCCTCTGGATTCTTAACAAGTTTATCTGAAAGTTCAGAGATATGTATCAAACCGTTTAGGCCTTCCCCTATTCTTACAAATGCGCCGTAAGGAACAACTTTTTGTACCTCACCGTCAACAACATCTCCAACTTTAAATCTAGAGATTGCCTGTGCCCATGGATCTTGCTGTAATCTCTTCACACTATATGCAACTCTCTTTCCACCATCAGAAAGACCAATTACCATAACTTGAACCTTATCTCCTACTGAATATATTGCACCGATGTCCTCAACCTTATCCCATGAGAGTTCAGAGAGGTGTACCAATCCTTCAAGTCCTTGTGCATTTACGAATATACCGAATGGTGTAATTCCAGAAACGGTACCTTCAAGTACATCACCCTCTTTTACCTTCTTAAGTGTTTGAGCTCTCTTTTCAAGATCTCTAGCTTGGGTTACCATCTTTTCAGAAAGTATTATTCTATTCTTTTCTCTATCTAATTCAATTATTCTTGTCTTTATTTCCTCACCAATTAGTGAGTTTAATCTCTTCTGTACTCTTGAAGATATATCTTTACCTACTTGTCTTACTCCGTTTGCATATACTCTTGTTGCATCAAGTTGGGATGTTGGTATGAAGCCTCTAATCCCTTTACCAATTTCAACTATTAAACCTCCATTGTTAGACTCAACAACTACAGCTTCTACAACTTCATTGTTCTTTCTTGCATTCTCAAGTGAGAGCCATGCACTTGCTTGTTGTGTTCTTCTTATGGAAAGTACTAATTGTCCTTTATCATCTTCTGGTTTTACAACATATACAAGAATTTTGTCTCCTTTCTTAAGAGTTGTCCAATCCATTGTATCGCTTTTTAACTCTCTACCAGCAACTACTCCCTCTGACTTATATCCAACATCAACAATTACAACACCGTTATTGATGTCTACGATATCTCCTTCTACGATATCTCCTCTTGAGAGTTGTTTTATCTTGTGTGAACTGTCTGCTAGAAATTGATCTAGCTGTGAATACAAAGCTTTGTCTGCATTCTCTGTCTTTGTTTTTACCATATATATTCCTTATGGTGATGTATGAATCAGCAGTATTACATACATACTACTAAATTAATGTACTGCAGAAAGGATTATATCACTCCATATACTTTTAGTGCAAGATTTAAAGTGAAGACCTATTTACCAGAATATACAACTTTCATTATTTCCCCTGCTATCGCATCAAACTGTGCCAACGTAAGGACTGGATCCCTCAATGCATCCTGGGAAAGTTTCGAATCCTCATTGTATATCTTAGATCCATGCAACTTGACTGCTCCATTTGTATATTTTGCATATGTGAGAAGACGACCAAGATGGTTAATAGTTATAGTTTCTGCAGGTACTGGTTTCATCTTATCTAGCACACTCCTGAAATCACCTCTAAATTCAGGAATCCTGGACATCTCAATATTTAGACGAGTTTTCATCTCCGTTGGGAAATATGCACTATTAAATCTCATATGTTTAAGTAAAAAGTTTTTATCTTCGCCTTGGAATTCAACCACTGAATATATGGAATGTGCTTCTGAAATTTTCATTCCCTCGATTTCTTCATCTGGAAAGTAAGAGAGATCTGGTTGCCCCAAGGCTTTTACACCATTGTATGGTGCATTTATTTTAAAGGTTTTGCATACCCCTACAATACCTAAATTCTCGAAACCTGTTGTTGCCATAGATACAACTTCTTCTAGAGTGAAATCTGTTTTCTTTTCTATTGGATCTTTTGATGAAGATTCTTGCCCTATCATATATGAAGATGTCAAAAATTAACTATGTAGACTCTATATTATATATTCTTTAAGTACAACTTTTTCCATATCAGGTTTCTTTGCTTTAAGAATATATCTACCGTAGAGAACAAAGAGGGAATTAACTAAATACCAATCCTCCTTCCTATATATCTTTTCAAGATCATGAGATACCTTCGTAGGATCTGTATTCTTTGTTAGACCGTAAGATCTTGCAACCCTAAGAACGTGAGTATCAACTGCAATTCCTTGATTTGCTTTGTACAAGTCATTTAGAAATACATTTGCTGTCTTGTATCCAACACCAGGCAATTTAAGAAGTGCAGAGAGGCTCTTAGGGGGCTCACCCTGATACTCGATATCCAAAACTTTTGCGATCTCAACTATATGCCTAGCCTTTGTATTAAAGTAATTAATACCCCGGACGGTATCTTTGATATCATTAAGTTTAGCTTCTGAGAGTTTCTTCGCTGTTGGGTATTTAGAAAAAAGTTCTCCCGTTACCTTGTTTACCTGCCTATCAGTTGTTTGTGCAGAAAGAACTATACATACAAGGAATTGGAATGGTGTAGACCAATTAACAAGCTCCGTTCTAGCATTGGGGAATATTTTTTTGACTTCAAGAAGTAATCTATTAGCGATATCTACCCTATTAGTCATAAATTGATCTAAGAAGTTTAATTACAAACCCCTCTCCATACAAGTCCTCTAAAACAATATTAATACCGGGATTCTTTTCCAATATTTCTCTTACAGCTCCCCTAATCTCTTCATTGTACCATTTAATCTCCTCGAAAGAATGAACTACACTGCTTGCAATTATACCACTTGAATCATACATTCCAATCTTGTCATTTACTTTCAATGCAGTAGTGAACAGATCAAGCGAATCAGAAGGCAATACAGAGCCAAGATACAAATCAGAGAGCATATCAGACGGAGAAAGATAAATAGGGATCTTAGCAGTCTCTGTAGAAGCTAATTTAATCTTAGATTTCACAAAATTTGATGTAGCAGAAAGAATATCATCTCTAGATTTCCAACCATTAGAATCTCTAGTAACAATATCTGCCCAACCAGAAGAAAGTCTTTCTGAAAATACCTCATATATACCTTCACTAAGCTCTTGTACATCGGTTCTTTCGTGTAAATCTGCATCCTCTCTAACACCTGACCACTTACGATTAGTATTACTTAACTTAATTACACAATCATCTGAATTCATACTCTTTCTAAAGAACGAATCGAGTAAAAGAGCTTCGTCTACAAAAGAATCAATCTTTGAAGCATCTACACGACCCTGCACGATACCGTATGCAATCGTGAGAGCATTACTGAAAGGTCCCCTGTCACATATGTAAAGAGTATTTTCACCACTTTGAAGAATGGTATTTAATACTTCAAGCCTATTCAGAGCAAAAAGTGCCATTTTACAAGACATCTCTTCATCAGGATCAAAACCTAATTTCAAGAATGTGTCCTTAGTTAAAACTTCTCTAACAGCATTCCCTATCGGAGTCGCATAGCATGGGAAAGAAACAACACACACATCATACCCTTCATTTGAAAGTTCACGGGAGAGATTACATACAGCATCTCCCTTACCAACTTGATCGCCTCCTTCAACAACTACTGAAAATTTCTCATTCATCTGTGTATGTTTTTCAAAATTATATATACCCCATAGCCGATATCCTAATATTAGGATATCACATATTGAATCAATACTAAAATTGCAAACAAAAGGGTGTAAAGTACAAACCTATGGGTAAATTCTTTGTACTAGAGAATTACATGTATTAAGAACATAATACAGATCTCCATATCCTCTCGTACAAGAAGTTTAATGTTTAGAGATACAGGACATGAGCTAAAAATATCAGCAAATTAAGACAAATGTTACGAAGTGATTACACAACAAGAAATTAACCATATACAGGTATCTTCTTGTAACAGGAAGCAAGAGGCAGGCCGTGCACAGGTAGTCCTATATAAAAATAAACCCAGCTATTACAGCTGGGTTTTCAAATTCAAAAAATCCTGGCAATGACCTATCTTCCCAGGACCAAAGGTCCAAGTATTTTCGGCGCTGGAACGTTTTACTTCTGAGTTCGGGATGGAGATCAGGTAGTTCCGCTCCGCTACAACCGCCAGGCGATAAAAATCAAATATCTAATTTCTATCGCCCGACGATTACAGCTATTACTAGTTATAATCATCAGGACTTTTTAATTCTAAAGAGCGAAGAGTGTTCTCACACTCGAAACTGAATAGATAGTAAGAATTATGAAGCTTTTGGTCTATTAGTACTCCTCGGCTCAATGCATTACTGCACTTATACCTAGAGCCTATCAACGTGGTAGTCTCCCACGGACCTTCCACATAGCCAAGCTATGTAAGTATGTCTAATCTTGGGAAAGGTTTCGCACTTATATGCTTTCAGTGCTTATCCTAAAACAACATAGCTACCCAGCAATGCTCTTGGTAGAACAGCTGGTACACTAGAGGTTACCGCACCCTGATCCTTTCGTACTAAGGGTCAATTCCCTCAAACATACAACGCCCATACCGGATAGAGACCGACCTGGCTCACGACGGTCTGAACCCAG
>CAZUZI010000008.1:0-39915 GCA_964625015.1 uncultured Candidatus Saccharibacteria bacterium | reverse complement strand
TGTTCCATCTCCAGTCCAACCAAGGTTAGCATCTGAAGAATATGCGTAATCATTTGTGCCATCAAAATCAACTGCCCTTGAAGAGCCAACCGCATCATTGGCCATTCCAATTTCACCGACAACTGTAATATCTATCCCACCATATTTAGTTCCTACATAAGTTCCTGCGCCTTGCGCTGATTCTGCATCCATATTCCAGAAATATTTTGTTCCAGAAGAAGGAAGTTGGTTAATTGTAATTTGTCTACTATTAACTGGGATTTGGTTTTCAAACACATTAACTCTTTCAGCGTCATTAGTTGTTGTTGCAGAGATAAATACATTTGAACCCTGGACAAGTTTAAATGCTTCTGATTGGTTATCAATCATCCCAATTGAAGTTGTAGCTTCAGTTGAAGAGAAAGCATTAAATAAAGAACCAGCCTGGTATCTATTGATTACAATTGTTGATGTCTTTGATGCTGCAATTGGGTCATCCCAGGCGACATTTATTTCAAGTGCCCTTTCAGAATCGCCAGCAGTATTTTCAATATTGAATACAAGTGCTGCGCCAAGACTTTGAGCCACAGTCCCAGTAGTCATGGCATTGATTATCAAGACATCTTTAATGTTGTCTGATGTAGCATCATCTCTTGTAAAGATTGCTACAACATCTGCAGATTTTCCGTAAATAGCATATCCAGAAGTTGGAGACGCATTGCTATTAACAAATACACCAGCAACTCCAGTTGCAGCAGTTGCTTCTGAATATATGCCAGCTCCGCTTGTTCCTAAATAATCTACATTTGTTTCTCCTCTTGATTTTACCCAAATACCATAAGCTGCCGTATCAGAACTTCCGCAGTTTTCGAGGTAAATACCATTCTTAGGCTGGTCCACAATATACATCGCATAAAGAGAACCAGTTCCAGAAAGATTTAACATCCTTGCAAAATCTCCGGCAAGAGATAAACCATACTGCCAATAACCAAGGATTCTAATTGCATGGCCAGTTATACTTGTTGAGCCGCCATTATTAAGATGAATACCTTCAATATAAGCGTCATCTCTTGGTATAAGAGTTCCTGTTAATATCTTCATTGTGTCAAGATGATTTGTGCTTGTAGTATTATCGGTTAAATAGAAATATGCTCCATAAATTTCTCCACCATTTGCACTATCAGTAATATTTCCATGAACAATGTAATATGAACCAGCTTGAGTTGTTGTTATTGACGAAGAAAGTGACTGTCTTATATTACCAGTTATATTTAACCCTTTATTTACAGCATTTGTTCCATTTTCTTGGAATGTTATAAATTGAGAATTATTATTTATTGAAGAAGAATTATCTATGATAGTAATTAAATTACCAGTTATTGAAGCTACTGAAGGGTTATTGGCTGTAAGAGTTATGTTATTACCAACAAGAGTATCATTAAGTGCTAAATTGCTTAATGAAATACTAATACCAGTTCTTGGACCAGAAGTCATTAAGTTTTGGATGGTCAATGCGGCGTTTGCAGACAATCCAGAAAGAGTTAATTCTCCCTGGTTATAATTCCAATATCCAGTTGTAGTTGCCCCATATTTAAGCGTAATTCCTGTGTCAGCAATATCAACCCATTTATCGCCACTTGAATTATTTAATATTGCAAATCCACCAGTTCCAGAATCTTTCAAATACATCATTACAGTTCTATTGTAAACTGCTTCAGACGCATAAAAATAAACTCCAGTAATAGCATTATATGCACTTGTAATATATCCATCTACTCCTGTTATTGGTGAAAAATCAAAACTCAATGTTCCTTTAAATGTTGACGAAGTATTAAATGTTGGAATATTGTTTACTGTCAAAGTTCCCATGCCAGAAATACTTCCAAGCGTTGTATTCCCATCAACATCTAAATTTCCAGTAAGATGAAGAGAAGAAATGTTGAATGAACCGCCAGATATTGAACCATTAACAGTTAAATTTCCAGCCATATAAACATTATCAGAAATTTCAAGTCTTGTTGCAGGAGAAGTAACTCTCTTAATATAATTTGAAATGCTGCCAAAATATATTCCGCCAGTTTCTGCGATTAAAATATCGCCTGGTAAAGAGAGCCTATAATAACCATCTGAATATCTTGAAAGGTATAAAGCACTGATATTATTATCTCTAAAAGTAAATACGCTATCGCCAATATCAACGCTCGAATAATTTATAAATTCTCCGTCTCCCATTGTCATTGGCCCGATTAAATCCTGGCTTGCAAACAACAACCCAGTGACAATATCGTTCTTGTTTAAATCTGATGCTTTAGCTGCAATAACAGTTGGCAAAATCATGGCGGGCTCTTCAAGGCTACGGTATTGGAAAGTAGTTGGTGCATCTGCAGCTTCTAATTGAGCTGCATCAAAATAAATAACATTGTTGGCAGTTGAAATATCAAACCCAGCAAATATGTTTACTCTGATTGTCCCATTTTCTGGAGCGTAGCAATTTTCTGATTTTCTCTCATAAGTTCCACCAATTTCCCAGCCAATAACATAATTTGCTGTTGGAGGACCTACGACAGTATCCCAAGTTCCAGCACTTAAATTATAATATTTATCGTCTCCATCTGAAAACGCCATGTAAACAAATTGGCCAGGAGCACCAGAGCCTTTGGCATAAACAGACAAACAATAAATAAATCCTGGATTCAAGCCAGTAACATCTTGGTATAGACCAATTATATTACCAGAGCCATCAACGGTTGCTTTTACTGCTGTATTCCTATCTTCAGCATCACTGGAAACCTCTATTATTCCAGAGCCAGTTGATGGGTCAAATGTTTCCCAATTATCAAATGATAGAGATGGAGAAGATTGATAATCCTCAAAAGAAGGGTTTTCAAGTATGTTGCTCCTTCCATTGATATTAAATGGCATTGCTTTATTCCCAACATCAAATTGGAATCCATCGAAATAAAATACTTCATTTTCTCTTCCTGTTATTCCAGCTGTTGGCCAGTTTCCAAGAACATTTACAAAATAGTAAGAATAAAGTCCTTCTTCAAGTTTTATGGTAGAACTAAATTCCTGGTAAGAAGTAGTTAATGTTTCTGCCCAGATAATTTCTGGAGGAAAACCAGAGAAAGAAACCCATTGTTTATTTACAAAATCCCAAAGTTCTGTCGGTCCACCCTCATTTTCTTCTGAACTTCCACGACCAAATGCCATACAGCATCTTTCTCCGCCAACATCTCCTTTGGCTCTATATGTAACTGTCAATATTTCATCAAAAGCTGTTCTTAATGAAGTTATGACAAACAATGGATTACCAAAAGAATCATTGGTAAATTTAATTGCACAGTTTCCATCCCAGGCATCTGAAGAATTTTCAAGTTTAACAGAAGATTCTTGAGTGTTTAATGCTGGAAAAGGAAGTCCTTGTATCTCCCAGAAATAAGGCAAGTAATTATAGAATCTTTCAAATGAAGAGTTATGCAATAAATTTGGAGTTCCACTTTCAACATAAACTGATGGCGCACTTCCAATTTCAAATTGGGCAGCATCGACAATGATATTATTATCTTCTTCTGCGCTTATCTCAACTATCACTCCATCATATCCAGTAGGAGGTGTTATTGCTGGTGCATTATATCGTGCATAAGAAGTTCCAGATATTGTTATTTCGTATGAATTTTGGACGATTGATTCTGAATCTCGTTCTTTCCAGGTATTATCATCCCAGTCATATTGAAGTTCTCCAAGTGGTCCAAATGGTCCTGTTTTAAATCCTATCCTTATTGTCCCTGTTGGTTCAGTTACATTCTTTGCATATAAAGAAAACACATGAGGAGCATAAGCAGATGTCCAATCTTCGCAGCCCCCATTAACTGCAATATCTGGAGTAGTTCCTCCAAGCAATAATTGGATATCATCAACAATTGGAACACTTGAGAATGAAATAAATCCAAGTGTAAATTCTCCTCCAGCAGGGACTACAACTTGTGGAGATGGAGTTGTGTATTGAGTATAAGTTGTGGCTGGTGTAACAGTATAAATCTGGTCTGGTTGAGGGCCTCTTAAAATTGTTAATAAAGAAGCGTCATCAACATAAATAGAGCCAGTGTTGTCTCCGACAATGCCTATCATCAAACTTCCATCTGTATAAGCATCTACATCAGTTTCCACTTCTTCCCAAGAAGTTGTAAGGGTTCTTTCAATCTGTTGGTCTGCAGTTGGAGAGCCCATAAAGGCATCCCAACTTTGTGTAGTAAAGTTCCAAATAAAAGATGATGATTGGTCTAAGAATACAACGCTTGCGTGTTCAGAGCCAATATCACCAGCAATCCAAACTGAAGCAGATACTTCTTCGCCAGAACTTAAACCAGTTATTGCTTGTAGTACCATGCCAGCAGTTCCTGCATCTCCAGTAATTTTACAAGATGAAGTTCCTCCATGAACCTTAACAAGTTCTTGGGTATAAGTAGGAGTTCCAGGTCCAGTAGCCATAGTATTCCAGTTATCTGGGAGTCCAAGAGTCCACGATTCAAAGTTTCCATTAAGTAAATGTTCAGTTTCAATATCAGCTGGAGACCAAGTCCCAGATAGTGGTCCAGTGAAATTCCAGCAATACATTCCACTATCTTCATACAGATAAGCTATTTGGATGGTTTCAACTCCGTCACCTTTTGCCCAGAAGCTGCAGGTATAAGAATCAGTTGGAGTAAGTCCTGTGTATGACTGTGCAAGTAGTGACATATTCCCAGGAGCTCCATTAAATTGGACGGCATAACTTCCACCATGGGCATCTCCAGTTCTTGTTGGATAATATGCTGGGTCAAATACTTCTCCCATTGAGAACAACCAATCGTCGAGTGTAAATAAAGTTTCAGTTGTTGGAATTACCTGGTCTACTTGAGTATGGTCTCCATTTGGCCTAAGTTCACAAGCATAAGTTCCATCGTATGAATCAGTTGATGCAAATATTGTTGGATATTCACCCATTTCAATATGGCAACCCCAGTTATTGAAATTGATAAATATTTCAGAATAATGTTCAAAAGACGGATTTTGTGCAAAGTTTGTTTTGATTCCATAAGGAGTCCTGAAAGAGCCGAACAATCCTTGTGTGTAATAAGAGCCAACACCAGTCATATTTACAGTAGGGTCACTGCCATCATAGCCAATTAAGTTACTACCGAATTGCTGTGCATACATTTCTGTTTTAATATTGCTTGAGGCATCTTTAAGGACAACTTTATCTCCTGGATATGCTTGGGTAAGGCTATTATCTACGCTGCTTCTTGACCAATCGTTTCCGCCTGAAGGAGATATGGCTATATCAAAATCGCCATCAACGAGAGGGGTATGGAAGCCAGATTTAAGGACATAGGTTATACCAGAGGACAGGACATGGACAAACATACCTGCTGTGCAGCGGTCGGTGGATATTGCATTTCTTTCGGTGTTATCAGCGACAACACGGAATCCACCCTTTCCATAAATGTCCACATGAGTAGGGTAAGTATCTGCTGTATCGAACGGGGCAATTTTTCCTAAGACATTTGTTCCAGGTATTCTGACCATTTTTTATTCCTCCTATGACACTATTTGCCAGGTGACAGCTGCGTCACTGGTTTGGTTATTGGTATAAATCACATAATAATCAGTTGTTCCGCCAGAAGCGTTAACAAAGCTAACGATAGTGGCAGAAGTATAATCAGTAAAATCGAGTCCTCCAATTTTTGTTTGGACTGGTAAACCCCATGATAAAGGCCAAGCAAAGACAAGGTTATAAGGAGGAGTTGGCGCAGAGGCATTGAATGTTTTGGTTACAGGTTTGCTTGTGCCATATTCACCAGAGAAAGCAGCAACGATTTCAGCATCTGTTGGCACACTTCCGCCAGCACCAGTAACATTCCAGACTCCCCAGTATCTTTTCCATCTGAATAATATTGAAGTTGATGCTGAATCAGCGAATCCGTCATCGCCAACAGTATTCAAAGTATATGAGTATGCCGCATAATCAGCTGGGTTTAATCCAGCACCGAAAGTTCCAGCAAGGGTTCTTACAGTTCCAGGAGTAACACTTACAGGGCTGCCATCAAGAGTTGCTCCAGATACTGCTTGAGATGTATTGGCTTCGAGGTTTCTGGTCATGGTCCAGTTAAAGTTTGCCCCGAGTAAAGTTTCCCCTACTTCATGTGAAGATGAGTCATTGGTAAAAGTTAAGATTTCATCGTTAGGGATAATCAATGATTCAGGGACTCCATAAGGAGGAGTTGCTGTGATGTCTCCAGCTGTGATTGCACCAGTCTTTTTAAGAATTGCATTATTCGGTGTTCCAGGGTCATAATGAATCTCGTCTCCTCCACCAGGAATAATATCCCACTTATCCCCAACTGCAGCCTGGTCTCCACCAGCGTTATCTGTAATACACAGTATCAAATCCTTAACATAAACATCTAAACCCGAAGCTCCTCCTATCTTCCCAGCTACTGAAACCACATAAAAATCACCAGCAGTCCCAGCAGGATAGTTCGGATTCCCGCTGCAATCAATCACACCCTTCAGGTTTAAATACCCTGTTATGTCGTTTAACTTCTGCAACTCCCCTTGAAAAGGGTTTAATGCCGCTCTCTCAACCATGTTTGTTTACCTCCTGATTATCCGCCAAATACTGCGGCGTATGTTCCATAAGTCAACCCAGCCCTTCCTGTCCAACTCCCAGCAAAATCCCCACTCGTGGTCCTGCAATACCTATAACTCTTCGTCCCATCCATATTCGCTATCTCTTTCAAAATATACCCGCTCCCATCAAAATTCATAAACCCATAATACTTATCCGCTCCCGTCTCATCTACCTCCGAACACTCTGGCTTGTAATTCATGTTAAACTGCATTTCTTCCTCTCCTCCTCTTTAATCTCTTCTTATTGCCACCTGGCTTTACCCAGGTTAAGCGTTTTAATTCAATTCGGGTATACCTGCCATCTCTGCACTCAAAGGCTCTGTAATCCTCTTTAATTCCTTTATATCAAATCTCTTATACCCATTATCCTCAATTTTAGATTTTTCATCCCGTATAGATGGGGTCATTGGTGACACCCCCACCCCCCCCTCTGGCTTCATGGGTAAGTTATCCACAGGCTTATTTTCAATGGGTGTGGATAATTCCTGATTAGCTACTTCATTGAACAACGAGTCAAGGTCAATAGCTCCGCTTGTCTTATCAAAGCGTTTTAATCTCATGGCTGTTTGTATGGCGTTAATCCTTGCTTGCCTATGAGAAGCTGTAGGTTTGGGGGGTATGTAGTCAATCTCTTGGCGTAGTGCTTGCTCGAGATAATCAAGGGTTATGTCTAACTTGGTGGATACTCTGGCCAGGATCTCTTTAACCTTGCGTCCATCAAAGATAACCTTAACTGATGACTTGGCCTTATTCTCATCATAGCCGTATATTTTCATTATGGCCTTATATTTACAAAAGCCGTTGTTAAGGTATTCGTCAACGAGCAATTCAGCCTTAGTTAAAGAGTTTAAGTCAGTCAATTCTTAGATAACCTCACTTATATTTTAGATTATTAGACTTATTAAGATTATAACCTGGAAACCTTAAGATAAATAAACAAGATATATAAACTACTTGTTATAACTACTTTTTAATTAAGATATATATATAATATAAACGAATAAGGGGAAGGGGGAAAAGAGAAAAGCGGGCGGTGTATTACAACACTAAAATATCACTTGACACTTATACATATATAATGATATAATTAGTTTACTTTCAAAGGGGGTGATAATATGAACAAGAGATACAGCCGAGAATTTTTGATGGGTTATCTTTGGGCGTTAATGAACAAATAAGGAGAAAATAATATGAGTAAAACAAAGTATGATAGATTTGTCGGAGATATTGAAATGCTGAAATTAGAGTTAGATACTATCAAAGCAAAAAGAAATGAGCTATTACCAGAGTTTGAAAAACTGAACGATAAAATAGACTCTGGTAGATCTCTTTGTGAGAGTGAAAGAATCAAGTTAGCTGGGCTACAAGAAAAAGCTAAAATTTTGTTAGAGATGGGCAATGTAATAGCTGGAATGCTAATTGATGCTATGAAAGAAGATATTGAAAAGAAAAAAAGCGAAAAAAACGATAAAAAAGGGGGCGAATTATGAAGAGATACACAAAAGAGTTTTTGCAGGGTTATATGTTTGCGTTAATGAATAAATATGGCTTTAATGCTCGGGTTATCGATGTTATCGTTTCCTTGAATAAATAAAAGGGGGAATTATTATGTCAGTTAAAATGCTAAACCGTATCGATAAAAAAGCCTCATTACTTAATGATTGTGTTAATTATATACCTTCCGATGATGTCAACGAAATGGACAAGATAATCGATGACTTGATGTCCGCTTTGATTGACAATAATTTTGAGGCCGAGAAAGTAAGCGTTGAAAAAATAATCTCTGGCTGGAGGATAGCATAATGAATAATCATCAATTAGTTGAAAAGTTTTACAAGCAAGAGGAAACAAGCGGGCGTTGCAATAGCTTATTTTTTGAATATAATACACTTTACAGCTACGGATCCCATTACCCGCTCGCAAAGATAATCACCATCAAAGGCGTTAAGTATTCCTTAATCAATATAACAGGATATAGTAATACAACATCAAAACACATCGGGATTGCTCGTTATTATTCGCCTTATCCCATAATCGAAGTAAAAACACCACTTGATTATATAAACAAGGCGGAAATGCTCGAAAAACTGAAAAGTGCAGTTGATAAAGCCAAAAATAAAGAAAAACGAGCAAGATTAGAAAACATGAGGGAATATCATCGCCAAAATATAACCACGCTTGAGGGCTATATTACCCTGCTAAAACAATGGAAGGGGGCATAACATGAAAGATTACAAAGAGATTGACGGAAAAACTTACAAGCTCGAGTTTTACTATGATATGGGAGGTATGAATTACTTCACGGGGCAAGTTATCCCGAGAGGCTATTATATATCCGTTTCGCCTGTTGAAGTAGAGCGCAACGAGCAAGGCAAAGTTATGGCCGAATTGTGTCAAGCCTTCTCTGGTTATCGGGTTTGCGTGCTTGAGGTTAAAAGAGCCTCAAAAAAGCAAGAGGATTTTGCCAAAGGGTTAGCGGAAAAATCTTTCCCTGATTTACTCAATAAAGTTATAGCAAAACAGGGGGCAAAAGTATGAAAAAATCAGACAATAAAGTCATGCAAGCAATACAAGCGTCAGAAGAGTTTATCAATAAATGCCAAAACAAGGAAAAATATTCTGATTATGGCCTAACAGTTTACGGGTGCGAATGTCGCAATCTTGCAGAGTATCGGGAAATGTTAGGCAAAGATAAACGAAAATTGGTTGACCATCAGAGACAATTATATTTTGCGATATAGTTAGAATATGGCTCGGCTTATTCTAAGATAAAGGGGGTTTTTAGAATATGGAAAAATTCAAGTGTCGTTGTTGCGGTGAAAAATACGATTACCCTGCTATGACCGATGACGAAGATATTGGCCTGTGTAAATGGTGCGGAGACGGAAAAGAAAGCATAAAATTCAGGGAGGAGGAATAATTATGGCTAAAGGATACTACAAACTTGATGACGAAAACATTGACCAATATAAACAGCTTCATGTTATCTGGGGTATTGCCGATGTTATTGACAGAGCAAAAGAGCGCAAAATAAAAATAGGCAAGCGCAAGGCGGAGATTGTCCTGCGTGAATTACATCATCGCCATGACTGCAATCTCGGCATTACATGGGATACTCTGGACTTCATAACTGATGATGTCGTAGGAGGTGCGCTATGAAATGCGATTACTGCTCAAAAAAAGCCGAGTATAATATCCGGTCAGTAGTAAAAGTATTTTCTATTGATAAAAAAGAAAATTACTGCGACTATGACGAATGGCCTGATAATGACCTTAATATCCATGTCTGCGAAAAACATTATGAACAATGGAGGAATGATGTTTTATGATAAAACTTGAAGAGATTGAAAAAGCTCCTACAGATAAATTGTTAAAAGAGTTTAACGAACTTGATAGCATGATTTTTGATGTCGGTTGTTATTCAGTTAGCGACTTGGTTTATCATCAGGAACTGGCTCGAGAACTTGATAAAAGGGAGGGGCAATAATGAGTAAAGATATTATAACCGAAGAGCGAGCCGAGGAAATGTATCGGGAAATGCTGGACGATAATTACCCTGTTAAAATTGGCAATCTTGAATATAATGCCAGCAATGTTTTAGAAGAAGTTGACCCAACGGCTTATCGTTGTGGACTGGGTGATTTTATAGATAGCTTAACCGATGATTACCTTATCGAAGGGATAAATGCGTCTGATTGCGAAGAGGAAGGTGAATTTTAACCATGGAAGAAACCAAACCAATTAAACCATACAAATGGACTTCTGTTAGGTTGCCGTTAGAGTTATGGAAAACATTGAAGATGTTATTGTGCGACAAGGAATTATCTTTTACCGCATGGCTTGTTGACCATGTAAAAAAAGATATAAAGGAGGCAGGTCTTGAATGATTTTATTGACTGCCTATTTTATGGATTTATTGTAGTATTGTCTCTTTTATTTTGCTATTGCAGATAGTTTTCTTCTTCAAGATGGGGGGCAAGGAGCATAATAGCCTTGTCCCTCATTCTTTTTATAACCTTCTGATGAAATTCTTCCCTGCGAATATAATCAATAATTCTACTTTTTGCGAGTTGAGACAAATAACTATCCGTAAAATGGCCGTGCTTCTTCTTTAAGAAGCTAAATAATTGCATGACAGCTTCTCCCTCAAGGTCGCAAGGCTCAATCGTCTTGACCTTGAATGACCTCGCTATTACCTTTATCCTCGGGAGTAATGCTATTGTCCTGCGACTGGCTTCCTTGTGCATTTTCAGCTTGACTATCGCTCTTAACTGGCTCATGTAAGAAACTTTCTACCAGCTTTAATATTTTTTCGTCTAAAGAATGATGCCAGTAAAATCTGTTGCGGTTGCGAGCTGGTAAAATCCTCCCTTTCACGATTACCACTTCAGATATTCCAGAATACATCTGGCCTTCTTTATCAAACCGAGCCGAAACATAATATCTATTCTCGCTCTTCTTTAATTTTGCTAAATATTTAGTTGCCATTTTCTATCACCCAATCCTTAATTAGTTGACCTGCAGTCGTCCATCTGTATCTCTTGAACCTGCGGGTCTTTTCTTTGTATGTCCATATCTCTTTATATTTATATGGGAACTTTCCTATCTCATCAACAATCGCTGGCGGGCATTGGCCTGTCTTAACCTGCACAAGATAACATCTATCTTTGCGTATAAAAATCCAGTCAAACAAACCAAATAAATCAGGGGAAGCATGACTGCGGCCACCAAAAGCTGGACGATTTTTCCTGTCAGCACTCCAGCCTCTAAGAGCCCACATATCACGAACCTTATTCTCAATCCTTCTCCCCTTTGCCGCCCTGTTTATGAACTGTTTGCTCAACTTTTTTCTCCTCCATTTTTTGTTGAGACTCTAAATACCTCTTATCAGCGTCTAATAAATCTGCAACCATTAGCCTGTATTGGTCATTAAAATTTGTCTGGATATTACTTACAAACATCATCGCACGAGAAAAACATTCTTTCCAATACTCTGCTTCTGTCATTATTTTACCTCCAATTCTTTCAAGATTATTTCCCTGTCATCAAGCCTAACCTGGACAATACTTGAAATCTTGAAGCCATATTTCTTTGCAAGATATTCGAGTATCTTTTTCTCCATGTTATAACATCCCATGTCCTCGGCTGCGTTATAGCCTGGCTTTAACCAAACTCTACGCATTTGATTGATGGCCTCTTTGACTTTGCGTAAATCTTTAGCTTCGCCAAGAGTTATGCGTATGCGTTTGTTTGGATATATCCTATCACTTTCCATAATCGCTTATGTCAACGAGCTCCCCTCGTTCCTCCATCTTTCTTGACTGTGATTTAAGATAGTTTGTGAGCTTATCGCCATCAGTTTTTGTAAGCTCTTCAATGTTTTTACCACGCTTGCGCAATGCACCAGCTAAATCATAACCTACAACTTCAGCCAACTTTTTTACTGTCGCAATTTGTTCCTGGCTTATAGGCTCTGATGAAGATGCCTCAACATCAATAGTCCTGGCATTGTTGTAAGATTTCTGGACAGGTTTTTTGTTGCCATTCAAATCAGCTGCATCCATATCCTCTACATCCTGCGTAAATAATCCTGATGTCCTGGTTGCCGCCAATGTAGCACCAACCAAAGCTCTTTTCTGCGACATTTTTTGCAGGGTATTCACAATGGAAAATGCGTGCTGGCTGGCAAACTTTTTTTCTTTTGAATTGGCCGAGCCTTCACATTCTGATATAACTGTGTTGTTACGCTTGTTAATTATCCTGGCTTTGTATTGATAATGGAAAAACCCTTTCTCCCAGTCCTCAATCTTATTAGTTTGCTCTACTTCAAAACCAAAACCATAGATATTAAGAAGTTTTTCTGCTCCAGGCTTAAATAGAGAAGGCTTGGGTATCCCTGGTATTTCCCCATAATCTTCGCCTTTTTGCATCTGGCTTTTCACGAATGTCTGTAATTGATTTAATCTGTTCTGCGCTTCTTCAATTGTGATTGCAAACGCTGGAACTACATCATCTTGTTTTGCCAATTTATTTTCTTCAGCCATTGTATCCTCCTATTATTTCATCTCAACAATCATAAATGAGAGGTCATGTAAATATCTCGGCTCAATTGAATCCTTGATATTTTTTAGGCTAATTACTGGAGGTTTGCATTTAACTTCTTGGTCCAATGCTTTCTGCATTTCATCGCCAAATTCCTTCATATTCTCTGGCTTAACTTTAAATCTGCCAGTAGGAGGTAGTCCTTCTTTTGATGGCTCTTCCTCTCCATGTTTTTTAATCATAGATTCACGAACCTTTTCAAAAGCTACCAATTCAGGGTCAATTTCCTTAACAAACTTGGCAACTTTAATTGCCTCTTCAACTGGCAACTTGATATTCAGTATCTTAATAAGGGCCTCTTTCGCTTGCAACAATTCACTAATCTTCATCGCTTTTCCTCCTTAAAATTAAATAATCCCAGCCACGCTCTTGTCTAAATCATCACCTCCATCTTCATCAAATAAATTTTCCTGCCTTTTGGTCATTCCAAATTTTATCTTTGCCGCATAATCCATCTTGCGCACAGTATTAGCCAGGGAAATAATACGATTAACAATGTGTGTTCTTGTTTCTGTGTATTCATCAATTGTTCGGATAATGTAGTAGCCCCCTTGTCGCCTTCCTCTATCGCTTCCGCTACCTATCATGTTACCATCTCTGCGAAGTTCTCTAATTATGTCCCTTACTTCTGACCCAGATAAATTATATAATCCCTCCAGCTCTTTTGAGTTGATAGGATTAACACTTGTATGATTCTCAAGCTCTTTCAGTATTTCGTTCTTTATGCCCAATAAATTCTTCATGTTTATCTCCCCATATTTTATTCAAATAATATACTATTGCTCTACGAATCCCAAGACTCAAGTTGCTTTCCGCCGTGGACCGCTTCATCTCTTGAATCATGTAACTCGGAAGAGTTATCGCTACTTTTATCATCTTCTCTTTCTTCATGGTATGATATTCTACCACCTCCTTCTTCTGGTGTCAAGTCTATATTACATACTAACAACTTTCTGGTCAATTGAGTAAGATGATTTATCATCGGCAACTCCGACGCTGGAACTGTTAATGTGACTGTCGCTTGTCCTTCGTCGTCGATGGCTGTTTTTTTTAGGGTGGCGTAAAACTTTATCATGTTCATACTCCTTCTTAAAATAGATTGGGTTAAACTTTTTGAGCCGAGCCAGCAACCACTTAGTTCTCCAGGTTACTCCTTTAACTAATCTCTCATGGAATGATTGCGATGAAATTATATCCTCTTCGCTAATCGGCCTGGCTGGATAATTTGTGTTGTCCATTCATATCACCTCACTTTAATAAACAACTGGCTTGTTGAAGTAGTTCTCCCATTACTTCAATAACTACTTTCTTGCTTTCCTGAAAATGGAGCGGATGAATATTATGTCCGCAAATATCAACCACGCTCAAATCATGGCACTCACCATTTTCATCTGGCTTTAGTCTTACAAAGATTGAATACTTCTTCCCATTCCTTTCAACCTCAATCTTCTTTATCTCTGAAATAGTTATTACTTTTGCCATGTGCTCACCTCCAGAAATTTATAATACTTGTCTGCCAGTTTCCTGTCTGATTTCTTTATAAATCTGTAAGCATCACTCTGGGCATACAACTTCCCTCTATTAAACTCTGCGCCTTGGTCCTTCATGCTCGATGTCATCCCAACCAAGACAATATTTATAAACAACTGTAGAACCATGCAACTTGCCATCGTCCCGAGAAAAACTGTTGACCATTCAATCTTCTTTACTTTTATCCAATGAAGTTTGCCTTGCTTATCTACTTTTGGATTCCATGCGTCCATGTTATTCCTCCTTTAATTTAATATTCTCCTTCTGGCCCTTGCGATGCTTCATATTCAGCTTGAGCATCTTGCTCTTGCTGATATTGATATTCGGATTCAGCTTTAGCCATTGCTTCTGCCTCTCCTTGTGCTGCCATCATCTCTTGCTCATGCTCTGCTTCCATCTGTAAAGCACATTGAAACTCTTCTTCAGACGAATAATCAACTCTTTCTACTCCCATTTTTTCACATCCTTAAAATAAATTTCCCTGACTATCTATTTGTCCTTCATATCCACACCATAAACATTTAGCAAAAGTTAAAAATTTTAATGGGTCATTTTCTGCGTGATGAATATGTCCAAAGTTTGGATAACTGTGCCATCCAATTTTACAAGCAAATTTTTGATACCAAATAAATTTACGAAAAAGAATGTGCGAAAAAATAACAATAATGAGAATAGATATTAGACTTAATAAAAAATATATCATCCCTTTATCTCCTTTTTAATATTTTTATAAATATTACTAAATAAAAATTGTGACAAATAGCAATATATTTCATCTGTTTTTTCTGACAATTGTATGCCTCTTGTTTCAAGAACATAATGCACAGCGTGAGATATTTCGTGAACAATAACTTCAAGCTCGTTATTTTTTGCCCAAATAAAACATACTTCTTGTCCGTGCTGCTCAAAAACATTAAATCCTCCATCGGAATCATGCTGTGCTTTATCAATTTTAAATTTTATCTTTAGTATTTTTAGGAAATCTTGTTCTTTTTTGCACCCAAAATAATAATAATTTATTTTAAATACTGGGTCAAAAATATGAAGAATCTCGCCATATCTTTTGGCAATATAATTATTGTTCTTCTGCTTCATCTTCTTTCTCCTTAATATTTTCAAGATAATATGGACAAGCCCAATTAACTGGGCAATAAGATTTGCAGCGTCTGTCGTCCCAGCGTTCTGTTTCGTCGCATGGTTCTGACCAGGAATTATTTTTTAAGGCCTTCTCTAAGTCTGCTTTTTTTCTGTCAAAATAGTCGAGGACCTCTCTGTCACCCAATCGTTCAATGTCGAAATACTCGATTGGATTAAGCAAATATCTTCCTTCAACTCTGGGGGACACTTTAAAGTCCCTAACAATAGACTCGATTTTAATGCGGTCAACTTTAAAACCAGCATTTTCAAAATAAATCCGATAACGATTAAGTTGAAGAGCCCAATCTCTGCAGTCTGGTTCTCCCTTGATATAGATTTTCTTTTTCTTTTTCTGTCCTTTTTTTGCTCCTGATTTATAGACTTCATCTGTCTCTACCTCCTGTGCTTTCCATCCAACTGCTTTCATAACTTTATACCAACCAGAAACCTTATGGTCTCCAAGTGTGTTTATCCCATCTTCTACCTCTAAAAAATCTGCAGTTCCTGTAACATCTTGTTCTTCAAATCTTTCTTCAAGCAAAGACATCTCATCTTTCTGCATTTCTAATCCTTTGTGCGCCCGAGTCCCGATTATTTTAAAAGCTGAATCAAATGGGGATTCGTAATAATTACGAGTAATCCGAAGAAATTCATACATTGTTCCATTGATAAGTTGTGTAGTAGAAAACTTTGGGTTTTCTTTATTGAATGGCCTAACTTGTGATATGAGTTGCAATGATGAGCGGGAGCAACATCTATTTCCAGCTCTGCATCCTCCATTTTTTAAGCACTCATCAAACTCAATTGGAAGATTGTCTGACGGGCAAAGAAATCCTTTTAACATTGTTAGCCTCCTTATTTATTTTTTCCAATTCAATTTTTATCTCCCATGCTTTACGATAAAACCAATACTCTTTTTCCATACGAACATATTTTTTATAAATATAAAACATCGCAACAATACACGCCAATTGAGAAACACAAGCTAAAAACAAGACAAGGTTTACCATTCACTCACCTCCTCACTTTCTTTTTCCATGCTTAATTTATTTGCCAGTTGAGTTCTTAATTCTCGCAATCTTTTTTGCGCTTCTTCCCTGGATGGTATGACTTCTTTAGGTGCTTGAATCTGTATAAAATCACCTGGCAATTTAGGTATTGCTTTAATTTCTTCAATGATTTCAGCAACCTTTGGAAAAAACTTTGAAGCCCCAATTAAATAAGCAATTGCCATATCAAGCTCCTTCTTTGTATATCTATTTAACTGTTCGTAATACACCTGCGCCTGAAACTCTTTAACAGGTTGGCTGTAAGCAATGCAAAGTTTTGTATATGCTGCCATGAAATCATTAAAGTGCATCATAAAATGCCTTCCAACTCATTACCAGAATCATCTATAAGGCCACAAATATGACCGCTGTTGCGTTTTTCATGTTCGCTTGATGGTGGAGTGCCACCTGCATACTTTCGTGCGATTTCCAGGCCTTTATTGATGGCTTCTACGCTTGGGTCTTGGATTTTATTCGATGGTCTCTGAAATAATTCCCATGGTTTTATTCCTTTTCCAGCTGTATCCCATATAATCTTTTCAATTTCAGTTGCCTTTATTCCCCTGTTTAAAGCTGCAGATATTTCTGCCTCTGCCATGTTTGATAATTTTAAATTCCTTGCCTCTAACCGATTCTTACTTCTCCATTGGTTTAAAAGATATTGAACAGGTGTAGGGGGTAAGGGGGTAATGTTATCTTCTCTTCTCTTATCTTCTCTTCTCTTCTCTGGTTCATTACTGTAATGTGTTACAACATCTATTTTTTCCTTATTTTCTCTATGTTTTTTAACTCTTGCTTTGTTAGCCAATCTCCTGTCAACGACTGCTCGGACATCCTCCAACACCTTGTCGAGCACCTGTCGGAGTGTTGTTGACTGGTCTCCGAGCTTGCTTTGAACTGTGTCCAAAGTATGCTTTGGAAGCTCTGAAAATAGTTCTTTTTCTGTTGGCATACGCTCGAGGTGTGCAGTTAAAAGCTGGGCCTTAACAAGGCATCCAATTTCTGCCAAAGTAAAACCAGTATGTAATATATGTTTTTCTTTTATTTTAACCCAGTCCATTCTTAACCTCCCTATTAACATAATAATCGGTGAGGTCGTTAGAAAGAAACCACATCTCTTTTACTATTGTCTCTTTGGCTATGTCTGGAATATCAAGAGGTTCTAACCTATTTATTAACCGAGCAATATGTCGATTAACAATCTTTTCAATGTTGATTTTTTTCTGCATCTTAACCCTCATCTTTACTTATAACTTAATTTGTCCCTGGCGGACTGATGCTAAACCGCTACTGACCCGAGACAGTAGAAATCTTTCAGCCCACCAGGAATCTAATTATACCACTTTGTCATACTGTTGTCAAGCATAAAAATAATGAGGCCCAGGTTTATCAAGCCCCGATGGTTATTTAACCAATATTGCTTATTTGTTTGGCGAGCTGATATTCCCTGGGCCATTTAATTATAATGAGGGGAGGAAACCATTCCCTTATGTGGGCGAGGGAAACCTCCCCAGGAAACTACTTCTTTAAAATTTTAGCAAGGTCAATGCTGCCTTCAACTCCTACATATCCAAGAATTACGGCAACTGCCTGGTTAACATCTCCACTTAAAGCAAAATAAGCTGCGCCAACAATGGCGACAAGTAATTTCCTGCTTATAAATTTTGTTAAATCCATTCTGTTCACCTCCCCTTTCTAATTTAATGATAACTTATATGTTAATAAAATCCCATTTTTATGATATACCATGAACTTCATATAAATGCCGTTTATAATCTTCTTCGCCCCAAGCGTGATAACAGGTCTTGCTTCCACAGGTGGAACAACCCAACTGTTCAACGGTATATCTGTGGTGTAACCCTGGGTCAACGCTGCAATCACAATGGGGACATCGCATAACTGGCATAGGGTCATCACTATTGTTTGCTGTTCCATTAAGCATACGACCCCCTCGATTTCATATACGGTCTTGGGTCAATAGCGTTTGAAGAACTGTTTTGTTTTTCTCTTAACTCAAAATGTAAATGTGGACCAGAACTATATCCGCTATTGCCAGATAATCCAATAACTGTTTCCTTTGTAACCTTATCATCAATAAATACTTTTATTTTGCTAAGATGCGCATATAAAGCATAGTAATCAACGATAGAAGAAAACTTTACAATGACATAATTGCCATATCCTTCTTCTCCAGAAATTGTTTTTACTACTACACCATCAATAACAGACATGACAGGAACTCCAACGGGCACAGCAAAATCAATGCCCTTATGGTTCTTTAAACCAAATCTTTTTGTTATCCATTCTGGATATTTACCGAAAGGTAGGCTCACTTTATATTTGTCAGCCACTGGACGATACAAATAAAATATCTTGTTCGCCATAAATACCACTCCTTTGGTTAGGGAATCGGCATCCTTCCCATACTCTGGCCAACCTTCATTAAGTTTAGCCCAATATCAAAGGCTATCCCTATTAAGGTTGTGAAGGCCAGGACGATTATCCACCAAAATTTGGTTTCTAAATCTCCGACTCTTCTTGTCATATCCTTACTCTCCTGGGCTTGAACTTGCCCAAAGGTGCATCCTGATTCACACAGTTTCTCAACTCGTTCCATCAATCGTTCAGACATCTTTGTTAATCCAACAAGTGTTTCTGCTTCTACCATATAAAGACCCTCACATTCGCATTAGCTCCAGAGTATTTAAAATAGACATTGGCGGAATCCCACGCTGTTCCGCTTTTGTAAAGACTGCCACCAACATTAGTGTCAATCAATAAAAATCTACTCGGGGTTCTTTTTAAATTGTGGGAAACAATAAATTCTGTATCAGCAATACCAGTATCGGAAACGCTTATTATTTGTCCGTCAAAATTATCATCAAGAGAAAGTTTAGTGAACATTCTGTCAAGTAATTTTGCCAGTTCTTCATTGATATATACTCGTAGTTCATTTAGCCAATACCAAAGAGTGTTCGATAATCGAACATCTTTTTCCTCTATCCGAGGAACTGGATGCGGAGGAACATATTTTGTCATACTTCTCTCCTTTTGGGAAAGAAATAAAGCTCTTTTAGTTTTTGTAAATCTCGGACAGCTCTTTTCCCAATGTCAATGTTATATTGAATATCAGAACAGAATGTCAACTTCTCAATGAGTTGGTAGACATTCTTTCTGGCATCGCTTACTAATTTTGCTTTACCGCTTACCTCTCCAATTATTCCGTCATTACCTGCGCAAAGAATTACTCCGTCTTTAATGAATATATCGATAAACCATAGAGAATTTACGCTGCCCAATGAAGGTTCTATTTCTATGACTGGCTTGCCATAAACACTCATATTAACTTTCTTTAATATATCATTGCTAACAACTTTATTGGCTGGGTAAGGAGGGATACTTAATCTTACTGATATTCCGTAGTTCTGTTTATCACAAAGAATTTCTACATCATTCCCATCACAACAATCGGCAATTAGTTTGCCCAGGTCTTGTTGCATCAACTCAAGGAACGCAAAGATTGCGTCATATCCAAAACGAGATGTAAATTCAAGACCATAAATCTTTCCGTCTTTTCTTGAGATGATAGTGTTTAAATCTATTGGCCCAATATACTTTTGCAACTTTAAAATCTTCTCCATCTTAGCCAGCCCAGAATAAAATAACTTTGGTTTTTCGCTATCATAGGCCCAGACTAAAGAACCAGCACATCCAACTTGTGGTCCAATATTTGCAGACATAAATTTCTTTTCTTCCATGGTTGAATTTATTGGTGATAAGAACTTTTCTCCATTGAAGAACCCTTCCGTTGAAACTTCAATGCCATCAATAAATTCCTGCAAATCAAATATCATTTTGTTTGTCTTTATCCAATTTAAATAGTTAATCATATCGCTTTTATTTTTAGCAACATAAGTAAACATTGCATTATTATGTGGCTTGAATACTAATAGGCTTTCATCTTTAATAACAGCAGCAATAGCATCATCAAAGCTGGTAAAAGTAATTGATTTTGGGGTGTTTATTCCTACGGCCTTCATCATTTGTTGACCAAATTTTCTATCAAGTTCAAGCCTATCATTAAACACGCCACCACCAAATACTTTATATCCTTGTTTTTTTAGCCTGTCAGCCATATCTCCAAGCCCTACAGTATCTACAACAATATAGGTTTCCTTATCAATACCATCAAACGGAGAATTAGTTTTTTTGATAGCGTCAATTCCTTCATAAAGAGTTTTTCTTGCTGATTCATCTTTAATAAAGATTGATACTTCATTCCCTTCGCCATATAATCTTAGGCATAAAGGCAGTCCATCTCCGTTAATTGATAAGAAGTGGAATTTCATTCTTCTGCTCCTTGAGTAGTTTCTTCTGGTTCTTCTTCCATCATCCAGAAGTTCCCAGGAGTAGAAGGTTCAAGGGTTTTTATCTTTATCGAATTAGCAAACTCAATATTTCTTTTGATAACTTCAATCCTTCTCTTAGTATCATTGATTTGCTCATCTTTAATTGACTGCGGAACATTCATATTTTGCTTCATCCAATTGCGCAGTTTCTGAAGTTCATCGTTATAAGCAGCTTTTTGAGCAGCTTTATAACTTGTAACAACTGTCTCTGGTTCTACTTTCCATGTCCTAAATCCTGTCATCCCAGCAAGTTCTTGAGGAACACTTCTTTGTATTCCATATTTGTTTTTCTTGCCGCTAATAGCCTCAATCAATGCTTTCCCCTGATAACCAGATAACGGACTTGCCTCTAAGTATCCAGCTTTTAAGCCTCTTGCTGATGGGATTGGCATGAAGCCAGGGATATACAATGAAGGGATAAGAGTTTTTAAAGTATCAGAAATTTGTCTATCCATTGGGTCAAGTTTATTTCTTATGTCTTTTCCTTGAGAATCAACGCCATATTTTATTGCGGCATAAGTATCTGCTAAAGGACTATCTAAAAAGAATTGATTTGCAAAAGACATATCGCCTTTTCTTATCCCGTTAAATGCTTGAATATAATCACCAGCAGGAAGAATATATGTTAAGTCAAACGCATTGAGTTTTCCTTTCCCGTCTCTCCAGTAAACCATCTGCGCATTTCTTCTATATTCTGGCATGACTTTTTCCAGTTTATCAACTTCACTTTTATCTACATTAAATATCCTCGAAGCGGCTTCTTTTAAAGCATAAGGAGCTAAAATTGTAGCCATTACTGCCATTGCCTGTTTAGGATTTTTACCGACAATTGCATCTTCAATTGCGTTCTTATAAATCCTGGCGGTCTCTGCTCTAAAAGAAATAAATGGACCGAGCAAAGGATACTTTCTTAATGCCTTAACTACTGGAGCAGCCTTTGCGTAGTTTGTGAAATACCTATCAACTTTTAATGCCGCTTGTTCTGGGGTCATTCCATTGGCAACATATTTATAAAATGCAGATAACCTATAAACCTGGTCCTCTGCATTATATAATTCTCCAAGAGCGTTAATTATTTTCTTCCCAGGAGTTAATAACTTACCAGCTTTTTTAGTAATCGCATCTTTCATTGAATATTCAATCGGGTCATTGATAAGTTCAGTCATCATCTTTGGTATTTCTCCGCCAAAGAATTGGTTATCTACAATTCCAAGACGAATAAGTTTTTCCCATTCATCGGCGTTTCCTTTATTCTTTGTAGCAAGAGTCTTTATTGCTTGAGTATAATATTTTGTATTTGCTGGATTTAATATATTGTTGTCTGCTAACATTGAAAAGGATGTGTTTCCAAAAAAGTTTCTCCCATGAGTTGGGATATTCCCTACAGTTTTGCTCCACTTAAATGGGTTAATAATAAAACTATCTATCATTTTACTGACAGGATTTGTCTTTGGGCTCATCAACTCATCCAAATATTGGCCTACATCTGGGGTAACATACTTTCCAGCCATTGCCCCCCATGATTTACCAGTTGGCAATTGGAATGTGTGAGTTCTTGTTGGAGCAGCTGAAAGCATATTTGGAAGTTTAGATATGTCATTCAAGAATTTAGAGTTATATGCAACTTTTGTCATGTTTCCCATAGTGTTTACATAGTTCCATACAGGGTCTTTAATTTCTCCATAAAATTCTCTGAACTCTTTAGGCATATTTAGTCGTTTAATAAAATGATTTTGCGGGATTGTTGTTTGTTTGCTTCCTCCAAGATAAGAAGGAAAAGTAAACTCTGTTTTATCGACGATGCTTTTTAAATACCCTCTAATCTCATCATCTGCCATTTGTCCAAACAGCTTGTCTTTTTTAAGATAATTTACTACGGCATCTACCTTTGGCCTTAGTTTTGCAGTGGGGTCATCAATTGCTTTTAAAAGAGCATTTGCATAACTATCACTTTCAAACAACTTATATGACCTGGCTAAATATCTTCCAAGATTTTTATTTATTACCACTCTTAGATTATCAGAAGGGACTCCATTTTCCAAAAAGATTTTTGATAAATTATCTACATCTTGGCGCATTGATTGAGCAAGCGGCCTTAATTCTGTTGGTAATAATTCTACTGCAGATTGACCAGTCAAATAATTGTATAATGGCTCTGTCATCCCAGGATTCTTTTTAAGATATTCTTGGGTAGCCATTGCGTTTTTAGAGCTTCTAAATAAATCCGCTTTAGCATTAAACAGCCTAAAGTCGTTTGCTTTATCAACTGCCTCACTCGCTCCGCCTGTTCTTGAGAATATTCTTTTGGCATAATTTACCATTTTTGATATTGTTCCAGGAGCAGATGGATTTGTTTTTATTTGTTCTGTAACGGTTGAGTATGGAGCTCTGGCAACTTCAACCATATTGATTGATGGTTCTGCATTTTGAATAACAGCTGGCTGAACTCTTGGGGTATCTGGTAATGTCTTTGCCTGTTCAATAATTATTCCAGCTGGAGTTTCATTTCTTCTAAATTTAACAGCATATTGTTCGTAAGCTGGTGCTCCAGGAACTGTCCCAAATGGAGCAGGAACTTCTGCTGGTTGACCAAGTTGTCTTGGCATTGCAGTAAATCTTTGACCAGTTCCAGGAGGAAGCATCTTTTGTTGTTCAGGCAAAAATACTCCTTCATATCCTTGTTGTGGCAATGAACCTGCCAACTTCTTAACTTCTGCATCTGTAAGTTGCTTGCCTTCTCTCATTTTTTGAAGTATAGGTAAAGTTTCTATCACTGCACCAAGAGCGGTGCTTAATCCAACGGTCAACGCTTTTTCTTGCAATGGCTTATCTTGAGGAGCTTCATAGGCGGCGGAATATCCAGCACCAATTGCTCCACCTTTTGCTAAGGCTTGAGGAATTGTTGCTGCCTGTGGCAACATCTTTCCAGCCAATCCCATTGTTGGTATAGAACCAGCTAACTCTCCAGCCATTGTTGCTATAGGCAATCTTTTGGCCGCATAATTATCTTTTGTTGCCATGTATCCAAGCCCAGGGACTCCTCCACGGGCAAGTCCTACTGCTGCAGCTTCCATGTAATCTTCTGGTCGCATAGGAATATTTTGTGCTTCCCATTGCGACTGGGCTTTCTGTTGTTCTTCTGGAGTAAATGGACGAGAACCAGGTTGTGGCTTACCAATCCATGTGCCAATAGGTTTCATGTCAACTTCAGCTCTATATTCTGGATACTTGTTGACTATCTTTTCTACCAGGATGTCATCGTTAATGTCTTTATATTCTGGATACTTTGTTTTTATGCGCTTGGCAAACTCTTGTCTGGTTAACATTATTCACCTCATAGAATCCCAAGAGAATCTTTTTTCTTTGGCGCAACATTTTGTTGCCTTTCCTGTGAAACAACTTGCGTTGGCTGGTATGTTTGCACAGGCTGGTTGACTCCAAAACTTCCAACAGGTCTACCTGTCTTAGCTTGTATTTCTCTTGCCAGAACATCTCTTCGCTGTCTCAATGCGTTCATTTCAGAATCAATCTCTTTTAGTCTATTGGTTTTTTCTTCAGTTGGCATTAAGAGATTGCCTACAACAGAAGCCTTTTGACCTTGTAAGGTTGTTATTCTTGTGTTTATTTTACTTATATCATTCTCAATTTGAGAAGGTTTATAAATAGAACTACTACTCCCAGCCGTAGATTTTCTTGCTAAGCCGCCGCTATAAAAATACTGCTTGCCAGTTTTAGCGTCAATGGAAGATTTAATATCCCAAACAAATCCATCGGGTGGAGTTCCAAGTTCTTTTTCAAGTTCTTTTTTTGTTCTAAAAATATTTGAAGTTTCTGGTTTATATAGACTTGGTATTTGTCCAGAAGGCACTTGAGTCATTGGCCTCGGAGAAAATCCCATTGATTGGTCAAATGTCCTTGGAGATTCTCCAGCTCTTTGTAGTCCTGGATATGGCATACCAGTTGCAGTTTCCCAAGCCTGAACAAGTTCTGGAGAAGAAGGGAGTTGCTGCCCCATTTCTGCCATTTTCATATAGTAACTCAATAAATTTTGTGCTTTTTCTTCTCTTTCTTTTTTGGCCTTATCTCCTGCCTGTGAAACTCCGCTTAACACCTGTCCTAATACAAAACCTGGAGGAACATTCATAGGCATTATGCTTGCCATTTGCGGTTCATATCCTGCTGGGTAATCTACCATTTATATCACTCCTTCTTAAAATGCTCTGACTATTCCTAAATCGTTATAATTAAAAGGCAACTGAACTTGCCCCATTCCATATTGTGATGGCGGATAATACACTTGTTGCTGCTGTCCACCTTGTTGTCCATATTGTCCAAATACAGAATTAAAAGCATCTCCTAATCCACCAAAAAAGTTTGTTACTCCTTGTCCTTGCTCTGGATTATACATTACTTGTGGATTTTGATATGTGTAAGGATTAACGCCTAATCCCATTTGAGTTTGCCATCTTTGTTGAGCTTGAGAATTTAGCCAATCATTATATCTCGCAGATAAATCAGCTTGGTTAATTCCTCTTTCTAAACCACCAGCACCATAAAGAGCTTGCATTTGCTGTTGCGTTCTTGCATCTTGCAATTGTCCAAGATTCATTGCCTGACCAAGCAGACTTGTTTGATAACCTCTTTCCGCCGCCATTCTATCGTATGGCAAAGAACCGTATTGCATCATTGCTTGGGCTCTTTGTAATGGGTCTTGTTGTTGGGCAACTCCCATTTCATACATTTGTGGAAGCATCCCCATCTGGTTTTGTATTCCTGTTTGCTGGATGCTTCTTGGTAACGCACCATATCCAAATAAGGCAGATAATGTACTTTGTGGAACTTGCTCTTGCATTTGCGCAATTTGCAATGCCGAAGGAATTAAATTCTGCTGCAGTTGCTGTTGAGTTTGAGCCATTCCAATTGCTTGAGGTAATACAGCTAATTGATTTTGTCTTTCTTGTTGAGCCATATTATAAAGATTTTGCGTTAAAGTATCTGCTCCTTGCATACCAATTCTTGCGAGCTGTGCTTGCATTGGAGAAGAAGTTAACATACCAGATGTTTGAGCTCTTTGCCTTGCCGCTTGCATGGCATCTTCTGTGGCCATTTTAGATTGGTTAATAGCTGCCTGATATGCTGGTAATTTACTTATATCCTGTCCAGCAAGTGTTTGGAGTATTGAACCCTGGGCCGCTTGCCATGTAGGAGAAGTAGAAACTCCACCTCCAATAAGACTATTAAGAACATCTTGAGCAGATTGTAAACCTTGAGGAGTCCCACGATTAGCATAATTTTGTAAAGCACCTAATCCCATTTGTTCATATTGGCTCATTCCTGCTGCTGGATTTGCAAATAATTGATTTAATGCTCCTTGAGCTTGCTGTCCTCCCCATTGGCCTTGACCATATTGATTAAGAAATCCAAGCCCCTGCTGTTCTTGAGATGTAAGTCCAGCTTGAGGAGCATTAAGATTTCTATTTATAAAGTTTGATGACCACCCAAATGGTTGATTTGTTGAAGATGCAAATTGACCAGCCATCTGATTTGCTTGTCTTTCTTGAGGGCTTAGACCAGCAGTAAATTGTCCTTGATAACCTTGGGGTGTTTGCATAGCATTTCTTACTGTGTAATCTAACAAACTTGCTTGGTTAGGAGAAAGATTTGAATATCTCTGCGCACCTATTAAAGAAGGCTGATAAGATTGAGGAGAAACTGCTTGTCCAACCATTCCAGGAAGAGTTCTTCCAAGAGCTTGTCCAAGAGGATTTGTTTGAAGAAAATTATTTGCTTGGCCAATAGCACTTCCAGCTCCGCCAAGAAATTGTCCTCCTAATCCAATTGCTGCTGGAATAGCACTTCCAGCCGCACCTCCGATAGCTCCTAATCCACTCCCTATTGCAGAACCAACTCCGCCTAAAGCACTTCCAACCGCTCCTGCTGCTGGTGCAAGTGCAGAGCCTATAGCTCCAATCGCTCCTAATACTGGTGGCATATTATTCATCTCCTCCTAATTTTTTCTCAAATACACCAAGAATCATGCTGTATCCGAGACTTTTTAAATATCTGTTGAACGCAAATGGCTCATCAGAATAAATAACTACAGCTTCAGCGTTCTTTTCTTTTGCCCATGAGTCTACAATAACATCGAAAACTTCTTTTCCTATTTCTTCATCACGATTAAAAATAGTCCAGATAACACATTCTTTGCGATGTTTAATTTTGTTTTCGACTATTTCCAATATAATAAATCCTCCAATTTTATCTTCATCCTTGTCCCAAGTGACCAGCATCATTCTTGTTTCAATGTTATTCAAGACCAAGGCAAATAATGTATCCTTATTTAAAAGGTCTCCTTCAGGAGCTGCCTTTTTATAATACATCTCAAATAGTTCTTTTAGTTCTTTTTCTTTTTCAAGCATTATTTCTCTTGTCATTCTTGTTATCATGCCTCTGTTTTCCTTTGGCTCTTATCCTGATAATAACAAACAAATCCAATAATTCTAAATTGATTATTACCCTCAAACTTAAACTTAAATTCTGTGCCAGTAAGGTCCACATAAACTCTTTGCTTCTGGTCATTTTCTGTTAAATCAATTGTATATGGGCCGCTCCATGCTTGGCTGTTACCGTCAAATGATTGAATATACATATCCAGAGTTCCAGATGATTCAGTAATAGTCCAAAGTTCAACCATTAACAATCTTTTCGCCATGGTTGCATTTCCCATTGATATTGGAGCAGACATGATATATCCAGAAAAAGGAGTTCCGTCCTTACTTAAAGAAGCGTCGAGGCTATAAACATAGTTATCATATAAGCCAGCAACATTGATTGGAGAATTTGCAAGTAAAGCAATTGTATCCCATCTTTCCCACGGAATATCTTCCCATGCGTCCCATGGCATTGTGTCCCAAGTATAATCCTCGTAAAGATTGTAATAACCATAAGACTTAATTGTAAAATTGCTTGTAGTCCAAGTTTTTAAATCATAGTTATAAATCAATTCCAGATTATTTGTTATACTTCCGCCATAAGGAACTGCGAATCTTATCTCTTTATTTTCTTCGATAAGTATTGCGCAAGAATATGGTTTATACTGCGGACTTAGGTTATTAAGAATGGGCTTAACACTATCACCAATTGGCACAACATCGATACCATTAAAGCTGTAAATATTATCTGGTCCAAGAAATATCACCTCTGTTTCTTTTTCTATTATTGTCTTTGGAGCGATGCACCCTATGCCAGAAACCAGTTTTTCTGTCCTGTAAATAAACTCTCCTGTCCCAAGATAAGTCACTCCCCAAATTGACCTTTCTTTTAAAACAACAAGCATCCTGCGAAGTATTGCAAATCCGCTTACCCAGTCTGGAGTTTGAACTAACTGTATTATTGAAGCGTCTCCTGTGGCCCAATTTGTGGGGTCGCCTAAGTCAGAACATTGAATCCATTGAGGATTTGTGTCGAGTCTACCGATAAATAAATGGTTTTCATATTCTCTAACAAACTTACCTTTTGGCGCACCAATCAATGGTTGCATGGTTGCAGAAGAACCATCCCAATAAATTGTGTCATTCATGCCATTACACCAAACAGATATATCATCATTAGTTACTAAGGTTGTATATTCAGAATCCCAATGGTCAATGTCAGTCCCAACAAATAACTGTCTTAAAGTATAATTTGCTCCTATCTGCGTAGTCCCAGCATAATTTGCAGTCAACACAATATCATCATCATCTGTTACAGATTGCACTTCATACCAATCTGTATCTCCATCAACTAATATCTGGTCTCCAGCCTTTGCTTCTGTTAGCCAAGTTGTTCCACCATTCCCATGGATGTTTGGACTTCCACTTGTGACATCTATTGTTCCTGTAGTATATGTAGGGGTTAAGCAAGTCCAAGGAGCTGTCCCAGTTTTATACCAAATGTCTCCTTGCGTTCCAACCATTACATGATTATTTCCATTGTTCTGGGAAAATTGGTCAATTCTGTTTGGTGGAAAGTAAAAAGCATCAGGCCATGTTTTAACATAGCCTTTTATCCTTCCAATAATATTATCTCTGATTACAGAGTTTTCATCATCAGGCAATTCTCCTACTTGCAATAATGCTTCTGGTCGGTCCAGTTTAAGACCGCCCAAAATAGGCATTGCCGAATAAACTTTTAAATCACTTACCACTCTTTAACTCCTCAATTTCTTTTTTAAGTTCTTGAATCGCTTTTAATAATACTGGAACAATTCTATAATACTCTATACTTTCTGGATTACCTTCTTTATCAAGCTCAACAAAAACTGGACAAACATTCATTACTTCTTCGGCAATAAGACCATATTCCAATCGTTTAAATTCGTCATCTTTTCTGTTATAACTTACTGGCCTTAACTCATAAATCCAAGAAACATCTTCCATATCTTCAATATTTTCTTTATAACGGAGAGATGAAGTATTAACGCCAAATAGGCCACTGGAGTTAATCATCATTGTTCTTACAGCTCCAACATTATTGCTATAAGTATCAAGATTTAACATTTGACCAGACCTACCATATAATGAATAGTTCGAACCAGAAGCTCCATGAGCACTTATATATAATCCATAATTATTTGTTCCTCCAAGAGGAACGCTAATCCATACGCCATAATTTGGTCCAGAATGACCACGCCCTTCTATGCTTGCTTGTATTGCATATCTTCCAGCGGTATCTCCTGCTGCATTTGCGTATGCTTCAGCTTTAATAGCAATGCCATTTGCTGTTGATGTTCGAGTATAACCGATACCTTTAACGCCAATATTATAAGAATTACTTCCACTGGTATCGTGGGCTTCTCCGCAAACACCAATACTTTCAAATCCTCCAGTAGCATTACCATATATAGCAATATTTCTTGGGAAAGAACCATTATCATGGTGTCCAGAAATATAAGAAGCTATGCCATAACCAGTATAATCGTTAGTAGCCTTACTTATAATAGTATTAGAATATACTCCATAAGTTATCCCATCTTCTGCTTGATTTGCCCCAACAAATAATGCCTGTAGGTTTGGAACTGCTGGAACACTTAATGCTGTAATCGCAGCTCCAATTGTATTTAATGAAGTAATAAATGCACCATTATGTAAAACAATTAAATTGGCATTATCAAAACCTCCAGAAGCTCCTCCAGTTCCAATGATATGTCTTGACGAATAAGCATCCCCCTCGAAAAATCCAGCCCAATTAGTTACTCCATTTTCAGCTTTTCCATAAACACCATAATTAACATTTCCAGCACCAAGAGAACTTCCATAAACACCATAATTGATGTTCCCTGCCCCACCATTATCAGTTGCTTCAAAAAATCCACCATAGTTATTTGAAGCTCCATAGGCTAAACCTTTTATACCATAATTAAGAACTCCTGCTCCAATTGACTGACCAAAGCAACCAACAGCTTGATTAGTTGTAGCCGCATCATTTTGGAAACAACCAGCAAAAGAATCTATTCCAGTTGCCATTGATTGTCCGAACACCGCACAAGAATTAGGAGAATCTCCTTGAACTATTGCATAAACACCAGCGGCTAAAAGGTCTGTATTCGCTCCAATTACTTCAGCATAATATCCATAATCATATTGAGCTGCTCCTGAAACAGTTACATGAGTTCCCCAGTTAGTATCTCCACCACCAGCTACTTGAGCTTTCAATCCATAAGCAACACCAGTTGCAGAACTTGTAGCAGAAGCAAAGAACCCACAAGCAAGAAGCGAATTATAAGCATTGGCCCATACTGAATAAGCCGCAACTAATCCTCCAGCATCTTCATGTCCAGCATAAAACATACCGCCATAAGCAATACCAGCTTCTCCAGTTTTTATTGAAGAAGAAGAATAAATGCCAATGGGGACTGTTGAACTATCGTCTGCCCTGACAACTGCTGCATATCCCATATTATTTCCAGCAACTCCAAGGGCAACTTTCTTTTCAAGATAAAAACCAATTGATGAATCTGCTCCAGCAAATGTTTCTGTAACAATCGAGGTAGAAACCAATGATATTCCTCTTGATTTAAGAGCGTCAGTAATAGTAATTGCTTTATGTTGGCCAACATCTGTATGACCAGTTTCATCATCATAGAAGTAATGCTCAACTTCAAGTCGTTCTCTTATGGCTGATTTAAACTCTCTTATCCTATTGTCTCCCAGACGAGGGGTCTCTGTCCCTGCTGGCGTAGTCTCGTTCCATTCATTTACAAATACCATTTATTTCTCCCCCTTATTCGTAATCATCTCTAAAATGATTAAGCATCTTTTTAAAGTTTGTAGCGTCATAATCACGCCATGTTTTTATGGTTAATGGTTTATCTCTGCGTCTTTTTAGCCTATCTTGACCAACTATCACAGATGTTCCAGCTTCAAATTTCTGCTGGTATTTATCTGCTCTGGCTGCTTCTTCATAAGTAAGTAAACCTTTTGCTGTTGCGCCATCAATAATAACTGTGTGATACCATTCAGCAAAATAATCTTCATCAGTTGGATTAGCCAAATCATCTGGTAATACCTGACCTCTTATTTCAATGTCATAAATCTGGTCTGGAATAGGAATTAGCCAGTATTTTCGTCCTCTTTTAACATAATATTCAGGAGTTCCAGAGCCAATTGCGTTAGCCCCTTGGTCCTCAATATTATCAAAGAAATATTCTGGGACTCTGACCATCTTTATACCATCAACAAAAATATCAAATATATAAAGCAAATCGTCTGGCAAGCTATATTCTTTTGTGCCAACAACTGTTTTATATAACGCACCGCTCCAGACATTATAAAGATGTTCCCATTGGGTAAGTGGAGCAAGCTCACGGCGTGTGTCGTTTATCCACCCCGTGACCTCTGTATCTATATTGGACCTGCCAATATTTTTAGTTACTTTGGTAATTAAATTACTTAATTGCATTGCTCCACTCCCCCTTAAAATTAAGAAACTGACATAACTTTTTCTACATCAACATCATGCGTTTCCTTGATTTCATTTTCAACTTTTTGAGCCTCTGATTCTTTACCATGTTCTGGGACTAATGTGAAATCCTGACCATAATCTGGATGCTTCATAATATACTCAATAATCTTAGGGTCATTAGTTTCATATTCTCCCCTAACAAACCTTATGTTTGTATGGTAATCAGGCTCAAGCCTTCTGGTCAAAACATTGACAGATTTACTGTCGCTATCCATACAAAGAACATAATCAAACGCTTTAAGAGTCTTAAACTTAGCCATTTCTTTCCCTCCTGTTTATTTATGGACGGGCCTGGCCGTAAGCCATAACCTCACAGCCAGGCGTTGTCCAATCCCTTAGGATGTTACTCCCTTGAGAATACGATGCTTTTCAGGATTGTGGAGTTCCAAGCCAACTGCACCATAATATTCGTCTTGAATCTTATGTGCATTGTTGCCCTGAATATCAGTCCTTAGCTGAATATCCAGACCGTTCATATAGCGATATGTTAGTTCTGCCATATCGACTAAAATCCCGTAACCCCCGTAGACTGCTCCTTCGAGCGGAATCTCGTTAACCAGCTTTACAGTCCCATGCGGTGAGAAGTATGTCATCACATTTGTGCCATACTCTTTATCGCCAGTCCCAGCCTGGATTTTACCCTGGCAGAACTGGTTAATCGCTGATAGGACCAGCGGTGAGCAAAACATAAATTTTGTCTTGCTGCCATAACGGAAACCATCTCTCAAGAATTCGTTGAACTTAGCTTCTGTCAATGCTCCACCAGCACTTGTATACTGGGCAGAAGCAAAATATAACAGACCGCCAGTCAAACGACGAGGATGAGAAAGAGTTGAATCTTTTGCGCCAGTATCCTCGTAGGGCTCACCAAAAAGGAAAGCCTTTTCAAGGTCACGGAGCATTTCGATACCTTTCTTTTTCCTCTGATACGCTCTGTCAGGTCCACCATATAACTTGCTGGCATCTTCAATATCTGTTAAGTCAACAGTTTTACTGAAAACCTGGCAATAGTTATACTTTTGGACAGAGCTGGTTGTGATAGCGGCAGAGGCGTTATCGCCTTCTTCAAGAGCATTACCAAGGTTCAATAATGGGTCGTCATCAACCAAGGCAGCTCCTGCTGTCGTTCCATAACCCCTAAGAACTGTAATCGTATGAGCACCAGTATTGACGCTTACGACATACATGATTTCGCCCGTTCTCGGCACTTTCACCAAATCATCGGTTTTGAAATAACTTTCGTTATCTACAACCAATACTGTGTCTGTGCTAAGATAACCACCTACATTATTGATGGCATCCCAATGTGGTTGTAACACATCTTCATACCACTCAAATTTTGGCGAATAGCTGGTCTTTTTATTGAGTTTTGAGAGAATCATGGTTAACGGAGCAGCTTCTGGCTCAAGCAGCCAAATTTTGTCCGATACATCACGCACTCTCTGGGTTTGCTCAATATTCCCAGTTCCACGAGTCCCATTGATAACTGTAACCATTTTACTTACCTCCGTTTAACTACATGGCAGACTTAGGTCCTGATTTGACTATATCGTCGAACCATGAGTCTTGATTTTGATTAACTGGAGGCCCTCCTGACGGTTTGCCAAAATTTGTTGTCGCTGCAATTCCCGCCGCTGCTGGAGGATTGTTGGCATTGTTAATGCCTAAATCGTTGGCTATAACACCAAGGATTTCTTTGGCAGTCTTATCAATTTCTCGTTTGCGAATATCCTTCGCCTCGGAGATTAACTTCTGGACAGCATCGTCATGTGACTCCAAGGAAGCTAATTCATACGGAGTTTTTGTTGCGTAGGCTTTTTGGATATAAGGCATCATTTCTACTGCTTCCTGCGGGTTTTCCCTTCGGTAAGACTCGAAATCTGACTTAAACTTATTGGCCTTCTTTGCTTGCTCCATTTTCATGTAAGCATTGATTGCAATATTCTCCATATAGGCTTGCCTTTTTTCGGGGTCATACAACACATCATCAGAAGCTCCTTGTTGGGAAGAATTTGGTTGATTTATAACAGGTTGCATTTGCTGGGCAAAATTCTGCCAATAACTGGCTTCTTGCGAAACCTGGGTTAAAGTAGATTTTGTGTCAGCAAGTTCCTTATTAACTCTCTCCCATTCTTCCTTTGTTAAGGAAAATTGATTCGGCTGTTGCGACCCAGGACCTGGTTCATTTCCTTCAGGGGCTGCTGGAGGAACAGGTCTCTGGATGTCTGGAACACCACCTAATTCAACTGGCATATTATTGTCAGTTGAGGATGTTGGCTCACTCATCGTTTTCACCTCCCTTTGTTTTTAATAATTCCTTTCTCTTGTTAATCACTCCATAGATGTGATTAAGCAAGAGTTTATATGCTTCAACATGATGTAACTGACGAACAACTTTATCTGGCTCGTCAACATTTGGAAGAAAGTTTTCAATCTTCATTCTGTTTGCCATAAAATTCAAAATCTTCTCCCATCCTTTTGTGGCTATAAATTCTTCAAATATTCTTCCAACTTCAATAATCTTATCAGCTTCCATGCGTTCTTTTGTTTCACGCATTTTTTCCCAGTTGAGTTGGGCTACTTCTGCCTCTTCAAGCATGGCTGTTTTTATATCATTTGTAGGGATAAGATTTAAGTTATTATTCATGCCATGCCTCCTTCTTCACTTGCCGCAATATCTACGGGAGCTTCCTGCGGTTGCGGGTTCATCCTTCTTTGTATTTCAGACATCAATCGCTCTCTCTGTTCTGGATTAAGAACTTTCATAAGTTTTTGGACGGGGCTTTCTTCTTGAGATTCTTGACCTTGCATCTGTTGTTGCTGTTGTTTTTTCATGCTAATTAAAATATCATCGACATTCTTAATTTCCATATCTTCAAGAATTGATTTAACCAAACCATAATAACTGATTACAAATGGTTCTGCTGGGTCTTGCTGACCTACTTGAGGAGGAATCTTACTTATCATATCCCACGCCTTTAACCTTTGTTCAGCCCTTACTTCTTTGATAGCAGAAACAGAAGAACCCATAGGAATAAGGTCGTATTGTTCTTTCAAATCATCAATAGAAATATTATAAAATCCAGCATCTTGTTCTCCAAGAAGCCTTTCGTATTTTTCTTTTGGCATAAACCTTCTAACTTGAAGCATTACTTTATAAGCAATTTCAACCAATGCCTGATTAAGGGCATTTACCTCTAAAGCAAATCTACCAGAACGAGAAGCCTGTTGAAGCCGCATAATTCCAGTCGCAGTTTCTTTTCTTGAAGGAGTAACTCCTCGGCTATATTCATATTCTCCGCTTACATCCTGCATATCTTTAATAACCAGTTCATCTTCTTTATATGCTTCAGCTGTAAGAGGCTGAACATTTACAAAATTTATTCCATTTTGGGTATTAGTCGTAGGGATAAGATTCCCAGCAGCAAAAACAATATTATCCATTGAATCTTCATCAAAGGCGTTAATATCAACTAATGCTGGTTTGTTAACTTCAAGTTCCATCCAGTCTCTACGCTGACTACGGATTATATTTACTTCCCTATTAAGCTCAACATTCTTTTCAACTAAACCTCTTGGATAAAACTCAAGAGGGCTAATCATTCCAGAGTCAGTAATAGGAAGATTGTAAGGAAGTGGCGGCTCTTTTTGTTCTTTTGTGTTTCTAATGATTACCCTTAATCCAGCAACACTAATAACATTTCCATCTTCCCAATAATGAAGAATCATCGTCCTACCAGTTTTAGGGTCACAAACAGTATCTTCTGGTGAAAGGCCAGCATCTTTTAATGCTTGAATATGCTCACTATTGTTAAGGTTGTCTGGCGTTACTTCTGAAGTATTTTTATAAATACCAATCTGTTCCATCTTTTTAATGTTATCAATATAATCCCATTCTTTAATAATAAGATATTTTGCCATGGACAATTTTCTGGCAGAAGGGTCTGGGTAAACATCCCAGAAATCAACAGTCTTAATATCTGGATAAGCATATTCGGCTTTCCCATTCTTATTTTTAAACTTAGGGATACATGAAATATACCCTTTGCCATACAAGTAGAAAAGCAAACAGAAATTTCCCCATTCAAATTCCATCTCAACTTCTCTTCTGCTCAATAATGAATCAACTACTTTTTCTATTTGTTTGGCAATTCTTGCATCCCCGCTTTCTCTTGGTTCAAAAGCTACAAATGGTTTTACAGACAATGTGTGTTGCACCGCAGTAGCTGCCCTGCTATCACAAATAGTTGCTGCCATAGGAACAAATATGTTGTTTCTCCATGGGACAACCTTATCTTTTACGCATTTATATGTTTTGTAATTTGTTTTCGCTCTGTCAAAATAAATGCGTGTATACCTTTCAGAACGGATATACCTTTGAATTACAAGGTCTAAGTCGCTAATTGTTGTGCCGAACAATGTTTTATTTTCTGCCATTATATAAACTTGCTCCTTTTCATTTTTAGAGTTGGAACAGTAGGAATTTTCATGTAATTCATACCTTTAATTTTAGGCATTTTTACTTTTGTAGAAGAAGATGGGCTAAAAATATCTTGCTTAAAAGGCTGTTTAAATGGGTTGTTTTTACTTCTCATTTTATTTTCCTACCTTTTTAGGAAGATTTTTCTGCGGTCCATATTCTTTTCTCCAGCGTTTTGCAATTTCAGGATGCTTGGCATACATGAATTTTCTTTGCGCTTCTGATTTAAAAGGATTTTCAAGGCCAGGATTATCGGATTGGCATACCATTTCCATATCAGGCATATATCCTTCTGGGTGTTCTTCAATAGGAATACCAATAACATTGGCTGGTTCTGTTCCCATGCCAAACATATTTATCATTTCAACTTTAGGTGCACGAATCGGCGATTTAAGTTCAAACATATTTTCCTCCTAATTTATTGCCCTTACAAAATCTGGAGTTAACGGCCTTCTCCAACTGCTCGAGTTCTTAAACTTCATTAACATTTCTTTTGTAACTCTTGGCCTTGATAAATACCATACAGCCATAGCTAAAGCATCTCCAAAGTCAGGAGATTTCTTACCACGAGATTTCATTTCTTCTTTTGTTTCTATCTTTAATTGTCCTTTGCTATTATAGGTATAATGGACATCACAAAGGTCTGCTACAATTTCATCAAGATTAAGTATTTTTAAATCTTTATTCCTAAATGATTCCCTTAATCTCCACCATGCCTCGTCTCTCCACATAGCAAAATGTTGACCATCATCTGGCCTTTGAGAAAAGTTTATAGGAACAAGCCTGACATCGGCTGGTTTTCTTTCACGAATCATGTCTGTAACTCCACCACCTACTCCAGTATCGTCAACAATAATAGTTTCTAACCCTCTATCTTTTGCCATCCAAAGAGCCGCCCCAGCTGTTTCATTGGTAGGTTTTCCCTGCAAAGTTCTCACAGCTTTCATTTCAAAGCCATTCATTTCAATAAATACTGTCCTGTCTTTGCCATGCCTTGCAACATCAACTGCCAGTATTCTTTCATCATTATGGTCCTCCATGACCTTATGTTGTGCTTCAAGAATCCATTTAATAAGAATAAGAACATCTGATGCCTCGTCTGGAAACTCACCCAAAACTTTTGATTTATAAATTGGGCTATCTTCTCCCCATTCAACTTTTCTCTGCTCAACCCATTTTTTATCAACAAGCCCAGGAACAACTACTTCTCCAGCTTTTACATTTGGAGAATCAAGGCAAGAAATATGAATTTTGTTCCAATGGTTTGATTTCTTTCCAAAGAAACAATCATAGAAATCACCCTCTGGCATAATTGGGTTTCCAATCGCAACCCATCGTTTTAAGTTTCCGCCTGACATTGCTCCTTCAACTGTATCCCAAATTTCTTTAGGAATACCAGGAGCTTCATCAAATAAAAGAAGAACATTCTTGTCGTGGAATCCTTGTAGCCTGACGGGATTATCTACTGAAAGTCCTATAGCAAAACTGTCTTTCAGGTCATATTTTGTGTTATATAAATTGCCAGCTAACCGAGTCCCTCGCTCGGCGGCACGATTATATAACTTTCTCATTGACCTCCAAAGAACTTCTTCTACCTGAATCCAAGAAGGAGCAGTAGTAATAACAGTAGCTGGCCTAAAAAAGTTTATAAACCATAATGCAATTCCAGCCACAACAAATGTTTTGCCAAGACCAAATCCAGAACGACAAGCTGTTTTCTCATTGTCTCTTACAGACCTAACTATCTCAAGCTGTTTGTCCCAAAGCTCAATACCAAGAAAATCAGCAAAGAACTTATCAGGATTCTGCTGATAATACTTGATAACCTTTTCAGCTTTTTGAACATTCAAATCCATGTTTCCCTCTTTTTATTATTTTATCTTAACTAAACTTGCACCAAAGTTTTCAATTGTGCAAGCCGATAAATCAGTTTCTCCAATAATTACAAACCATAATTTCTGGCCAGCAGTAATATCAATAAGCATTGAGCCTCCAATACTTCCTACTGTAATTGCTCCAGTATCATATCGTGCTCCAGCTTGTAAATATCTTGAAGAATCAACCATAGGATAAATGTTATAAACTTTATCTGCTGCTGACGGCAAAACAACTGCGTTCCACTTTAATTCATAAGTTGAGGAAGAACCAGTTCCAGCCAGCAATGTATCACCTCTATGATATTCTCCTTGGGCATCATCTGCTACAAATGCAATGGCAATATCAAATGTTCCTGCGGCAACATTAAATACCTGATAGATGCCATTATAATTTGTAGTATTAACAATTGTTATTAAATCTCCATCAACTAAAGTATGTGCAGCCGCAGTGCAGGTTGTTCCTCCAGCCAGATTATCAGCGTAAGCAGTAATAGAGCCATTTGTTCCTGCTTCAAAAGTAAAGTTACTTGCTTCTCCGATAATGGCTGTTGGGCAAACTACTCCTTGTGGCTCTGCTGCTTCAGTAAAAGCTGTAGGAACAGCGTTTCCAACATCATAGAAAGAACCATAATAATAAGAAGGCGCAGGTGCGGCACTTGTATCATAATAGTCAACAATATTCCAATTAGCATTATCGCTCATTACAACCATACTTTCATTGGTTGCATTAAGTGAGGCTGTTGCTCCGCCATCAATAGTTTGGCTATTGGAAGTATTTACTGTAACAGTTCCAGCCCCAATATTTTTAATAATATACATTCTTCCGTCAAGGCCAACTGCGCTTGGCAAAGTAACTGCGAATGTTCCATTTGCTAATATTACTTCATCAATATCTGCAGCCTTATATGCCGCAGTTACTGTAACGACATTTTTAGCTGTACCTTTTGTAATCGGCGTATCACCATGTTTCGGGTCAGAAAACCTAAAATCTTTCTTGCTCATTTTACTCCTCCTTATTTATACGCAGTAATAACAATGCTTATAACATTGCTGCTGCTATGGATATTTGCTCCAGTCCAGGTAAGCGTTAATTTTTGAGTAGCCGCATCCCAGGTTGGAGTAGCATAAATTTCTGACTGGTCTGTTCCATCATGTCCGCCATAAGTTTGCGCCATCTTTGTTGTAGAGTGCATAGCGGCTGCAGGTATACCAGTTGTCCCGTTATTATTGATAATAGAAGTTGCATCATTTGTGAATGACAACAAATTATCATCATCAAGATTTATAACCCCATGGCCAAATGCTGTTCCTTGCTCAAAGCTCGTATCATGCAGCACAAACCCTGTATATGTATAAGTAATCTTTGTTGGGACAAAATCAAAATACACATTGTCTACATCAGAATCGTCCACATCTGAATTGTAGACATATTTAGTTACAACCTGTTTTTCTTGCGGCTCTACAATTACAGGGACTCCATCTGGACCAATCATTATTGGTTTTCCGCTGGTTCTTGCATAAGCCAAAGTATCTTCCTCATCTGTCATTGCGTAGTTTTTCACATACACAACTTCATCGAGTCTGCCAGTAAACTTATCGCTTCCAGCTCCTCTTGCTCCGATGGTAAAGCTGCCAGCAGAACCAATTGTTGCTGACTGATAGCTCATGGCAACTGTTTT
>CAZUZI010000007.1:37487-40945 GCA_964625015.1 uncultured Candidatus Saccharibacteria bacterium | reverse complement strand
TGGACTCTTTACAAACTTTGATCATATGAAGAAGAGTATTCAAGGTCTTGTAAAGATGGAAGAGGAGTTAGCTGCTGGTGCAGAGAATCTTGTAAAAAAGGAAGTACTTTTGATGGAAAGACAGGTAGAAAGAATGAATAAGGTATATGAAGGTATTAAGTTTATGGATGAGCTTCCAAAAATGTTAATAGTTATAGATAGCAAGGTTGAAAAGAATGCAATCAAGGAGGCTCAAATTGCTGGTATTCCAATACTTGCTCTAGTTGATACAAACTGTGATCCTGAGTTAGTTCAGTATCCAATACCTGCAAATGATGACAGTATAAAGAGTATTACACTTTTCTTATCTCTCTTTAAAGAGGTAATAAATGGTGGAAAAAAATCTGAAAGTTTAAGATCAATAAGAGTAAATCATGATGCAAATCTTAAGAACTTAAAGACAAGGTATATAGATGAAAAAGAGAGACAGGAAAAGATGGAAGAAGAAGAGAGATTAAGAATGAAAGCAATGAGAGATGGTAAGGCAGATGTACAAACAACAGGTGTAGTTAGAGTAGTAAAGAAGGAAAAGAATATTGAAGAGGAGTATGCAGCAGCAGAGGCTGTAAAAGCAGAATCTAATTCAAGAAGGATTGAAGATTTAGGTCTTTCTGCAAGAGTAGAGAAGTCTCTCTTAGGTGCAGGTATAGAAACAGTGGAGAGTTTAGCAGGTAAATCAAAGGAAGATCTTACAAGTATTAAGGGTATTGGAGAGAAAGCTGCAGAAGAGATTCTTAAGGCTATAAAATAAGTTAATCATATACATAGTATGGCAAGTATAGAAGATATAAAATTGCTTCGTGCAAAAACATCCGCAGGTATGGTTCTTTGTAAAGAGGCATTAGAATTTGCAAATGGGGATATGGATAAGGCAGTTGCATACATTAATGAAAGGAGTGATGTTATTACAAGGTTGCACAATCTTACAGGTGCAAAGATTGGTCACTGTAAACTTGCATATGAAGAAACTAACCAAGATTTTGAGAAGGCAGTAGAATTAATAAAAGAGAGAGGGTGGGATGAGCCTATTGAATCAGAAGAGTTTAAAGGTGAAGGTATCATAGAGGTATATTCTCACGGAGTAGAGAAGAAGCTTGTTTCTCTAATAGAGGCTGTATGTAAGACAGATTTTGTTGCTAGGAACGAAGATTTCAGATCTTTTGTACATGAGCTTGCACTACAAGCCGCAGCAATGAAACCAAAATATATATCAAAAGAAGAAATTTCTTCTGAAGAATTAGAAAAAATGAAGGAGATATTTAAAAAAGAGGCAGAAGCAGAGGGCAAGTCTCCAGAGATAGCAGAAAAAATGATAGAGGGTAAATTAAGTAAATTCTATCAAGAGAACTGTCTTTTAGAGCAGAAGTGGTTTAAAGATGATAGTAAAACAATACATGATCTTCTAGAAGAATCTATCGCTAAACTTGGTGAACCAATTGAGGTTAGAAGAATGCTTGTTTGGGAGTTCGGTAAGTAATTAGAATATCCCTGTACTACAGGGTAACTGGGTGGTAATATATTGATATAAGTTTTTAACTTTTCTGCATGGATATAGGAAGTTTTAAAACAGATGTTCAGAAATGTATTGATAACCTTGTTGAAGATCTCTCTCAAATTAGGACTGGTAGGGCAACTCCTGAGCTTATCCAAGATATTAATGTTAAAGCATACGGTACAGAGGCTCCTGTTAAAAACTATGCAACTATAAATGTTGCAGATAACAGATCTCTTCTGGTTATGCCTTGGGATAAAAGCATTATCGATGGTATTGTTAGTGGTATAACCTCTGCAAACCTAGGTTTTGGTGCTATCTCTGAGGGTGATCATGTAAGAGTAACGATTCCTGATTTAACTGAGGAAAGAAGACAGGATTATGTAAAAGTTATGAAGGAAAGAGTTGAAGATGCAAGGGTTGCTGTTAGACAGGTTAGACAGAAATTCATGAAAGATATTGATGAGTCTTTGGGTTCTGGCTTCTCCGAGGATGATGCAAAGAGATTAAGAGAAGAGGGGGAGAAAGTTGTTAAAGAAGCTAATGCTAAAATTGAAGAGTTAAAAGACCTAAAAGAAAACGATCTAATGTCAATATAATATAACTGCCTAAGTACATGACAATTATTATAAATATCCTTCTTCTTTTGCTTGTTATAAGTGTTTTAACATTTATACATGAATTCGGTCATTATTTAGCAGCAAGGATTGTTAAAGCGAGAGTGTTAGATTTTTCAATTGGATTCGGACCAAAAATAGTTTCAAAGAAGATAAAAGATACAGAGTATAACCTGAGAGCTCTTCCCTTCGGTGGTTTTGTAAAGATCTTGGGAGATGGAGATCCTACAGATAAGAAAGAGGATGATAAAGATACTGGAAATTTAAAAAACAAGAGTAAACTAGCACAGGTGTTTGTTATGCTTGCTGGTGTTACCATGAATATCCTTTTGGCATTTATCTTCTATTTTATTTTCCTTTCAGGAAGTGGATGGAAAGTTGGTATTGGAAGTGAATATAGAGATTTTAAACCTGTAGGTGCAGTTATAACAGAGGAAAGGGTGTCAGATTTACCTTATGAATTAACAGAAGACTCTTTGGCGAAAGAATCTGGTCTTTATGAAAAAGGATATATAAAAAATATAAATGGGGTCCCTATAAAGGACTATACATCTTTAAAGAACGAATTAAATGGTTTAAAGAGCATGAATATACATATTGAAGCATGCGAATTTAATACTTCTGAATGTGGTACATTTATGGTTTCTGTAAATGAAGAGGGTAAGATTGGTATGTATATTGGTGATAACTATTCTGTATATATCGATTACTCTGGTAATAAGCTACTTTCTGGCTTTTCTCACTCGATTAATGTATTGAAATTAACAGGGGAGGTGTTAACTGGTCTTTTTGCACAGGCTAAGCAGACAGGAGACTATTCAGCTCTCTCAAATACTGTTAGTGGTCCAGTTGGCATATATTTTGTAATAGATTATTTTAAAGATTTAGGTATATTTGTATTCCTCGGTGTTATTGCAGATCTATCTATTTCTCTTGCAGTTATAAATCTTCTACCGATTCCTGCATTGGATGGTGGTAGGGCATTTATACTTCTTGTAGAAGGTATATTAAAGAAGAATTTACCGGAGAGGGTAGAAGCTTTAATTATCAATATTAGTTTTGCATTCTTAATACTTTTAATTATCGGTATTATGCTTAAGGATATATTTAATATAGAACAATTGCAGAGTTGGTTTAAATAGTATATCTTTTAGTATAAATTTGACACTGTCCAAAATGGCTATTAGGTTAACTAAAACGAGTAAAGTAATATTTGCAGTTGTAATAACCATTCTTTCTGTAGCATTGGGTTTCCTCATATGGAGAGTTAATCAAGTAGATCAATTAGATCCTGGAGATAGTGATGCAGG
>CAZUZI010000007.1:0-37387 GCA_964625015.1 uncultured Candidatus Saccharibacteria bacterium | reverse complement strand
AATATTAACTATGAAACAGACATATCATTTAGTGCGAAGGCAAAGGATAAGGATGGTATAAAAAAGAGTAGTATTGTTGTAAAGAAGGGAGATACTACATTACCAGTCTGTAGTGCTGGTCAGAATATAGATTGTATTTCTCTAGCAGAAGCAACAACAGAAACAACTATATCTGGAAATCTAAGCACAGCAGGTAAGAGATTAGCTCCAGGTAATTACACAGTAAATATGTCATGGAAGGATAATAAGGATGCTTCAAGTACCGCATGTGCCCTTACAACATCATTTACTGTTCTTCCTCAGCAAACAAATCCGAATTGGAATATAACTAAGAGTGTTGTTGAACAGTGTGTAGAGGAGGGTACTGCAAATCCTAAATCTGAACTTACATATACAATTACTGTTAAGAATACAGGAGATGGTGCAGGTACTATATCAAAGATAGAGGATGTATTAGATAGTAAAGTCATAGATAGTTTTGTACAAACAACTACAATTACATCTCCTGGTATATACTCTGCAGGAAAAATTACCTGGACATATGCAACTCCATTGTCTATGGCAGCTGGTGAGACAAAGGTATTTACATATAAATTAGTTGTAGATAAAGAACATTTCGATACATACTCTAACACCGTAACATTAACTCCTGTCGGATCATCTGCTGTAGTAGCTGCTGCAAATATAACTGCTGATTGTGAAATAACAGAACCAACTCCAGATGGTGAAGTTCCTCAAACAGGTATCTTTGATACAACTGTTGGTAGGATTGTAGCTGGATTTACATTGATACTGTTTGGTGTTGTAGTGTACAATGTTCCTAACGGTATATTCAAAAAAAGAGAGAGCTACAAATATAGAGAGAGATTTGAGAAGAAAGTAGCAAATAGATAAAAATGTGTGATATAATCCAATCGGTTTAATTTAATGTACTTTGTACATGGCTGTAATAGTTCATGCCAGTGAAAATATAGATAGCGCACTCAAGAGACTTCATAGAGAGGTTATGAGAGAAAAAATCTTGGAAACATACAGAGAGAAAGTATACAGGATTAAAGAATCTAATCTTGATATCCAGAAGAGAAGAGAGTGGGCAAAGATGAAGAGAAGGAGAAGATCTGCAGCAAGGAGATCTAAGTAAATTATTACTTTTTCGATATGTCTCTTTTAGAAAATATCCGAACGGATATGTTCAATGCTACAAAGGCTGGTAATGTTGATGAATCTCAGATATTAAAAATGGTTATCGCTACTGTAAAGAACGAAGAGATTGCGAAGGGAGAGTCTCTTTCTGATGATGAGGTTGTAAAAGTTCTCAGGAAAGAAAGTAAAAAGATTCAAGATTCAATAGATCAATTCACAAAAATGGGTAGGGTAGACCTACTAGAGAAGGAGGAGGTACAGTTAAATGTACTTAAGAAATACCTTCCACAGTTAATGGATGATTCAAAGATTAGGGAAATAGTTTCAAAAGCAATTGCTTCTAGTAACGCATCTGGAATGCAAGATATGGGAAAGGTAATGGGTATTGCAATGAAAGAGATAAATGGGCAGGCAGATGGTAATACAGTTAAAAATATAGTTAGTGAATTACTTTCATAATGAAAGAAATCGCAATTGGGATATTTAATGGAAATTTCGTTACAGAGGTAGAACCAACATTTAATATTTCATTTGATGATATTAAGAATGCTTACACAAAGATATTTTCAGACTACGAATTAGATTCAATAAATATTGTTTTTGTTAGGCCAGAATATATCCAAGAGTTAAATAACAGATATAGGCAAATAGATGCTCCTACAGATGTACTCTCGTTTGAAATAGAGAAGGGGAGCGGTGAAATATATATATGTCCAGAGTATGTATACGAATCATTTAAAGAAGATTTGTACGAAGAGGAGATACTAAGACTTGTAATTCATGGTACACTTCATATAGTAGGGTACGATCATACAGAAAGTATGAATGACTCTCCTGATGAGGAGATGTTCAAGGTCCAAGAAGAATTACTTGTAAGATTTAAAAAAATATGTTTTTAATAACAGGTTTAGGTAATCCAGGTTCTGAGTATGAAAGAACACCTCATAATGCAGGTTTTCTTTTTGTTGAGATGCTAAGGGAGTATTTAAAAAGGAAGGGGTTTGAAGTTTCTGATTGGGAGAATGAGCAAAGAATGTTTAGTTCTGAAATATCAAGAGTAAGATCTAATGGTGAAATTCTTGGTATTCTACAAAGACCTCTTACATTTATGAACAAATCTGGTATTGCTGTTAAATCTGTATATTCAAAATTCGATATTACAAAGTTTGTACTTGCTCATGATGATTTGGATATCCTTTTAGGGAAATACAAAATACAAGATGAAAAATCTCCAAAAGGTCATAACGGTGTAAAGAGTGTAGAAGAAAGTTTAGGTACAACAGATTTTACAAGAGTAAGAATTGGAATAGAAAATAGGCAAGAAGATATAGATATACCTGGAGAGCAGTATGTTCTGATGAGATACTCTGACAAGGAGGTTGAAGATTTACAGTTTGCAGTACAAGATGCTGTAGAAGAGTTGGTTAATTCTCTTTCTGTACTTTAAATATATATCCTTTATATTCATTGTAGACCTCTTGTAATGTGTGTGGTTTTGTTCTTCTGTCATTATTAAGGATAATTCCCACGGAGTTATTACTTAGTACAACCCCCTGGTTTACAACATTTTCCTCTTTATCTAATACAAAGAATATATTTCCTCTTTCTACATTTACATTGAAATCCTTTAATAATGAATTCTGTTTAAAATATGCGTATAGTAAATCTTCATGCTCTTTCTCAATACTGTATTCTCTGAGATTAAACTCATTCCTTGCGAATGTATCTAGTACAGGTTCGATAGCTAAGTTTTGCTCAAAGAAAGATTGTGATATTAAACGATATGATGTCATTCCTCCATATCTATATACTATTTTACCTAATATCCCATATGCATTTCCAGTTAAATGCCCGCCACTAATTATCCTTTCTACATCATTTGCAAATATATTCCTGTCGATCCCTCGTATGTTATCAACTCCATCATTGTTTGTATCATAGTCTTCATAATCTATTACTCCATCATAGTCACCATCATACTGTATGTTTCCATTTTTCATATATATTGCATTGTTGTATGTATTCATTGATATATATGTACTAAAGAGTGTAAGGAGTACAGATACTATCATTAGTGCATATATTGTATATTCAAATATCTTGTTTCTCTTTATAAAGGCTCTGTAGATATACAGAATAAATATGAAGATTATGAAAAGTTCTACGGCCATTGAGACAGTAAATAGATTACTGCTGAAATAGCTCTTACTTAATACATTCCCTAATATTGTTACTTCAATATCCCATGGTAGGAATATCTGTGAGTGTGAGAAGAGTATATCTGCAAATAGATGTGATATCGCCCCTATTATAAAGGATCTATGTAATACCTTGAAGAAGAGATCTCTTGAGACTTTTTTTGTTTCTGTATTTAAAATCTTTTTTGCTAAGTGTAGACATAGATATAGTAGCCCCCAGAGTATTAACCAGAAAAGTATGCTATGTGTAAATACTTGATGATGTTGAAATGTAGGGATATTTAAAATACTAAGTAGAAAGAAATCAAAATCAACAAGGATACCAAAGAACATACTAAAAAGAGCAATTGTAATATGTTCCCCTTTATTTAATTTTGATATATCCTTCTTCTGTATTTTTTCATTTAATACAAATGAAAGTGGTCCGTGTGCAAAATACATTGTACATATATGATAGAATTACCTGTTATGATTAAATCATTTCTATCCGATTTTGAAAAGGTACTGAAACTTCCTAAACTAACAGGATCATCTTTGATATATATACCTCATGGATATGAAGAATTTGTTGCAGAGATATTAGGAAAGAATACGGAGAAAGCTGTATGTATTATCCCTATGACTGAAGATATAGTACCTAAATTTGATGTACTCTCTATCGGTGATAAATGGAATGTTACTCTTTTTACAGATTTAGGGTATACAATTGTTGAAAGAGTTTGGAATATTGGTGAAATCTCCATATTGGGTGAGAGTGTAATTGTATGGCCGTATAGCTCGAAAAATGTATTTAGAATACAGCTTTTCGGTGACACTGTTGAGAGTATAGATATTCTTGAACCTGAAGGAAGGAAGCGGGTAAGAGAGGTTGAATTTCTTAGACTATCAAACGAGAGAGATACAGTTTTGGCAAATGAAAATGAGAAAGATATTCTAGTTTTAAAATGTACTGAAGATCTTTTTTCTAATGAGGAATGTATAGATTTAGGTATTCAGGGCATTCATAATCTTGATGTATATACAGGGAAAAAATCTAGTATAAATATACTTCTTGATTACAAAAAGAGAGGATATTCTATATGGTATATAACTAAAGATATTTTTAGATATGAAGAAGATGGTTTTAATGCAGATCGTGTATATGAGGTGAACAGTGGCATAGAAAAATCCTTAAATAGAGGATTTGTATATGAGCCTTCTAAGGTTGTTGTTCTAACAGACAAAGAAGTATTAGGAGAATTAGATTTAGATACTGGGAAAAAGAGTAAAGAAATTGATCCATCATCGTCTGAAATCCTGAGGAAAATAATTCCGGGGGATTTTGTTGTACATGAGGACCATGGAGTCGGTAAGTATTTAGGTACCGTGGAGAGAGATAAAAAGATATATATAGAGATTGGATATGCAGGAAATGACAAATTGTATATTCCTCTTGAAGTCTCTTCAAAGATTATGAAATACATTGGGGCTGGTAAATATCAACCAAAGCTGACAGGTCTAAATAGTGGTGTCTGGAGTAGGATATCTTCTAAAGCAAAAGAAGATATCGAAGGGGTTGCAAAAGAGCTTTTACAGATATACGCATTAAGAGAGGTTGCAATGGGTATTTCCGTTCTAAAAAATAGAGAGAAGCTTGATGAATATTGGAGGTTTGCAAATGAGTTTGAATTTGTAGATACAGAGGATCAATATATTGTTACAAAGAAGATATCTGAAGATTTAAGTAGGAAGAAGCCAATGGATAGGCTTCTTGTTGGAGATGTAGGTTTTGGAAAGACAGAAATGGCAATGAGAGCAGCATTTGCAACGGTTAATGGAGGTTTGCAAGTAGCTGTGCTTACACCAACAACCATACTTGCGAATCAGCACCTAAGAGTTTTTAGAGAAAGATTCAAAAAATATCCATTTAAGATAGAGGTGATATCAAGGTTACAGACAGCACAGGAGAGAGAGAAGACAGTAACTGATTTGATAGATGGTAAGGTTGATATCTTGATAGGTACACATGCATTGCTTTCAGATGATATAAAGTTTGCAAATTTAGGTCTTATCATTGTAGATGAGGAGCAGAAGTTTGGTGTAAAGCAGAAAGAAAAACTAAAGAGTAGGAGAGTTGACACACATGTTCTCTCTATGACAGCAACACCAATACCTAGGACTCTTAATCTTTCACTTCTGGGGGTAAGAGATATCTCTGTATTAGCTATACCTCCATATGGGAGGATAGAGATAAAGAATGAATTCCATCATCTTGATTATGAAAAAATACGAGAGTGTATTCTTAAGGAATTAAACAGAGGTGGGCAGGTTTACTACCTTCATAATAGTATTGGGAATATTCAATATATTGAGGAGAAGATAAAGGAGATGATTCCTAATGTAAGAATCTCCTCTATACACGGTAGGCTCTCTAGTGAAAGGTTGGTAAAGGCAATGGATTCATTTTTAAATGGAGAGATAGATGTCCTTTTGTGTACAACGATAATTGAGAACGGTTTGGATATCGCAAATGCAAACACTCTAATTGTAGATGATGTGAATAGACTTGGCCTTTCTCAAATGTATCAGATTAGAGGTAGGGTCGGACGTGGTAATAAGCAGGCGTATGCGTATTTCTTCTATGATACTCTCAAGGGAGATAGCGCACTTAGACTTGAAGCTATAAAAGAATCACAGGGTTTAGGTTCTGGTTTTCTTCTCTCTAATAGGGATCTAGAGATTAGAGGAGCTGGGGATATTCTTGGTAAGAGACAGAGTGGTACTATCAATCTTATTGGTTACGGTTTGTATACTCAGTTACTTGCAGATGCAATTGAGAGATTAAAAAGTACGTAGATATATACTATTCTTTGGTGTGTAAAAAGTTTTCACTTGTTAGATATTTTTCCCTAGTTTAATATGTAGTCACTATGTCCATAGCCTTGTACAGAAAATATAGACCTCAGAATTTTGATGAACTTGTTGCTCAAGATAATATTACAAAAATTCTTAAGAATGCTGTAAAAAATGGGCAGTTATCTCATGCATATCTTTTTACAGGATCAAGAGGAACGGGTAAAACTAGTACAGCTAGGATACTTGCGAAAGCTGTTAATTGTGAGAATCTTACAAAAGATGGTAATCCATGTAATGAGTGTAGAGTATGTAAATCTATATCTGATGGTACGTTTCTAGATTTAGTTGAGATAGATGCTGCATCTAATAGAGGTATTGACCAGATAAGGGAACTTAAGGAGAGAATAGAGTTCTCACCCTCTGAGGGGCGATACAAGATATACATTATCGACGAGGTGCATATGCTTACCAATGAGGCATTCAATGCACTCTTAAAGACTCTTGAGGAGCCTCCTGAGCATGTAATATTCATTCTTGCTACAACAGATGCACATAAACTTCCAGCAACAATACTTTCAAGATGTCAGAGATATGATTTTAGACTTGGTAATGATGGAGAATTAAAAGGTATGTTAAAAGAAGTTGCAAAGAGAGAGGGGATAAAAGTAGAGGATTCTGCTCTAGATATTATTGTTAGAAATGCAAAGGGTAGTTACAGAGACTCTCTTTCACTACTAGATGTTGTTTTAAATGGACAACCAAAAGATTCAGATATTAATACTGTTACAGAGCAAGAGGTGAGATCAGTACTAGGTATTCCAGAGTTTACCCTTGTTAATGATCTTTTGGAATCACTCTTAAGTGGAGATTCTAAGAGGTCATTGGAGTGTATAAAGGAGGTTGAGGTAAAGGGTATTAATATCTCCCAGTTTGTTTCATATACATTAGAGATTTTAAGGGAAGTACTTGTTGCAAAGTTTTCTGGTGAGGATATTGAGTATTCATTTGCGAATGGTCTAGAACAGAAGAATCTTGTACTACTTATAAATGCCTTTATTAATGCAGAAAGAGAATTGAAGAATACTTCTAATCAGATATTGATATTGCAAATGATTATTCCTCTTTTCTCTAAGGATCAGCCTATACAAAAAAAAATTGTTAAGAATGTGCAAAAACCAACAGAGGTAATATTAGAGAAGAAAAGTGAAAAGGTAGAGGTAATTAACAGTGATGCAAATATTCTAAATGTGGAAGATATTAAGAAGAGTTGGAAGGATATTGTCGAAAAGATTAAACCTCAGAACAACACCCTTGCAGCATTCTTAAGTGTTTCCAGAGCTCTTGATGTTAATGGTGATGTTTTGAATGTTGAGGTACCTTTTAAATTTTATAAAGATCAGATAGAGGATTATGAAAGTAAGCAAATAATTACAAAAAGTATTAATGATGTATTAAGTGTAAGTTGTAGGATTATATGCACTGTCAATGATTCATATAAACCCAAGATACAGTCTAGTGCAGATGTTGTTCTTAAGAATATTCCCGTTATCGAGAAAAAAGAAGTATCCAAATCGGATGAGAAACCTAAAAAGGAGTTTAAGAAAAAGGAGCTTGGTGCTGATGTCGAGGCTATATTTGCTGGTATGTAATATCTTTCTTTTAAGGTATAATTCTATGTATAGATTAATTTAAATATATTTCGCTATGTTGAACCCTGTAGAGATAATTAAAATGCAACAAGAGGCTAAGAAGATTCAGAATAAGATGAGAGAGAAGAAGATTGTTGGTGAATCTAAGGATAATATGCTTAAACTATTCATGAATGGGGCTCAAGAGTTTGAAGATATCTGGGTAGATGATGAGTTACTTGATCCTGATATGTTGGATAGATTTAAGAAGAATATGAAAGAGGCATTCAAAGACTATCAAAAGAATCTTCAAAAAGAAATGGCAAGAGATATGGATTTGGATCAGCTAAAAAGTATATTAGGATAATATGTCTGTACTTCCTTCTTCTGTAGAAAAAGTTATTAGTGAGTTAAGTAAGCTTCCTGGTGTAGGTCCTAAGTCTGCTGCAAGAATGACATACCACTATCTCAGAGTTCCAAATAAAGAGGCAACTAAGTTGGGTGAAGCTCTTCTTGAAATGGATCGTACAGTGAAGTTATGCAAGTACTGTTTTAATGTCTCTGATACTGAGATATGTGATATCTGTTCAAATGAGAAGAGAGAGAAGGGGAAGATATGTATCGTAGAAGAGCCTCTAGATGTTGTTGCATTTGAGAATTCTGCGATATATGAGGGTTTCTACTTTGTTCTAGGTGGTGTAATATCTCCTGCTGAAGGAGTAGGTGCTGAAGAGTTAAGATTTAGAGAGTTAGAAAGAAGGGTAAAAGAATTACTTGAAGATGGGAATGTTGAGATAATAGTGGCAACAAATCCTAGTCTTGAGGGTGAAGCGACTTCTGCATATATCCAGGATATGTTTTCTGATTTTGTAAAAGAGGGTAAAATAAGGATTACTAGACTTGCAATGGGTTTGCCTACTGGTGCAGATTTAGAGTATGCTGATAGATTAACTCTTAAGAGAGCACTAGAGGGTAGGAGAGATATTTAAGTTCTTTTGTTTTAGTAGATGAGATTGTATTCGACATTGGATAGAAAAGTAGTAGAGATAGAGCCAATAAAAGCTGGTGAAATATCTATGTATAATTGTGGTCCAACTGTATATAGTAGAATGCATGTCGGCAATATTAGGGCATACGTAAACTGGGATGTCCTCCATAGAGCTTTCCTGTATTTAGGGTTTAAGGTTAATAGGGTTATGAACTTTACTGATGTCGGTCATATGACAGCAGATCAGGATTTCGGAGAGGACAAGATTGAGAGAGTTGCTTCGAGTACAGGTAAGGATCCACTTGAAATTTCAAATGAATATATAGGGACAGTATTAGAAGATTTTAGTAAATTGAATATTCTTTCTCCAAGTGGAGAGAGTGTAGATACTAAATGGAATTTAGATACATTAGAAAGTCATGGGTGGCTCAGAGCTACATCGTATGTTAATCAAATGATAGATAGGATAAAAGAGATGGAGAGTAATGGGTATACATATGAGACAGATCAGGCTGTGTATTTCGATGTAACTAAGGTGAGTGACTATACCATCTTTACAGGTCAAACTCTTGATGAAAAGAGTATTGCCGTTCGTGATGATGTTGAAGTAGATAGTGGTAAGAAAAATCCTGCAGATTTTGTTCTTTGGATGAAAGCTGTTGGTAAATATTCTAATCACCTTATGAGATGGAATTCACCTTGGGGATTTGGTTTTCCTGGTTGGCATATAGAATGTTCAGCTATGGGTATTGAAAAATTCGGACAACATTTCGATATTCATACTGGAGGTATAGATCATCTTTCCGTTCATCATCCAAATGAGAGAGCACAGAACATAGGAGCATGTGGACAGCCTGTTGTGAAGTATTGGATTCATAATGAGTTCATTGTTAATAGTGATGATGGAAAGTTATCTAAGAGTACTGGTGGTGCACTTACTCTTCCAGACATCATAGAGTTAGGTTTTGATCCATTAGATCTTAGGTATTTGTTCATTTCCGTAAATTACAGAGTTAAGTTAAGATTCTCTCAGGATGCACTAGAAGGTGCGAGAAATGCTAGATTGAAAATCTTTAACAAGGTATTGATGTTGAAAGATATGATTAATACCGAAGGTAATGTATTACCTGAGTATAAAGAAAGATTCACAAATGCATTAAATGACAATCTTAATATGTCCGAATGTTTTGCAATATTAAATGAGGTATTAAAATCAGATAACAAACCAGAAGATATACTTGCAACTGTGTATGATTTTGACAGTGTGTTAGGTTTTGATCTAAAGGGGTTAAGAAGAGATGAGAATGCTCCTCAAGAGATAGAGAGCCTCCTTGAAGAAAGAAGATTAGCACGTGAGAGTCATAACTATTCCGAATCAGACAGGATAAGGGATCTGATAATAGAGAAAGGGTATAAGGTTTTTGATACACCTGAAGGTCAGGTAGTAGAAAAGATATAAAAATATGAATCAAAATACATTTACAATTACACTTAATAAAGAAGAGCAGAGCAGGGCTAAGGATGTCATTACTGCAAATGGTTGGAAAGAGGTTCCTGATGGTAACCAGTATGTTAGTTACAGGCTTAAGAGTATATCTGGTTCCACAGCTATACTGTACTCTAGTGGTAAGTTGGTATTTCAGGGTATGGAAGATTTCACCTCTCTGATTGCGAATATAAAGGAAGAGGTAGATAGTGATATGAATGGGTTTAAACCTCATCTTGGTGTTGATGAGGTTGGTAAGGGTGATTACTTTGGTCCTTTGGTAGTTGTTAGTTGTTTTGTGAATGAAGAGTTTGCAAAGAAAACAAAGTTACTTGGTTTTGCTGACTCAAAGAAATTTACAGATGGAAAGATAGCTAAGCTTTTTAACAGTATAAAAGAATATCCATATTACTATTCCAGTGTTGTGCATCCAAAAGAGTACAATAAATTAGCTAAAGAGTATGGTAATGTATCCATACTTCTTGCAAAGCAGCATAGTCTTGTAATAGAAAAGGGCTTGAAAGATTTAAAATCTAAAGACATATTGTGTGAGAATGTTGTAATAGACCAATTCTCATCTTCTAAAAATAGAGTGCTTGATGAGTTGGGTATATTAGGTAAATCTGTTAATTTAGAGCAATTCCATAAAGGAGAAAGTGATATTGCTGTTGCAGTTGCATCTGTAATCGCGAGGGGTATCTTCTTAGAAGAGTGGGAGAAGATGTGTGAGAGATATCGCTTTCAATTTCCAAAAGGGGCTTCGAATGTATTGGGTAGTGCGAGAGAATTTGTAGGAAGTTTTGGTTCTGATGAACTAGAGCTTGTTGCAAAAACCGGATTCAAAACTACAAAAAGCATTATGAACCTTTTTTAGTTCTTCTATCTTCTTTTATAGATTTGATTAACAATACTATTACAATTAGTAATACTAATCCTCCAAGTATTTCATATACGTAACCGTTAATTTCTACCTGTATACTCTTTGGATTACTATCTAAGCCATTGTAGAAGTTCCCAGTAATAACTCTCTGTGAGAATATGTCTGATATATTCCAATTATTAATTGTGTATGTCTGTTCAATACTTTCTGTAGGGTATATCTTACTATTTGCATCATTGATGTATATATATTCCGGTTTATAATTGCTTCTTTTATTACTTATTTCAATTCTTCCTGTTGGTGTAATTACATAGTTTGAGTTATTTGTAATAGTATATTTTATCTTTGCAGGTATGATGAAAGGTATACCTTTGCTGATTATATCTATCTTAGCGGTATATGAATCTGTTGTAATACCTTTTATGCTTTGGTCTTTATCAATTATATGAAGTACTACTAATTGGGATATTCCCTGATTTATATAGACATTCTTTGAATCTACAATTTCTGATAGTACCAATATATTGAAATATGTGCCCATTTCAATATTAGATGCTGGGTATATTTCATACTGTATCTTCTGTTCACTTTTAGCTTTTACATTAAATGTATCTGTATCAACCTTTAGGAATATATTTTTACTATCTTTTATTATTTTTTCTGTTTTAGGGTCGTATTCATATACTGAGAGCTTTATCTCTATATCTTTATCCTGATCATTTGAGAAATTTACAAAGGATGTACTTCTCTGTCCTTGTGGTAGCTTAACTTCATTTATAGCGGGAGAGATTTTGTTTGCGAAAGAGTAGGGCACACCCAAAAGTGCATATATTGAGAGTAATATGATGAGTGTACTAAGTGTTTTTTTCATTATCTTTTTCTTATTTTCTTCTTACTAGTATATACAATTATACCAGTGAGAAGAAGAACAAAGACAGCAATAATTATCTTCCATGGGATAATCCAGAATGTTGTTTCAGCAGAGAGTACTGCAAAGCCAGGTGCTATGCTTCTGTATGTTACAATAATATTTGCTTTCATTGGGCCAATTGCTAAGACTTTTGATGGTGATAGATATCCTGACTGATTCCAGTTGTCTACATAGTTTCCAATATTGTCTCTTAGTAGACTTTGTTTATTTCTGTTAAAAGGTATTCTTGCAACTTCTTGTTTGAATATGTTCTGTACTACGATTTCTCCTGCAGGGGAGATATGTGTATCTCCTAAGTTTTTAATTTGTGTAAGAAAATCTATATTTATTTTCTCATAGCTTTTTTTGTCTGTTGTGAATCTAAGTAGTTCTGCATTTTCTACGAATTCGTCACCAACTTGTAAGAGAATGGGTGTTCCTGCTGCAAGGTTTGCAAATGTAATGGAGCCTTGATTATTTTCAGCTGCTTGTGAGATTAAAAAAATTTGAGCATGATATTCTCCCTCTGTTACATCAAGTGGAACATTTATTGTATATCTGAGTTTTGTATTTTTGTTTGATTCCAATGTTATTGTATCTTTATCAACTGTTATCCACTTCGATGCTGAGTATAAAGATGCTGCTTCTTCTTCATCTGTTAGTATTATTGCAGTTCCTGGTTGATTCTCAATCTGTCTAAATCCTTTTATATGTATATTGTATGTATCAGATTTAGGAGTGAGATTCCAAAATACTATTTCGTCTGTATATGTATCTCCTGGTTTTACTTTAATGAGTTTGGAAGTGGGGGATACGCCAATAGAGAGGTCACTCTGTGCGAATGCAGGGATTACGCTTAGACAGAGTATCAATATGGGCAGTAAAAATATTCTGTTATATTCCTTTAATGTTTTTAATATCATTCTCTAGTATTAGTAGTAACCACCACATATGAAGGTAACTGTTTCTTGGTATGAACCTGCAGGTGCGGCAGCTCCTGCTCTTGCTCCATATGTTACTGTTGATGATTCTGCTGATGATTGATCACCATTCTGTTGTAAAAGTAATTTTGCTCCTGCAAATGTTCTGTCTAATGTTCCGAATGTAGGAGCTGGTCCTGTGAAGTCTGTAGATACTACAGCTGCTCCTGCTGCATCTGGGTCTGAAAGTATCATTCCGAATCCTTCTACTCCTGGAGTAGAAAGATTAAGTGTTGCTGTAGATCCTGATGGTAAGAGTTTTGTTGTTGCTGTCGATTTGTACAGACCTGCATCTGTAGATCCATCTCCAGTACCGTATGCTGCCCAGTAATATCCTGATGCTGTTGTGTCTGTAGATATTGTATGTGATCCCACTGCGTATGCACCACCTGGGTAAAGTGTACCTAGGTTAACTGTATTTGCACTTATTGTACAGTTAACAGTTGGTGCTGCAGAGACGGTTGCAGATACTACAACTTGATCATCTGATACTAAGTATAGTCTGAATGTCTTAGAGTCTATAGTTGTTCCTTGTGATACTGTCACAGTTATTTCTTGACTACCTGCAGATGAAGCAGTACCTAGCAGTCCTGTATTATTCGAAAGTTGTACACCATATGTAGTACCGGCAGTTAATGCATCTACCGCTGTTATTGTAATCTTATCCACTGAGGATGCACCTGAACCTTGTGTACATGCAGCACTTAAGGTTCCCGTTGTTGGAAGTGCACTGTCTATATCCCAGTTTGTAGCTGCCAAATCTGCACTAGACGATGTAACTCCAGCAACTGTTAAAGAACCTGCCGTTCTGCACCATTGTGTATCGGCATCATCAGCAAACTCTATTGTTACAGTACCACCTGTTGGTATTGAAGATGCAGGTGTTATTGCAAGTACAACTTCGAGTGTGTTTCCAGCTGTTCCATTCAAGCCAGCCTTAACTCTACTTAGATATACATATACAGCTGTAAGATCTGCAGCTTGTGATGAAAATACAAAGAAGAAAGATGCTATCGCAACTATTAAAAATGTTGGGATCACAATCTTAACAAAAGGGTTTAGACTTCTCAATTTGGGCAGAATAAAAAGTTATAAGGTATTACAATTCATTACTACTACAGATTATTCAAAATGTACTACTATGTCAAGTACAATTTAATATCTGGGAACAAATATTAAAGTAATTGTTTCCTGATAATCTGTTGCAGGTGTATATGATGTCCCTGGCTTTGCTATTACTTTCAATGCCATTCTACCGTCTATGACTGGTCCGCTTGATTGATATACAGGTTGTGGTGTTGTACTTATAGCTCCAACACTATTTATCGTTCCTGAATAATCCGTTCCTACAGATATTGTTGAGAAAGAGGAGTCACTATTTACATACTCACTCTGTACTCCAAATCCAGAGGATACTTGATCTAAATTTGCTGTCGCAGAAGCTAATAGCTGTGTTGTTGTACTACTGTAAAGTCCACCATTTGCACCGTTTATTATTATCGCAAATCCTCCTTCAGAGTTACTTTCAGCATCCATCCATATTCTGTCACCAGCTGTAATTGCAGCTGATCCTCCAATTAATTCGTATGCTCCTGCGAACGAGATTGAGTATGGTTGACTACTTTCAGCTGTTGTTTGTCCCTGTCCTGCAATATCAATATCAAAGAATACAAATCCAGATGCTGTAGTTGCATTACTACTTGGTCCTGGATCTGTTTGTGTGAAATCTCCTTTTAGGGCTACTATCTTTATGTAATATGTTGTATTTGCAGAGAGTCCTTGAATATTAAATGTTTCGGATTCCCAATCCTGTTGTGTCATAAAGTCTGATATATCGTGATTACTGTAGTTCTCTGGGCGGAATGAAGAAGAATCAATGTATCGTGTATCTGAGGCAAAATTATCTTCTGATATAAGGATGGAGTAGAGAGTATCACTGGGATTACCTTTTGTATCTATTTCAAATCTTGCTTTGTTGTAACAACCTGTTCCTCCGCAAATGGCAACCATTCCACCACTTAATTCTGCTGGTCCACTGATACAGCTTGATGATCCTGAGGTAGTTGTTTCAAAACATAGAGCTGTTGGTACAGATGGGAGAAATGCATCTTCTGGATCTGTGAATAGTTTGTAACTTGAGGAGTAATTTCTTGGGTTGTTTGAAATGCTTCCTATGTTTAATAGGGAGTTGTAGTTACCACTTGTTACAATTCCTCCTCCTTCTGTTGTTGCTCCAACAATTTTGTAATTTGTAGAATCTAGTTCTGCAGCCAATACTGTTATTGGTAGTATATATGTTAGAGAGAGTAGGAGGGTAGTTATTATTCTTTTCTTCCTTGTTTGGGTAGTCATGCTTAAATAATATTTGAGATGATAAATGTAGTCAAATGATGATATAATTACCGAGCCTGGAGAGATGACAGAGCGGTCGAATGTGACGGTCTTGAAAACCGTTGTACGGGTTTCCGTACCGTGGGTTCGAATCCCACTCTCTCCGCCAGTTTAACGATTCTGACTATTTTCAGGTATAGAGATATCTTTTATTCCTTCTTTAAGTGTACTGAATCCTATCCATTGTTTCCATTTTGGTCCGTTGTTGTACCATTTAGGATCTAAACTTGTTTTCTTCTTGAATCTATCTCCACCGTCTTCGTAGTAGTTCTCTATAGAGCAAAGTATTTCGTATGGTGATTGGTATCTTCCTGTACTTCTACACACATGTTCATAGAATGGTAGATCACTTTTTATATTCTTAATTGCATACATTAATATGAATGTTCTTAATACCGCCATGAATTCCCCACCAGGGTCACTTTTTTGTTGTACCTCTATGTGGCCAACCACATCCCATATCCCTAGATCATATTTTTTCATGCATGCTATTGTTAATCCTAAAACATTAGCTATTTGTTGTTTAGATGGCATTTGATTTGGGACATCGTATGTGAAGTTGTCCCCAATCTGTTCGAATCCTATGGTGTTTGTATGGAGTGCCTCTTTACCATCTTTCATCCATTTCGGTGTATATCCTGTATGTTTCTGTATTTTGCTCGAGGTTGTTTCTGCATTCATATCTTCTAGTGCAATACCTAAATGTCTTCCTATGTATGGATTCTTTTCTCCACTTGGTATGTGTGTTTGTAAAATGCCAAATCCCCTGTTGCTATTGCAGGCTTCTCCATCTACACACCAATGAACAACAGGTCCTCTTGTGCCATTCCTATTCAAACCGTTTATTGTGCTATCGGCATATCTTTGTTTTCCAGTCCATGAGATAGATGGGGCTCCATCATAGTGAACTATTAGGGCTTTAACTTCTGGCATGATTTCTGTTAGGTAGAAGCTTGATTCGTTGTACATCTGCTTCGCCTCTATACCGTTTACTAGTAGTAAGTTGCTATCTGTTATTTCAACATCTGGTGTGCACTTTATAACTTCGAATACATTTAAGAAAGCTTTGTCTAATTCTTCTATTTTTTGAAGTTTAGATGGAAGTAAGCTAAATGCTGTGAAAAAATTTGCAGTATTTTTAAGAAAATCTCTTCTGGTCATTTTGTAACCTTGTTCTGAGCTTTGATCTTCTCCTAATTGTTGTTCTACATTCTTATCACTCATATGTAACGAGAATATTAAGTATAGTCCTATAGTATACCATTTCTATCATTATACATATAGCTCTGTTTAAGTATTTTTTCATACTAGATAGGTAGCATTAGGTATCTAATCTTTAATATACTTCATATGTTTAAGAAACTCATATTTATACTTCTCTTTATATCCCTTCCAATATCAGTATATGCAGATGAATTCTTCCCTCGTGGTGAATTGAATATGAATAGATACATGGATACGATAGTTTTTGGTATTTCAAAGATACCACAGATTGGAGATTGTGCTGGATGTATTCAGTTTGAGGCCTCTGCTGTAAAAGGAGCGTATACAGATACAATTCTCTCTTCTGTTTCGATGGAAGATATAACATATCCAGATACGCAATACGGTTTAGTTAGAGTTGCACAGCGATATGATTCTGTAGCAGTCCCTCCGTTCTCGCAGATTAATTTTGTATATTTCTACAGTAATGAGACTGGTGCAATAGTAGATATTAGTAAGCTTGGAATATTTCTTACTACAGCAGATAGAAATGGGCCATACTATCTTTTAGATATTAATGCGGAGTACAGTGGTGTACTTTTAAAACTTTCCTCTATACAGGATATGAGATATGGGTTTCTTAAGATGTATGAGGGTTTAGGTATTGTAAATGCAGGTGCAAAAGGTTCATTTGTTCTAGATACGGTGTCTGTTAAATCTCCATTAGAATTTAAAAATTGGGAAATGGAATTAAATGGAGATGTTGCATCTCTAAAAATCACTGTGGAAAATGAAAGTGAAGAATATCTGAATGGGATTGAATATGAACATAAGGAATTTTACCTAAAGAGAAATTTCTCTGCATACGAATCGTATGTGTATGAATATTTACTGTCTAATGTAGATTATGAAAGTATAGGGTATCCTAGTATTTTCAATGGGAATATTAAAATGAGTTGCTCTGTGAGGGGGCAGTCAGTTGAATCTGGTATGGTTGGGAATTCTGCAATTATGTATGGTGTGCGTAGAGATGGAAATCTTACCCTTAATTATGTCGGTTCAAGGACAAAACCTATTATTGATTCCTTTTGTGTGACAAGATTACCTTACAGGATGTATGCTCCAAAGCTTTTTAAGGAGGAAAAAGATGTTGAACAGGAGAATGAGGAGGTGTTGGGTGTTAAGGGTAGTAGCGAGGTTGTTGGATTAGTAAGATTGCCTCAAACAGGCAAAATTGGTGTGTATAAATTTTTACCTGTTTTTCTTGTTGTAATAGCTATTCTCTGCTACTATCATATCAGGAGATTAAGAAAATGAAAGTTAGATTTACAATTCCATCATATGTACAAAAAGTCGCTGGTATGCTCATAAAAGAAGGGTATGATGTATATCTTGTTGGCGGTGCATTGAGAGATATAGTCATGGGTGTTACACCTCATGACTATGATTTAGCAACGAATGCTTTGCCAGATGAGATGCTTGAGATATTTCCTCAATCGGTTTCCGTTGGTGCGAAGTTCGGTACTGTACTTGCTTTGGTACAGGATGAAAAGGGTGAGAGCATGCAGGTTGAGGTTACTACATTTAGGAGTGAATCAGACTATGTCGATGGGAGGTGGCCTAGTAAGGTTGAATTTGTGAATGATTTATATCTAGATTTAGGTAGAAGAGATTTTACAATTAATGCTATGGCTCTTGACCTATCCAGTGGAAACATTCAAGGAGAGGATATCGCACAGGAGTGGGTCATAGAAGATCCATTTGATGGAATCACGGATATCAATTTAAAGATTGTTAGAGCTGTTGGTACTCCAATAGAGAGATTTAAAGAGGATGGGTTGAGGGCTTTTAAGGCGTGTCGACTTGCATCACAATTAGATTTTGAGATTGAAAAGGACACATTTGACGCTATTAAAGAGTGTATTCCTGTCGCAAAGCAGGTCTCTATGGAGAGGATAAGGGATGAATTTATGAAGATGCTTCTTAATTCCGCAAAACCATCTAAAGGTATAGAGCTTATGAGACAAGCAGGTCTTCTTAATATATTCCTTCCTGAACTTGTTGAGGCTTACGGTGTAAAGCAGAAACTGTATCATGCTCATGATGTATATTGGCATAGTTTGTATACATGTGATATGGCTCAGGATAGTGTGAAGCTTGCGGCACTTCTGCATGATATCGCAAAACCTAGGACTGATATGGGGAATGGTCATTTCTATGGACATGATACAGTTGGTGCACAGATGGTTGAAGATATTATGAAGAGATTAAGATTCCCTAAATCTGAAATAGAGAGGATAAAGTCTTTAGTTAAAAATCATATGTTTAACTACCCTCGTAAGGATGAAGATGGTGAGAGAGATATCTCTTTGGCAAAATGGAGTGATTCTGCAGTTAGAAGATTTCTAAAAAGAGTTGGAGAAGAGAATGTAGAGGATTTGTTTAAGCTTAGGATTGCAGATGCTGGTTCTAATCCTAAAACTGTTTTTGAACCAAATGAAATTACGCAGTTACAGAAACATATCTCTGATGTTAGACAGAAGGATATGGCCTTAAAGATCAATGATCTGAATATTAATGGTGATGATTTGAAACAGATCGGTGTACAGCCAGGGCCATTAATGGGTAATATATTGAATAGGTTACTTGATATGGTTATAGAGGATCCATTGTTAAATACAAAAGAGAAATTGCTGGAGGAAGCTAAAAAGATAATGTAATATCTATATATTATTTAATTACTGCCCGGATATGAAAATACAATTTGTTGGTGCAACTAGAACGGTAACAGGATCCTGTTTTTACATAGATACTGGTCAGTTTAAGTTTCTGATCGATTGTGGTGCATTTCAAGGAAAGGATGAGATTGAAGAGTTAAATCAAGAGCCTTTTAAATTTGATCCTGCAAAAATAGATGCAGTATTTCTTACTCATGCACACTTTGATCATTGTGGAAGGATTCCAATGCTTGTAAAGCAAGGTTTTAGAGGTAGAATTTTTTCAACACAACCTACAAGAGATTTAGCTAAGATAGTATTAATTGATGCCGCTAGACTACAGAAAGAGTCATATGAGAGATGGATTGCACAGAGTAAGGATAGGGGATATTACAAAGGATCAAGTGCAGAGGGAGCATTGTATGAGAAGAGGGAGCCTCTCTTTACTGAAGAGGATGTTGAAGCGATGATGGGTCTTTTTGAGGTATATCCATACGGTCAATCTGTTAATTTACATAATGGAGTCGAGTTTAGATTAAGAGATGCTGGTCACATATTAGGTTCTGCAATTGTAGAACTTTGGGTAAAGACTGATGCTGGGAGGGAGAGGAAACTTGTATTCTCTGGTGATTTAGGTCAACCTGGTGCAAGAATTATTAGGGATCCAGATATGGTAAGGGAAGCAGACTATGTCGTTTGTGAGGCAACGTACGGTAATAGGTTACATAAAAACAAAGATGAAACAGTACTGGAGCTTCTTTCAGTGCTCAAACAGGCACAACAAGAAGGTGGCAATATCTTAATTCCTTCTTTTGCAATTGAGAGAACACAAGAGATTTTGTATGAGATGAATCTTTTCTTTGAGAACAAACTCCTTGATCCAATGGAAATATATTTAGATAGTCCAATGGCTTCTAAAGCTACAGAAGTTTTTAAACAGTATCCAACCTTCTATGATGAGGATGCTAGACGTTTACTAGATAAGGGTGATGATCCATTTAATTTCCCTGGCCTTAAGGTGGTTGAATCTTCAGAGGAATCAAAGAGACTTATTGATAAGAAGGGAGTTGTAATAATTGCAGGTAGTGGTATGTGTACTGGTGGTAGGATTGTTCATCATATTAAGAATAATATATCTAATCCAAGTACACATATGATTTTTGTTGGGTATCAGGTTGAAGGGACACTTGGAAGAAGACTTGTAGATGGTGAGAAGGTTGTGAGAGTTCTTGGTGAGGATGTAGAGGTTAAAGGTAAAATACATACTTTAGGTGGTTTCTCTGCACATGCAGATCAAAGAGATTTGAGATACTGGTTAAGGAGTTTTGGACAGAGTCCTAAGAGAATATTTTTCGTACATGCAGAAGAGGAAACAGCAATTGGTTTCGCTTCAAATATTAAATCAGAGCTTAATATTGAGACTGATATACCTAAGTTAAATGAAGAGTTTGAACTAAAGTAATGGATGTTAAAAAGATAATTGATATAGAAAAAGATATAAAAGATTTGAACATTCAGGGTGCTACCAATGTTGCTATAGCAACTTTAGAAGGAATGAAAACTTTTATACAAGAGAGTGATATTAAAGATATTGAACTGTTTTACAAGGAAGCTATTGAGGTTGGGCATAGATTAGCAAATGCAAGAGAGAATGAGCCTTTGGCAAGAAATGGAGTGAAATTTGTTCAATACGAGTTTAAGAGAAGGTATCATGATTTACAAAGTATTGAAGACATGAAACAAGTTCTTGAAGATTACTGTGATAACTATCTGTTTCTTATTTCAGATAGTAAGAGAGCAATTGTAGAAACTGGAGTTATTAATCTCAAATTTATGGAGAATGTACTGACTCATTGCCACTCTTCTACTGGTGTTGCATTGATAAAGGGGATTGCACAAAATAAACCATCATTTGATGTTGTATGTACTGAAACAAGACCTCTGTTACAAGGTCGTATATCTGCAAAAAGCTTCGTAGAAGAGGGCATTTCTACTACTTTGATTGCAGATAGTGCGGCGGAATCTTTCGTTATTGGAAGAGGGTCCATTCCTATAGATGGAGTATTCATTGGTTGTGACCAGATTACTATGAAAGGCCACTGTATAAATAAGATTGGAAGTTGGGGTATTGCATTCGCTTCTTACTATGCAGAGAAGCCGTTGTATGTTGTTTCACCGCTTTTAAAGGTAAGTCCTGATATAGGTCTAGAGAACTTAGAAATTGAAGTAAGAGAGAGTAGGGAGATATGGGATGATGCACCTAAGGATTTAAAGATATATAATCCTGCATTTGAGATTGTTGATAATTCTTTAATTACTGGTTTTGTGACCGAATTTGGTATATTAAAACCTAAAGATATTGGCAATATTGTTAGAACAAAATATCCTTGGCTATTCGAATCTTAAATTAAATACATACATATATGGCCCTATACCTAAAGAGTAAAAATTTTGATCTTGGAGCAGGCAAAGATCTGTTTGTAATAGTTCATCAGAGTGATGCAGATGAGTTAGGTATAAGTGAGGGGGAGATAGTTCTTCTTGGTTTTAAGGATATAGAACTTTACGTAAAGGTTATAATTACTGATTCTAAAGTATCTCATGGGGAAATAGGTCTCTATGAGGAAATATCAACAGAATATCATATACCAGAAGGTGGTAGAATCCTGCTTGATTTACCAAATGCTAGTAAGTCATTAGAGGCTATTAAAAAGAAAATCTCTGGACAGAGACTTAATGAGGAAGAACTTCTATCCATAATGACTGATATAGGTTCAAGAAAGCTAAAAGAGACAGAGGTTGCGTTCTTTGTTTCTACCTTCTTTAATCCAGGGTTTAATGATGATGAAATTAGGTGGATGACGAAGGGAATGGCCGAATCTGGAGATATTTTAGACTTTAAATATATTAAGGGGAACAAGGGGGTTGTTGTTGATAAGCATTCAATTGGTGGTACAGCAGGAAAGGGTATTACACCAATCCTCGTCCCTATACTTGCAGCAAAGGGTCTAGTTGTTCCTAATAGTTCCACAAGAGCAATAACTTCTCCTGCTGGAACAACAGATATATTAGAGACTGTTATGCCTGTAGCTTTACCAAAAAAGAAAGTATATGAGGTAGTAGAAAAGGCTGGGGCATGTATGATATGGGGAGGTTCGTTGTATTTAGCTCCTGCTGATGATGAAATCATTAATGTGGAAAGATCATTAAAGATACAGGAGTTTCAAAAAGTTCTGGTAAGTATAGTGGCAAAGAAGATTGCAGTCGGTGTTACATCCGTTTTAATTGATCTTCCATACGGTAAAGGAACTAAAATAGAGAGACCAGATGATTTAGAATTTCTGAAGAGAGAGTTTGAGAAACTTTTCAAACAGTTTGGTATAAAGTGTGTAACATTTAAAAGGGTAGTAAAAGGACCTGATGGTAATGGTGTTGGCCCTGTTCTTGAAATGAGAGATTGTCTAAGAGTACTAGAAAGAGATGAGAAACGTCCAAAAGGTATGGAAGAGATTGTTCTTGGTATGGCTGCTGAGCTTTTAGAGAACAATGATAAAGCAAAGAAGGGGGAGGGTAAGAAAGTTGCTCAAGAAGTATTGGATTCAGGTAAAGCTCTGACAAAATTCTGGGAAATTGCAAAAGCCCAAGGTGCAAAGAGTGAGGTAAAGTCTGTTGATATGAAACCTGGGAAGATAGTGTATGAGGTTAAAGCTCCAAAGGATATGGAAGTAAAATATATATGTACAAGAGAAATCGTAGAGATTGCTAGAGCTCTTGGAACTCCTAAGATTAAAGAGGCCGGTATATACATAGACAAAATGCCAGGAGAAAACGCTAAGAAGGGAGAAACCCTTATGACACTATATGCTACTACAGAGGATAGGATGGAAGAGGGGAAGAAAGCTGTAGATATTAAGAGGATATACGATTCTTCGCTTTAGTAACTAAATATCTAATCATTGATATTAGAAGTGTTAAGAGTAACAATACGATCAGTATTGGAGTTACTAGGAGTAATACTTTTCCAAGGACTGTTGTCTTTACAAATGTGTTTAATGTATCTGTAACTGTATTGCCACTATTTTGAATATCAGAGTAATCAAGTAAATCACTTTCATTTACAACTTCTGGCACTGCATATACTTTTACGGAGTAATTAGAGAAATTACTATTTTCTATACTATCTGCAGAGTATATTCGTATATTACTTAGATTCTCATCATAGAATGTTTCCCAAACTATCTTCTCTATACTTTGTCCAATTAACATATTCTCACTTTCATATGTTGGATCTATACTCATCCAGCCAACTTCAGGTACCCATATCTGTACCCATTGATGTCTTGTACTTCCTGCTTCACTAGTTTTATTTAATATATTTAAGTTTGAATATCCAAGTGCTGCTCTTGCAGGTATACCTTGTGCTCTAAGTATTGCAATCATTGAATCTGCATATTCCATACATACAGATCCCCCTCCCATTAGTGCTGCTTTTGCTCCAATTCGCTCATTGTCACTATTTGCTTTGCTTTCATCATATTCTAATCTGTCATTTATATATTTGTAATCATTTTTAATTAATGATGAAAGGGTATTACTGCTCTCCAGTATTTTATTTGATTCATCTTTAATATATTGGTCATTAACCTCCCAGTATTTTGTTGCTGTTATGTACTGTTCTAACTTTGTATCTTTAGATATCTCTTCAAAATATTTTTCCAAGGCAGTGTCTGGTATGTATTTTCTATTCTCTAAAGTATTTTGTTCTACATATATGTATCCGTTTACTGAAATCTCACCCTCTTTATTTGCTGGCATCTCAAATTTTGCAAGTATATTTCCCTCTTCATCTTTTGATATTAATATCGGTTGAGGAGATATACTTTCAATCTTTACCCTCTGATTGTTCTCAGAATACTCTCTTGGAAGTGAGAGTTCATATATATTTGTAGAGAGAATGTTTAATTTCGATGAATATTTACTTGGAATTATGCTATCCGTTTTTGGTGTTTTGTATCTAAGTTCAAATCTATATATTTGTTTTGTTCCGAACTCGAGGTATGGGGATGTATTTAATCGCTCCTCTGATTTGAATGAGTATACAGTTTTCTCTTTTTGGCTACTAACTGTATATTTTGTTGGATATATTTTACTTAGTGGTTGAATATTTTTGTCCACAACAATATCTAGATCATATGAGAAGGATGTTTTAGTACCACTCTTTTCATCAACTTGTTGAAATTGTGTATCTTTATGTAATGCAGGGGCAACAATTGTTACATTCCCATATACACTTTTTACTAAATCATGTGTTTTGTATTCTACATATATTTTGTAAGGGTTCCCGTATGTAGTTTGTTTGTAATTAGGAACTTTAATATATATCCCTTCTCCATTTGGAAGCTCTTCTAGTGTATATGATATATTCTTACCACCGATATCTGAAACCTTAATAGATTCTTTCTTAAATTGTCTTTCTAATTGAAGCTCGTACTCTTTGCTTTTGGGGAGATCTGGAATATGGAATATCTTTTCTCCCTGAGTAGAGTAGAAGTATGAGCTATTTCTTACCTCTCTGATATACTCTGTTTTTACAAGGACATAGTCATCACCACTGTTGTACTGAATTGTTGAATTGTTTGATACTGAAAAATCGTAAGCTTCTGCACTTATATGCGAACTACTTAGTATTAATATTGTAAAGAGGAGTACCGTTTTAAATATGTTTCTCATCATCTTCATATATTACTTTAGAATGGTAATCATTGAAAGAGTTAAGAACCTACTATATATCAATATTTTAGTATATAATTCTGCTTGATATGAAAGAAGTAATTAGATCACATACATTGTCGCTTGGTATAGTTGGATTGCCTAATGCAGGTAAGTCATCTCTGTTTAATGCACTTACTAAGAAGGCTGTTCCTGCGGAGAACTATCCATTTACCACGATAGATAAGAATGTTGGTGTTGTAGAAATACCTGATAGCAGGTTGGATAGGTTATCTTCATTCTTTAGTGCTCAGAAGGTTGTACCATCTGTTATGACATTTGTAGATATTGCAGGACTTGTTAAAGGGGCATCTAAAGGAGAGGGGCTAGGTAATCAATTCCTTGCACATATTAGAGAAGTTGATGTAATAGTGTATGTACTTAGGGCATTTAGTAGTTCAGAGATAGTACATGTTTACAATAGGGTTGATCCTTTTGATGATTTTGAGATTGTACAATCAGAGCTCATATTCAAGGATTTGGAAGTAGTAGAAAAGAAGCTCGCATCCGTAATTAGAAATTCAAAATCTGGTGTAACTGCAGAAGCTCAGTTAGAAATTTCTGTATTAGAAAAAATATTAAAAGGTTTGAATGAAGGAATTCCTGTAATAGATATGGAGTTTAATACGGAAGAGGAACAAGATATTGTATATGAACTATTTCTTCTTACATCCAAACAGAGATTGTTCCTTCTCAACTGTAAAGAGGGAATGGATGAGGAGAAAATTGTAGAATGGGAGAGTAAGCTTGCTGAAATATCAAATGACCATGAAAAGAAGTATATACTTAGGGCAGATGTAAAACTTCTTGCAGATTTAGCAGGTATGGGTGAGGATGAATTTAATGAGTATGTTGAATTACTTGGTAGAAAGCCTATTACTGTGGAAGATGTTGTTATGAAGGCATACAAGAGGTTAAATCTTTTAACTTTTTACACTGGTTCCGAAAAAGAATGTAACGCTTGGAGTATTGAGAGTGGTGCAGATATTAAAAATGCAGCAGGTGTCATACATACCGATTTGGCAAAGAATTTTATTACAGCGGATGTTGTTAATGTTGATGAATTGATAGATATCGGGGGTTGGGTCAATGCAAAAGAGAAGGGTTTGGTAAAGAATCACGGTAAAGAGTATATAGTCAAAGATGGTGACTATGTAATTATTCTTGCAAATGCCTAATTATATTGTATAAATAATTGTCTTTACTCTCTTTTTCTGCTAAAATTCCATTCGCATTATAAATATTAATTTAATAAATAGTTTTTAATGGCTAAGGAAAGTGTAAAAAAGATAAGAAATTATGAAATGATGGTTGTATTAAAGCCACTTCTTCCTGATGATTTAAGGAAAAGTATTCATAAGGAGTTTGTTAATATGATGGAGAAAGAGGGTGAGGTATTAGATGTTGATGTATGGGGTAAGAGATATTTGGCATACAAAATTGCAGGTCATAATGAGGGCTACTATATTGTCTATGACTTTAAGTCTTCTCCTGATGTTATCAATGAGATGAAGAGAGTACTTCAATTAAGACAAGAGATTTTAAGATTTATGATTGTTGAGGTAGAGCATCCAGAGGAGATTGGTACAAGAATAAAGAAGAAAGAGATAGAGGTTTAATTCAAGATTTTTTAATTTGGTATTGATAGTATTTAGGTAAGTTAAATTTATATATATAACAAAATGTCAGCAAGGTCACTAAATAAGGTTCAGTTGATTGGTAACCTAACAAGAGAGCCAGAGATGAGATATACAACAGGTGGGACTCCAGTTGTTACATTCGGATTAGCAACAAACAAGTCATGGAAAGATCAGAATGGTGATGTAAAAGAGATTGCAGAATTCCACAATATAGTCGCATGGAACAAGATGGCAGAGATTTGTCAGCAACTTCTTGCAAAGGGTATGAAGGTATATATTGAGGGTTCACTTTCAACAAGATCATGGGAAGCTGAAGATGGTTCTACTAGGTATAAGACAGAGGTTAGAGTTGATGATATGATTCTTCTTGATAGTAAGGGAAAGCAGGGAGCAGGTTTAGAGAATTCTGCTTCTGATGATAGTCATGATTCTAAAGATACAGAAGATGTTCCTCCTATGGATGAACAGGCTCCTGATGAGGATCCATTAGAGGATTCAGATTTGCCATTTTAATTTAGGTATATATTGTAAGTAATGAGTGAAGCAGAAGAGAAAAAAGTAACACCAACTCCAACATTAGATGATGTCTTTGATGAGAAGAGTGTTGTTGAGGATGAAGGTGATGATTCATACGGTGGAAAAAAGAAACAGAGAAGAAGAAGGAAGATTATTCAGAATCTTTCATGTCCTCTTTGTGATTCTGGTGTAAAGAATATTTCATACAAGGATGTATATCAGTTAAAGAAGTTTACATCTGTAAGAGGTAAGATTATCTCAACAGAGAAGTCTGGTGTATGTCATAGGCATCAGAAACAGCTTAAGAGAGCTATTAAAAGAGCTAGATATATGGCTCTGCTTCCATATACTGCAAAAGAAGCTTAGTGAAAGGGGCGTATGCCCCTTTTTTATTACCCAGGATACTGATAAACTAGTTAAACAATGGATACACTGCCCATATTAAAACAGAATGCATATTTAACTGTTCTTGTTAAGGATAATCGTATATTTGCTAATCTTGCATATACAGATTTTCTTGCACAGAAAACATATGTACTTTCAGATATGACAGATCTTTCTCCTCTTAAGTTTAGGATGGATGATATTGTATTTAATAAGGTGTTTTGGTCCGAATATTTTGATTCTTTAGAAAAGGAATTTGATTGGAATATTGTCGATAGAAAATGGGGGGATATATTTAAGATTGCTAATTTTGGCTCAGAAGGTGAAGGTGTTAGTGGTATAAAGATACTGGTTGATGATAACCAGCCATTCTTTAACAAAATATACCTTTCTCTAAAAGAGTTCTCTAGAGATATTGTACTTAGGATTGTAGATGATCAATATATGAGGAATTTGATAGAGAGTTTAAGGAGTAGGTTGGGGTATGAGGATATTATGTGGATAGATATAGATTTATCTCATTTTACAATATATAGATCTAGATATATCGGATCATCTGGAAGTATATTTAAAAAAGAGAAAAAATTAGAAGATTTGGAGTTTACAGTGAGTCAAATCTCATGGAGTAGTGAGATGGGGTTAATTGATTCAATAAAGAATTCAAAACTACAAGCTTTTCTTTCCGTGGAGGCAAATAGCGATGATGTATTGAATAGATGGGCAAATTTTGTTGCTACTCCGCCTAGCTATATATCAGATCCTGTTGTAAGTGATGTTTTGAGATCATTTGCAACAATACAGAATCTTTCGATTAAAGAGAATAACAAGGAGAAATTAAATGACTTCGGAAGAGATGGTAGTGCAGTAGTTTTAACTGGCAAGCTTACCGAGCTTTTAGATAAGAAGGATATATATCTTGCTTTAATAGATGGTCTTGAATTAGAAGGTATGTTTGATATGTATATTGATAGTAATAATAGGTTGTTGGCGTATGGTAGAAATCTAGTACAGGCATCTCTTTCAGATGAAATTATTGTAATAAAGGGGGATATTGTTCCTCATGTATCAAAAGTTGTAATACCATCAGTACCTACAAGGGCAAAAGCTAAAGTAGTGTTCTCTGGTAAGATTCTTTCTCAAGGTTTTGAACAAATGGATATATATTCTTTTAATCCTAATTTAGAGGTATTTACGATTCCTAATACAATTGAGAAGGTAATTGTAGAAGGAGAGCTTAGGAACGGTGCTCTTTTCTCTCACTATACAAATAAGGATATTTCTTTTGTTTCAGGGTTGAATGGTGTTGTATATGATTCACTTGTTGTTGATTGCAGAATAAAGCCAGCAATATATGGGCCTAAGCCAAGTGATAACAAAATTAAATTACAGAATTGGAAAGATGGAAGTAAGGAGTAGAATCTTTGAAAAATATACAAATTACAAATTTAGTATACCAATGGATGGTAGTGAAAAGGTTTTTGTAAAGCAGGGTAGTTATGTAAGACCTGGAGATAAACTTTTTGAAGGTTTTAGTAGTGTGATAAAAAAATCTATATATCTTCCTAAAGTATTGAACTGTAAAGTAGAAGATTCGTACAAATATATAACCAAAATAGATGGTGAATATATAGATAGTGGAGAGAGAGTTGCACAAAAGGTATCAAAAAGTGGATTAACACTTGTAGAGGCAATATCCTCTGATTCTGGTGTTGTAGATCTTTCAAGGATATCGAAGGGATTTATTGATATATTGGGGGAGGAGGGCAGTTCTGTATTTGAGAGTGATTTTGAAGGATATATCAATGTAATTAATCCAAATGATGGTATGGTAATAACCTCTGATGCTGTATGTATAGATGCTGTATCTAGTACAAAAACAGATAATAGGTATTTTGGTAAGCTTGAATTCCTTGCAGATGGAAGCAGTATTGTTACTGAGAAGGTTTTAGAGGATGATTATAGAGGTAAGATTGTATGGGTTGGCCCATATCTTTATGATAGGGTATCTTCCGAACTCTTTGAGAGGGGAGCTGTGGCAATATTAACATATGCAATGTCATATAGGGAATTTAGAGGTATTGGATTGCCAGTCGCAGTACTTGGTGGATTTGGAGCTGTACATTGTGATACGCAATTTATACAGAAATTAATATCTCTAAGGGGTAAGTTAACAATATTGGATGGTACAGAAAATCAACTGTTTGTGATTTCTAGTATGGAGAAAGAGAATAGAGACTGGATTGTAGATAAATATATTGGACAGCAGGTAATATCTAGGGCTTTTTCTAGCTATGGGTATATTGGAAAGATTACAGATTTGGAAGATGAGTATGCATTTGTGGATTTTGATAGAAAGGGTAAGACACTAATACATATGGGTAGTCTTGATTTCATAGATTTGTAATACCGATATCTGGGTAATATAATTTTAAGATATATTATTTTTCTTGGACTAAAGTTATGACAAATAGCAAAGGAAGTACAAAAATATTTTGGGGTGTAGTTTTAATTGTAATATCTTTCTCTTTTGGTGTTGTATTTGGAAGAAATTTTGAAATTCCAACTACTTCTCTTTTCCAAAGTAAACCAGAAGTGAGTCAGAATATGTTCTGGGAGGTCTGGAACATTATGAAGAGTAAATATGTAGAGAAAGATAAGGTGTCTGATGAAGATATGATGTATGGAGCAATTAAAGGACTTGTTAGCTCATATGATGATCCTGCTACAATATTCTTAACACCAAAGGAGACAGAGGATTTTAATCAGGCAAATGAAGGTAAGTATTTTGAAGGTATTGGTGCAGAACTAGGGTATGAGGATGGGAATATAATTGTTGTTTCTCCAATAGATGGATCTCCTGCAAAGGCTGCAGGTATTAGAGCAAGAGACTATATTCTCGCTGTAGATGGCTATGAAGTAAAAAGTAATGACAATATATATGACATAGTTCAGAAGATTAGAGGAGAGGCTGGCACAAAAGTTAAGTTAAAGATTCTTCATAAGGGGGATCTAGAAGCTGTTGATATAGAGATAACAAGAGGTGAGATTACCGTTCCTAGTATGACTCTATCTTTTGTAGATAACAAAAATATTGCTGTAATAGATATCGCAAGGTTTACAGATTCATCATATGTGGAGTGGAGTAGTAACTGGGATAAGGTTGTTGATGAGGTCGTAAAGAGTAAAGTTAAGAAAGTAATAATAGATTTAAGGGGTAATCCTGGTGGATATTTTGATGCGGCTGTGTATTCTGCGGGTGATTTCTTGAAAGAGGGAACTTTAATATCAAAACAGCAAGATGGTAATGGAAATGTAAACGAATTTAAAGCAAAGAAAGGTGGTAAATTAACGGATACAAAAGTTCTTGTTCTTGTAGATGAGGGTAGTGCTTCTGCATCAGAAATATTCTCTGGTGCACTACAGCAAAATGATAGGGCAGAGATTCTTGGAGTTAAGACGTATGGAAAGGGTACTGCACAGAGTGTGATTGATTTAAGTAGTGGTGCAAGTCTTCATGTCACCATATTAAAGTGGTTACTTCCAGATGGAAAGTGGTTAAACAGAGATAACCCAATTGTTCCTGATATGGAAGTAAAGAATACAACAGAGGACTTCGTTAAGGGGTTCGATAGACAGATGGAAGAGGCTGTTAAAGAAGTAAAAAAATAAATTAATAAATATTATTAATATGAATAAAGAAGAGAATATAAAGGAAGTTCAAAAGAAACCTAAGTTTACAAGAGCTTTTAGGATTCTTGGGTTTACAGTTGCTGTACTTGCTGTATTCCTCCTACTGTTTACCACTATAATAATAGCTTTGAGGTTTTCTCCAGATCTTAGAGAATTCCTTTTGAATGATAAGAGTACTGATTCTCAAGTAAAACCAAATGTTACGGTCACTGAGGAAGAGAATGTTGTCATAAATATTGTTGAAGAGTCTTCTCAATCTGTTGTTAGTATTGCAGTAACACAGGTCTCCTTGCAAAGAGGGCAGGGCGTTGTACAGGATGTAAGTAATATTGGTACCGGTTTTATAGTAGATCCGAATGGCCTTATCATAACAAATCAGCATGTTGTATCAGATACATCTGCCACATATGTTGTGATTACTGCAGATGGAAAACAGCATAATGTTGTAGAAATTTTAAGAGATGATAGTAATGATATTGCAATTCTGAAGATAGATGCAAAGGAGCTACATGCATTAGAACTTGGTGATTCCGATGCTCTTCTTGTTGGACAAACAGTAATTGCGATAGGTACACCTCTTGGTGAATATGCTGGAAGTGTTACAACTGGTGTAATTAGTGGGTTAAGTAGATCAGTAACAACATCTTCAGGGTGGTTCGGTTCTACATCAAAAGTATATGAGAACGTCATACAAACAGATGCTGCAGTTAATCCCGGGAATTCAGGTGGACCATTAATTAGTACAGAAGGAAAGGTGATTGGGGTTAATTTCGCAACTAGTTCAGGTGCAGAGAATATATCATTTGCTTTACCAATAAATATTGTTAAACAAAGATTGAGTGAATACAGAACATACGGTAAATTTATAAAGCCATATATTGGGATATCATATCAAATGGTATCAGAAATCGATGCAATGTATTATGACGATGTAGTTCCTGGGGCATTAATCATGAATGTTGATCCAAAGGGTCCTGCTGCTAAGGCAGGGATAAAGAATGGTGATATTCTAGTAAAAATTAATAGTAAGGAGATAAAGAGTTCATTCTCTTCTTTGATACAATCATTTAAAGTTGGTGACGAATTAACAATTGATGTGTGGAATAACAAAGAAACAAGAACTGTGAAGGTTACTTTAGTGGAAGCTAATTAGTAAGAATCTATTTTTACCATAAATATCTTTTAATTTAGAGATATTTGTATCTTTAAAGTACTTTCTGACTAGATCAATAGTATTATTGAAAATAGTTTCTTCTGTTTCAAGAATGATATATTTTGTATTAATATTTTTTAATATTGATTGCTTAAAGAATTTCTCATATTGAATTAATCCATTCTTCCCTCCATCAAGTGCAAGCCTTGGTTCAAAATTTCTTACACTTTTATCAAGTTTCTCATACTGCTTTGTTGGAATATATGGAAGATTAATTGTAAAAAGTGTACTACCATCTATATTTAGATCACTGATAAGGTCTGTTTCTATCCAGTGTATGTAATTTGTTTGAAGAAGATTTTTTTCATTCTCTTTTGCGATCTTTAGGGCATTATGTGAGATATCTGTTGCATATATGGAGTGGGGGAGATTACAAAGTTTTGCTATAGAGATAGGGATACAACCTGTGCCTGTACCAACATCAACAATATTTGTTATATCTTCTTTTTTTAGTATATCCAATACGTTATATACAATCTGTTCTGTTTCTATTCTTGGTATTAATGTATCTTTGCTGACAATAAAATTTAAACCGCAGAATTCGCAATATCCTCTAATATATTCCCAAGGCTCATGATTATTTAATCTAGCAAAGATTTCCTCTCTTTTTATTCTCTTTGTATCAATTAATTCAATTATCTCTAAGGAGATTCTTTTATAATCTGGATACTCTAAATCTTGTAAAAGTTTCTGGACATCAAAGATTTGAGATAGTTTACTCTTTTGCATCTTTAAGCATTTCTAATTGGATATTCTCTGATATATCTTCAACCATATCGTCTATTTCACCATGAAGTATTGCTTCAATATTATGCCAAGATTTTTTGATTCTATGGTCAGTTATCCTATTCTGTGGAAAGTTATATGTTCTAATCTTTTCTGCTCTCATTCCTGATCCTATCTGTGATGATCTCATGTTAGATCTCTTTTCCTGTTCCTCTCTTTTCTTCCTTTCGTACAATCTTGATCTGAGAAGTGCCATTGCTTTCTCTTTATTCTGACTTTGATGTTTCGTTTCTTGGCAGCTTACTACAATGCCTGTTGGAATATGTGTAATTCTGACTGCAGAGTCTGTTCTATTTACACACTGCCCACCGGCTCCAGATGCCCTCATTACATCGATACGTAGATCTTCTGGGTCAATCTCTATGTCTATACTTTTCGCTTCTGGTAGGATAGCTACAGAAGCTGTAGAGGTATGTATTCTCCCAGAAGCCTCTGTTACAGGAACCCTTTGAACTCTATGTACACCACTTTCATACTTAAGTTTCTTATAGACATTCTTACCATTTATTTGTGCAATCACCTCTTTATATCCACCCCCTTCTGAAATTGAGCTATCAATCGTGTGAATGTCCCAACCGTTCTTTTGAGCGTATGCATTGTACATTCTGAAAAGATCTGCAGCAAAAAGAGATGCTTCATCTCCACCAGCCCCAGCCCTAATTTCAATGATTGCAGATCTGCTATCATCCTCATCTGCAAACTCTCTCTCTATTTGTAACTTTGCTATTTCTTTCTCCAACTCCTCAATTTCTTTCTCTGTTTCATCAATTTCTGTTCTGGCCATTTCTAAAAGATCATGATCATCTTCTTCTTTAAGCATTTCCGATGCTTCTTCATTCCTTTTTACATAATTGAGAATTTGATCAATATATCCTGAAAGAACTGTGTAATAACCCAAATCAATGCTTAGCCGACCCATATTTCCACCCGTATTGTGTGCATTGGCCATCTTTTCTTCAAGTAACTCTTTCTCTTTCCTTGCAGAATTTTCAAGATATTTTTTCTTTATCAACTGTATGTCCATATATATGGATGATATCATAAATGTATGTTGAGGTTGTTACTTAGAAATGTTTGCGTTTGCAAGCATGTCTTTAAGTGTGAGAGTAGAGGATGTCTTTGGTGTATTCTCTTTTTTTGCTTTTCTTGCTTCCATCTTTGCTCTTTTTGATCTAAATGAAAGTTTAGAAGCTTTTTGCGCTCTCTCTTCGAATCTTTTTACAACATTGTCTGTGTCAACAATTTTCTGCTCACCTGTATAGAATGGGTGACACTTTGAACAAAGCTCCACATTTAAAACATCTTGTTCCAATGTTGAACCTGTAACAAAAGTATTACCACATGAGCAAACTACTGTTAACTTACTATTGTATTTTGGATGAATGTTCTTCTTCATAACGGATAGGATTATATCAGATGAAAGCTATCGATACAAGACTAATTAAAGCCAGGGTGAAATTTGTTACTTAAGATACTAGCTTTGTTAGCAATATTAATCACTATCGGTCTAGTAAGCCAGGGTTGTTACCGAGTCTCCAGTAGGAAATTCCTTTAAGGTTCTTTTTTCGAGCAATCTCCTCTCTTGTTTTCACCCCGTCCGGTGTTTGATAATAAAGTATGCATTCGGAGCCGTCCGAACATGTGTATTTAGCATATCCTTCTGCAATATCCTCTCTGTACTCTCTCTGTATATTTCTGTTCTCAAATATTTTAGAAACAGAAGAGTATGTTAAAGCAGATGCCTTCTCTCCCTTCCATAGGTAGGCATATAGGTGAATTCCTAATATTATTTTTTCAGATGGAACTTTTCCATTCGCGTATTGTAATACTTCATTAATCCACTCTAATGGTCCTATTGGTCCAGGTTTTGTAGATGTTTGTAGAGTGTAGTCATATGCCATTATTCTTAATGTATCTGCAATTTTACTGATTTCTATCCAATCTTGTACATAAAGGGTATCAACTAAAGAATCTCTTGTTTTTGCAAATACTGTTACAGAGAGTGTTTTGTTATGTTTTTGTAATTCAGTTTTAAGATTTTTAAGAAAAAGTAAGTATCCATCTCTATTTGCGGTCCTTATCCTTTCATAATCTATATCTATTCCTCTGTAGTTGTATTTATTAATTTCGGAAACAATTTCATTAATATGTTTCTCAATGTATACCTCTGAAGAGAGCACGCTACCAATTATTTTATAATCGTATGATCCTATTGTTGGTACAACAGAGATATTCTGAGTAGAGCAGAATGAGAGAAAATCATTTAATGTACTTTCGTCTGGTTTACGATTTAGGAGTGTGCCATCGTTGTTTACTCCGTAAAATACTGGATTAATCTCATTAATTAGGTCTTTGCTTGCTTTTAGGCTTTCATATCCATTTGTGAAATCAAATGCAGGTATCCATGCAGCATATATGAATTCTGTTTCTATTGGTGGGAAATTGTCTTCTGTTTGATGTATAGATTCCTCTTCGTTTTTTTGTTCCTCTATTGTTTCTTTGCTATTTTCAGTGTTTTTATCAATCCGTGAAAAAACAATATATGACGAAAATGCAACAATTGCAATGAAAAGTATAGTACTAATTATCAAGAGTATATTCTCTTTCGACATTAGAAAATTATACCCCAGCTATACCTTTTAATATAGCTGGGGTAATTCATTACTTAATCTCTATCTTCTTGCTTTCAGCTTCTTTACTTTTTGAAAGTTTTACTGTTAATACGCCATCCTTGAATTCTGCTTCGACATTATCCGCATCTATGTGTGCAGGGAGATTAAATCTTTGTGAGTATGAGTATGAACTAAAATTCTTTAGGTAATATTTCTTATCCTCTTTTTCCTCTTTCTCTTCTTCGGATTTACCCTCAATTGTTAATGTATCTTTATCAATTGTGATGTTTATATCTTCCTTTTTTATTCCTGGGAGTGCGGTTTTTACAAAGATTTTATTATCCTCTTCCCACATGTCTGCAGATATGTTTTCATATGCAGGGAATATGTCATCGAATCTTGCTAGCGGTGAATATCCAAAGAATTCATCTATTATCGAATTCATTGGTGTGTAATATGTATCCTTGGGTTTATTTATTTTTACAATTTTCATAAAATTTTAAATAAAAATTTAGATACTATTAGCAGAGTATAAGGCCAAGTGCTAAGTGTGTCAAGTACCTATAACTTGATTTAATGAAGATAAAAAAATATACTATGTGAAATATGAAATATTCAAAAAGAATACAGAATAGAGTCAGTAGAATAGAGGGTCAAGTTGGTGGTATTAAGAGAATGATTGTGAAAAATGATGATGAGGATAAGGTTATGACACAACTCCAGGCGGTTATTTCATCTCTTGAAAGTTTAAAGTTAGAACTTGTAAAAAAGCAGATGAAAGAAACTTTGGTTGAAGATGTTAGGAAGTCTCTTGGATTATCGGATTAATTATCTGATATACTCTACAAAATACTGCCCAATAACATTAATATATTGTTTATATGAAGATAAAGAATATCGGTTGGTCTACATTCCTGCTTACTGCAGGTGATATATCTATCGTTACAGACCCTCATGCTCTTCAGAAAAGTGGATTGAGTTTTAACAAAGTTAAAAGTGATGTAGTACTTTTTACTGAAAACGAGTTTATAGGGAAGGAAAATATTCTCTCTGAAAATGATTTGTCAAAAAAGATTGAGCCTGATCATAGGGAGGGTATCATTGAAGTTGCTTCTCCTGGTGAATTTGAAATCGGTGGTGTAATGATTAGGAGAGATATTGATTCTCCATTTTATATTATTGATGAATCTACTCTTAGGATTGTGTATATGGGTCTTTTGGATAATAGTTTTGATGTATCTAAAACTAAGGATCTTGGTGATGTAGATGTATTGATTATTCCAATTGGTAATGGTTCATTATTTATTGATTATGACAAACTAGAGAAAATTATTTCAAATGTTGATCCATCAGTTCTGATTCCATGTGCATACAAGAAAGATGGTCTTAAAATTGGAGAGAATGTAAAGGGTCGGGAT
>CAZUZI010000006.1:33310-47101 GCA_964625015.1 uncultured Candidatus Saccharibacteria bacterium | reverse complement strand
ATATGAGAGGGGTTAAACCTCTTAGATTCTGGAGTATCAAAAAGATTAAATCTTCCAGTACAAAGCAGAAAGAACTAATTGAATCAGCATTTAGAACACTTAAAACAGGTGGTACACTTGTATACTCAACATGTACATTAGAACCAGAAGAGAACGAAGGAGTTATTACAGATCTTTTAGAGAAACATAAAAATGCAAAAATTGTAAATATTCCAATATTACAAGATGAGAATTTCAATGATTACAAAAAACTTGTTAAGCAAGGAATAACCCATTGGAGTGGTAACTCTTATGATACATCTGTCGTTAAAAGTCTAAGAGTATTACCATCTCCAGAAATGATGGGATTCTATATCGTAAAGATAGTAAAAGAATAACTATTCAGGATCCTCTAGCTCAGGTTTCTCTCCTTTGTTTTCCTTGGCCTGTTTAATACTGAATTTCAATCTACCCATTTTATCCTTCTCTAGGATCTTGATCGTAACAGTATCTCCGACCTTAAGGAATTTGTTTACATCTTTTACAAATTCATCAGATATCTCAGAAACATGTACAAGACCTGATACATTTGGAGCGATATCAACAAATGCACCATATTCCATTATTGAAGCAACTGTACCTGTATATTTCTCTCCAATGACAGGAACAAAACTTAAACTTCTTATATATTTAACAGCACTATCTATTGATTCCTGATTTGATGAATATACATTTACAGTTCCATCTTCCTCTACAGATATCTCTGCACCTGTTCTCTCTGTTAAATCTCTAATATTCTTACCACCTGGACCTATTAATTCACCAATCTTGTCTACAGGGATTTTTTCTACTGCGACCTTAGGTGCAAACTTAGAGATCTCCACTCTAGGTTTCTCAATTGCTTTCTCAATCACTGCAATAACTTTTTCTCTAGCATCCTTAGACTTCTTAAATGTTTCTTTAACAATATCCATTGTTAGACCACTAATTTTGTTGTCCATCTGGACAGCAGTAATACCATCTCTTGTACCAGTTACCTTAAAATCCATATCACCGTAGAAATCCTCAACACCTTGCATATCTGTTAAAACTTGGAAGGAACCATTCTCTTCAGTAATTAAACCACATGCAATACCACCAACAATCTTCTTTATTGGAACACCAGCTGCCATTAAAGCTAAGGATGAACCACATGCAGAAGCCATAGAGCTGGAACCATTTTCACCTTGAACCTCTGACATTACAAGAATTGTATATGGGAACTCAGATTCAGAAGGGATAACAGGTATTAATGCTTTCTCAGCAAGTCTACCGTGACCAATCGCTCTTCTACTAGGGCTTAACCTTATTCTTTCAGCAGTCCCGTATGCGAAAGGTAAATCATTATAGTAATGCATATACCTCTTTTCTTTCTCACCAAGCATATCATCTACTAACTTTGCATCCTTAAGACTACCAAGAGTAGCAATAGAAAGAACCTGAGTAACTCCTCTTGTGAATAAACCAGATCCGTGAACACGTGGTAGTAGATCTACTTCTGTATCCATTTCTCTAATTTCATCAAGATCTCTTCCATCAACTCTCTTCTTTTTCTCAATAATATACTTTCTCATTGTTTTCTTCTGTATCTTGTCATATGCAGATGAAAGATCCATCTTTGAATATTTACCCTCGAAATTTTTAAACATTTCTTCTTTTGTTGCCTCGTGTTTTTTATCATCTTGAGCAAGAAGATTCTCCAATGCCATCTCTCCTAAGAATTCAGAAACATCGGACAGTATATCTTCAGAGATAGCATGTCCTTTATACTCCTTCTCTTTCTTATCTAACATACCAAGAAATTTATTCTGATTTTCAATCCATGTATTCATCTCAAAAAGACTACTATCCATAGCTTCGAGAACCTGATCTTCAGGAACTTCATAGCAGGCACCATCTATCATTGTAAAGACTTTACCGTCTCCGCCAACAACATAGTTCATAAGGTTTTCCTTATCTACATCCTCAAGACTCTTGTATACAGAAGATATCTTTCCATCAACAACACCCATTCTTACTCCTGCGATAGGACCTTGGAATGGTGCAGTGGAGTTCATAAGAGCAACAGATGCTGCATTTATTGCAAGTATAACTGGATCATTTTCTTCGTCATATGACATTACTGTTACAACAAGACTAACCTCATTCATATAGTCGCTAGGGAATCTAGATCTAATAGCTCTATCTATCATCCTAGATTTAAGTACTGCATCATCACTTGGGAATCTTTCTATTTTTACAAATCTAGAACCACTTATCTTTCCAGATGCATAGAATCTCTCTATATATTCAACTGAAAGAGGAAAGTAATCTAATTCTCCTGTTGCTGGTGCAGTATTTACATTTACCTCTACGACTGTATCACCCATACGAGCAATAACTGCAGATTCAGATCTAAGTGCTAATTTACCTGTCTCAAATGAACATTTCCTTCCATTTATCTCAAATTCATATTTTTTATGATTAAAAAGCATATATACAATTAAAAAATTTATACAAATATCAATCTTATTTCTAAGAAGTTATATCAAGAGAACAATGAAAAAGAAAGGCTTTAGTAAAAAAGCAGTAATTAAATCTTTATCTTCTTTGTGAATATTTCAAATCTCTCAGGCTCACCACTCTCAAGATACTGAAGAAGTCTCCTTCTCTTTCCAACCTTCTGAAGCAATCCTCTTCTTGAATGATTATCTTTCTTATGATCCTTAAGATGCTCTGTTAATTTTGCAATCTCCTCTGTAAGGATAGCAACCTGAACCTCAGGGGATCCAGTATCACCTTCATGTAGTGCATACTTGTTTATTATATTCTGTTTTTCTTCTCTGGTCAGTGACATATGTTTTAGATTAACACTATATATTTATTTTTACAATACTAGACATGTTGACACAAAAGCCTATTTTATATCCTTATAGGGTAAATGTCAAACATTTCTCTTATCTAACGCTTTTATAACAGTACAGCTCATCTCCCTCAGAAGCTTTAATTTCTGTATTAAGAATAACACCACACTCTTCACCTTGCTTCACTTCAGTGACAGTACTCTTATTTATTCTCAATGATTTAATATTACCCTCTCCTAGAATTTCATCATTCCTTACTACATAAGCCTTACAATCCCTCTTTAGGATACCATCTTTTACTCTACATCCTAATACAACTGAACCATCTGTTAATTGAATAATCATCTTTATAATTGCATTACCTATCTCTTCCTCTGTTTCATCTGGTGAAGAAACCATATCTAAGGCACCCTCAACCTCCTCTATTAGTTTGTAAATAACAGAATATGTTCTAACAAGGACACCATTCTTACTAGCAATATCTTCAACACCCTTCTGAATACCAACTTCAAAGCCCAAAAGAATTGACTTTGAGAGCTTTGCGAGCTCTACATCTTGCTGTGTCACATCACCTACACCACAGGACACTATCTTAACTGTATATCCATCATTTTCTAATCTCCCCAAAGACTTCTCTAGTGCCTGCAAAGAACCCTCAGAAGAGCTCTTAAGTATCACATTTAAGTAGTTACCCTCCTCATCCTTCTGCTGTGCACTAAAAACATCGTCAAAGAAGTTATCCTCTGAAAGTGGAACATCATTCTCATAAACCTCTTTCTCATACATTGAGGAAAGTAATTTCTTATCATCCTTTTCAAGAATATATACATCAGAGCCGACAGGTATTAACTGTGAAATCCCTATAACTTTACCACCAAAACCACATACCAAATCAGACTCATTCTTTCCCTCTTCAGAAACAATACCCTTAACCCTCTCAATTACGAAAGTATCACCAACTTTATACCCTAGCCAAGAACCTCTACAGAGATTCCCTGCTGTTAATATCAATGTAGACACATTACCCCTAGACTTATCCTTTACAGATTCAAGAACAAATGCTTTAGCAGCTATACCTTTCGGCAGATTCCCTCTCTCTTGCAAACCTTCTACTTCAGCAACAAGAGATATTAAATCAAGAAGTTCTGGAATACCCTTACCTGTTTTAGCAGAAATTTCTACAACAGGAACATCTCCACCCATTCCTTCAAGCAAGAGACCATGATTAACAAGATCTCTCTTTATCTTCGCGATATCAATATCTGGCAAATCTACTTTGTTGATAGCTACAATAGGTTTAGCTGTAGACTTTTTGATAATCTCTATAGATTCAATAGTCTGAGGCTTTACACCGTCATTTGCAGCAACAACTAACACTACGATATCTGCAATATTTCCACCCCTAGATCTCATAAGGTCAAATGCTTCATGTCCAGGAGTATCAACAAACGTAATATTTTTTGAACTATCCTCATTTAAAGCAACAGAAAATACAGATATCTTCTGAGTAATACCACCTGCCTCATAACCATGGACATTTGCCCTCCTGATATAGTCTAGAATAGAAGTCTTCCCATGATCAACATGACCCAAAATAGTAACGATGGGTACTTTACGAGTCTCTAAATTTTGTTTAATACCATCTTTACTCATAAACTTTTACTCAAATATATTCTTACTCTTCCTTAGAAGTATCCTCAACAGCACTCTCCTCTGTAGCATCTGCATACTCTTGTACAGTATCCGCCGCTGGCTGAACCTCTTCACCATCAATACCAACAATATCAATCTTTGTATTTGTTAACTTCCATGCTAATCGAACATTCTGTCCATCTCTACCGATAGCTAGTGAGAACTGATCTGCAGAACACTCTACAGTAGCAGTATCACCAGAAATCTTAACAGATTCAACTTTTGCTGGACTTAATGCATTAGCAACGAACTTATCTAAATCCTCATCCCACTCTATGATATCAATCTTTTCCTCTCCCAATTCATTCATTATATTAGCAATACGAATACCTCTTTGACCAACACATGAACCAATTGGGTCTATACCATCTTGATGAGATACAACTGCTATCTTACTTCTAGAACCAGCCTCTCTTGCAACCGCTTTGATTTCAACAACACCTGATTCTATCTCTGGAACCTCTAATTCGAAAAGTTTCATCAGGAACTTTGGATCTGACCTTGATACTAGAATCTGAGAATCATCAATACTCTTAAGTAATACCTTATACCTTTCACCGACTCTGTAGAATTCGTTAGCAATCTGTTCTTCCTGTGGCATGAATGCGGTCGCCTTACCAATTTCCATAACTGCCATACCCTTCTGCATTCTCTGCATGAGTGCAGTATATACCTCTCCAACTTTATCACTAAATTCGCTTATAAGGGCATCTTTCTCCGACTCCCTTATTTTCTGTAAAAGGACCTGCTTTGCAGTCTGTGTGGCAATTCTACCCAGATCATCTGAAGGCATCTCAATCTGAACACTGTCCCCTATCTCAACATTTGGTGAAATTAGCTCCGCTTCACTCAATGCTATCTCGGTCTCGTTATCGGCAACCTTCTTAACTACCACTTTTGAAGCGAACAATTTAAATTCACCTGTCTCCCTATCAACCTCTGCAAAAAGATTTGCACCTAATTTACTATCAATCTCCTCATCTTCCCTATCCAACCTACCAAACTTCTCTTTCTTAACTGCGCTTAAAATTGCAGACTCCAAAGCTTTAAAGACCTCTTCTTTATCTATACCTCTCTCTGCAGCTATTTGATTAATTGCAGAAACTAATTCTGATGTCATTGCCATATTAAAAATATGAAATAATTAAAATACATACTAAAAAAAAGTGAGACCACGAGCCTCACTATCAATATATTGGATAATACCAAATTTAAGTTAGTATGTAAACCTCAATACCTTTCTCAAACTATACGGAAGAAAGCTGTTCCCAAAGTTTTTTCTCCTCTCTGTTAATCTTTTTTGGTATCTCAACATCAACCCTTACGTATAGATCACCAACCGACCCATTTTTACCAAGTACAGGTGAACCCTCTCCCTTTACCCTAAAGACCGTGCCAGATTGAGTACCCTTCGGAATCTTTATCTTAACACTACTATCAACAGTATCTACCTCTATATTCCCGCCTAAGACTGCAACATATACAGGTATATTTTCAACAGAGTAGAGATCATTTCCTCTTCTCTCAAATCTACTTGATGGCTCGACTTCTATCTCAATATACAAGTCACCAGAACCATCTAATCCCATATTTCCACCCTCTCTGAATCTCAAAACCATACCATCATATGCACCTTTTGGTATCTTTATCTTCACCTTCTCTTCCTTAGATTGAACACCACTTCCACCACAGACTGCACACACACTTTCAGGAATAGTTCCTAAACCATGACATTTATGACACTCTGCCATAACAGCAATCTGTCCAAGAATACTGTTTTGTACCCTCCTTTCTCTACCACTACCGCCACACACATCACATGCCTTTCTTTTACCACTCTCACTTCCTGAGCCATTACAATGTTCACATGATACATTCCTCTTCACCTTTATCTCGTACTCAGCACCCCTAATTGCCTCTTCAAAAGACATTTTAATACGATATCTTAAATCCTCCCCTGAGAATCTTCTACTTTCAGTACGACCCTGATTAAAGTCAAAACCAAAACCTCCCATATCACCACCGAATATGGTATTAAAAATATCCCCCATATCAAATGGGGTTCCACCATACTGAGAATACCCATTAAAGCCACCAGGGTTAAAACCTTCAGTTCCGGCGTGACCATACTGATCATATGCCTTTCTCTTGGATTCATCAGAAAGTACCTCGTATGCCTCCTGAACCTCTTTAAACTTCTCTTCAGAATCATTCTCTTTGTTAACATCAGGGTGATACTTCTTTACAAGCTTTCGGTACGCCCTCTTTATTTCTTCTTTTTTTGCATCTTTTGAAATTCCTAGAATTTCATAGTAGTCTCTTTTACTCATAGATAGATATTCTAGCAAACAAATATCCAGAGTGCCAACAAATGACACAAAAATATTTAATTGGTAATATATATTTGTATGGATGATATAAAAGTGTCAGTACAAGAAGAGAAGAAAATAAAGAAGACAAAGGTAATGCTCTCTTGGTTCTTCGGAGTAATTGGCTTAACAATAATTTTAAGCCAAGTGTTTCCACTTACAAAATCATACATAGAAGGCAAGTTCGAAGAATTAAAAGTACAGTTGATGAAAGACCCATTTCCACAGTCATACAAACAGTATATTGCAGATGAATTTGCATACTACGACCCAGGTAAAAGCTACTTTGCAAATCTCTCAAATAGTGCAGAAAACCTACAATATCAAGGCATCTTTACATATGATCCTACTACAAAAACAAGTAAACCAATTGTGATAAACAAAGATTATACCCAGAATATGTACATAGATATTGATTCTGTTGATATAAAGGGGATAAGGATAACTTCAAATGTAGAAAGTACAGATGAAAAAATATATGATCAATATCTCAAGTATGGACTAGCACACTTTAAAGGCACTCCATTACCAGGAGATGGTGGGAATTCATTCATATATGGACACAGTGCAGTACAAAGCTTCTTTGATAGACACACGAACTTGCCTGAGACAATATTCACGAGATTAAATGAGGTAGATGTGGGAGACAGTGTTGTAATAAAAAGGGAAACAGAAGTAATTAAATACACAGTTAGAAATAAAAAAATTGTTTCTCCTGAAGATTTCTCAATATTAAAAAGCCAAGGTGACAAAGAAACAGTAACATTAATGACCTGTTGGCCACTTGGTGTTGGAACTAAAAGATTAGTTGTAGTAGCGGAAAGATATTAATTTTTGTACAATGATCGATATGGAAAAAGACCAGAAAAAACTAGTAGTACTCCTAATCTCTATCGTAGTAATACTAATTGTTTTAATTGTCATCTTCGCAATAGTTCTTAGCCAAAAGAACGGCAATAACAACAACGGTAACAACGGAGATGAAGACAATATCGAGCTTGTATACTGGGGTCTCTGGGAACCAAATGAAGCTATGCAATCAATCATCTCAAGATATGAAGATGAAAATCCTGGTGTAAAGATACTCTACTCGCAACAAACTTTTAAGAATTACGAAAGCAGAGCATATACAAGATTACAGCAATCATCAGGATCTAGTGAACCTGCACCAGATATTCTAAGAATAAATAATACGTGGTTACCTAAATTCCAGAAATACTTAACACCGCTACCTGATTCTGTAATGAAATCAAGCGACTACAAAGACACCTTCTATCAAACAGCTGTAGACGATTTTACAGGAACAGATGGAAAAATATATGCAATACCATGGGAGATAGATGGATTACATATCATATACAACAAGCAGTTGCTCTCTCAAGCAGGATACAGTGAACCACCAAAAGATTGGGATTCATTTATCGAAGCGGCACAAAAAATGACCAAAAGAGATAGTTCTGGAAAAATCACACAGGCAGGATTGGCGATTGGAACATCAAGAAATATAACACATTCAGCAGATATACTTTCTTTCATGATGCTACAGAATGGGGCGAATCTAATCAACGACAGCAAAACAGAAGCTAATTTAACATCAGAGAGAGCGATATCCGCACTTTCCACATACACAAACCTTGCAAAAGGAGACACACCACTTTGGGCATCATATCTAGCAAACGACTTAACAACCTTCTATCAAGGCAAACTCGCCATGATGTTTGGACCAAGCTGGAGAGCATTTGACATATTAGAATCAGCACCACAGGTAGAATTTGGACTTGCATCACTCCCACAACTTCCAAACAACGACCCTGTTTACTACTCAATGTATTGGGGAGATACGGTAAGTCTTACAACAAAATATTCTGCTCAAGCATGGAAATTTGTGAAATATTTAAGTGAAGCAGAACAGCAACAAGAACTCTTCTCTAATTCATCAAAGGTTAGAGCATTTGGAGAACCGTACTCACTTAAATCACTTAATTCAAATCTTTCAACCAATCCATATACAAAAGCATTAGCAGAAATGGCACCTACAATGAAATCATGGCAAATGGGTGATCAAACATTTGTTGAAGAACTTCTTCGTAATGCAATAACGGAAGTTGTAGAGAATGGAAAAGAACCCGACAATGTATTAAGTAATACAGAAAAGGATATAAACAATCAACTTGCAGTAAGTAATCATTAACCATTAATATATACATAATGAATCTAAAAACTGCTCCAAAAATAAGTAAGAAAGGAAAAAACATATTCCTAACTTTTCTTCTGTTACTCTCCATACCAATCTTTGTATTAGGAGTACTACAGAATGAAAGTTTTGATATAAGAGAAGATGCATTTGACGATGTTGAAGTAAGTACTCTTAACCCTTGCGTAATAACATTTCCAAATGTGAATCCATACTCACTAGAAGTAGGAAAAACATTCAGGATACAGATTGATGCAATGTCCACATCCTTAGGAATTCAATCTATATCTGTAACAGATGGAAACAATAATCCACTTTTTACAAATACATATAAGGAGATACCTAGACAGATATCAGAATCATTCTCATTCACACCAGAAGTAGCAATGGCATACGAAATAAAAGGTGTGATGGCAGATATAAATAAAAAAACATATCAATGTATCATTAGTAGCGCATATGATGTTGATGGTGTAAGAGCAATATCTAATAACTCTAAGCCAGTATTCGTATCACTACCGAAAGAATCAAAACCATCGCAAAATATAAAAGCAGGGGATACATATGAATACACACTTACTGCACAAGACTTAGAACAAGATACAATTAACTACTCATTCTCATTTACACCAAACAATGAATGGTTAAAACCTACAGTAATAGAGGACGGAGGAAATGGTAAATTAACAGTAAAATTCAGAGGCTCAACAAATGAAGCAGCTAGCTACCTAGCAAACATGTTTATACACGATGGGTATAGTACCCACCTTGCATCTCAATCATGGATAATCAATGTAAATCCAAAAGAGAATGATATTCCAATGGTAAAGATTGTTGAACCTACAGAATCAGTATTAATAGATGATGAGACCTCGTTCGCAGTATCATGGGATGCGACAGATGATAATCAAATAGTAAGATATGAAGTATACATATCTTCCAATCCCGCAAACCAGAACAGTTGGATAACTGTAAATAAAAACATACCACACGACCAATATTCTCAAAGTATAGACACAAGAGAATATAAAGATGGTACATACAAAATCATAATAAGAGCAGTTGATAACCAAAAACCAGAAGCAATTGGAGTAGACGTTTCTAAAGAGATAGTCATATCAAGAGGACAAACAGAAGGGAAAGAACCAGACGACAAAGTCTCTCTGGATGTCCCACAGATTGTGAATTTCTCTCCAACAGCTACTGATGAGATAAAAAATAGTAAACCAACAATAAAAGCGTCTCTAGTTGCAACATCGGATGCTACCGTCGATCAAGAGAGTATAAACATGAAACTTGATAATAAAGATATTACAGAGAAGTTAAAGATAAATAAAATATCAGAATCTGAATACACAGTAATATACCTCCCAGAAGAAGATATCACTTCAGGTATACACAAAGTAGAGATCTCATTTAAGGATAGCAACGGAAAAGAAGCAACAAAAGATTGGACATTTACGATAAAAGGAGATGAAGAAAACAACGATAGTTTCAACATACTTGGGTATCAGATAAACAAGAGAATCGCATACATAATAGGTGGAGGGATTGGACTAATTGTACTAGCAATATTTGTGCCAATAATAATATTTGCAGTCTGGAAGGATGAAAAGAAAGAAGAAATCCCAACACCACCGACACCAAGCACACCTAAAACAAGCAGCATAGAGACAGTGCAAATTACACAACCAGTAACAAAGTTAGTTGAACCTACACCAGTGCAAACAGTACCGACAGAACAGTCATACTCAGCACCAGAACCAGATGCTGATATCGCTCAACTACTTAATCAGATAGAGGATATTAAAAAGGAAGACAATTCACCTCCAGAACCGATATTGTAATATTTCTGGTATAATCACTGCTATGAAATATCTCACATATGAGCAAATAAGAGAAAAGTATATCAAGTTCTTCCAAAGACATGGACATCAGGAGATACCAAGTGCCCCACTCGTTCCTGAAGATGATCCCTCTGTACTCTTTGTTAATGCAGGAATGTTTCCTCTCGTGCCATTCCTTAAAGGAGAGAAGCACCCAAATGGAGAGAAACTCGTAAATGCACAGAGATGTATAAGGACTGGTGATATTGATGAAGTTGGAGATCCATTTCATGTAAGTTCATTTGAAATGTTAGGTAACTGGTCACTAAATAACTATTTCAAAAAAGAAGCAATAGAAATGACAGTACAATTCTTCCTTGAAGAACTTGAACTGGATATAAATAGAATATATACAACTATCTTTGAAGGAGAAAATGACATTCCAATGGATACTACCTCCATAGAGGTATGGAAAGAAATATATTTTAGACACGGGATAGATGCAAAAGTTGGAAAAAATGAAAGGATAATACCGAAAGGAAGAGAAGATAACTGGTGGGGATTAGCATCAGGAGGACCGTGTGGACCTGACAATGAAATCTTTTACAAAATAGATAGTGGAGAGATGGTAGAGATAGGAAATAATGTATTCATGGAATATCTACTAGAGAATGGAACATACAAACCGCTAGGAAGACACAATGTTGATTTCGGAGGAGGATTAGATAGATTAGCGGCAATGTGTCAATCCGTATCTTCCATATATGAAATAGATATATACAATCCGATATTGGAAAAGGTACGCACACTATCAAAGAAATCAGATATTAAATCAGAAAGAATAATTGCCGATCATATAAAGGCAGCTACATGGATTGTAATGGATGGTGTAGTTCCATCAAATACAAAGCAAGGATATATTTTAAGAAGATTAATAAGAAGAGCAGTAAGACATGGAAGGAAGTTAGAAATAGATGGAATCTTTACAAAGGACATAGCCTCTATATGTATAGACCAGTTCTCAATGATATTACCTAAACTCTCCGAAAATAGAGAGTATATCTTACAGGTAATTGAGGAAGAAGAAATAAAATTCAATAAAACATTAACAAATGGATTAAAGGAGTTAGATAGAACACTTTTAAAGAATGAAATAGTAGATGGAATGAAAGCATTTCAACTCTATGAAACATACGGATTACCTCTAGAAGTAACAGAAGAAATACTTAAAGAAAATAATAAAGAGATCTCAAATAGAGATGACTTCTTTACTGCACAACAGGAACATCAAGAGAAATCAAGAACAGCATCAGCAGGTATGTTCAAAGGGGGACTCTCAGATACATCAGAACAAACTATAAAGTATCATACAGCAACTCACCTACTCCTCGCTGCATTAAGAAGAGTTCTCGGAGACCATATATATCAGAAAGGGAGTAATATAACACCAGAGAGATTAAGATTGGATTTCCCAAATGATACAAAATTAACAGAACAACAAGTAAAAGATGTTGAGGATTTAGTAAACGGAGCAATAGAACAGAATCTAGATGTTAACTTTAAAGAGTATCCAAAAGAAGAAGCCCTTAACTTAGTTCCATTTGCTGCATTTGAGGAGAAATACGGAGATATTGTAAAAATATACTACATAGGAGAGGAAGAGGATCCATTTTCAATTGAAATATGTAATGGGCCACATGTACAAAACACTAGAAGCTTAGGCAAATTTAGAATAGATAAGCAAGAAAATGTTGGAGCTGGTGTAAAAAGAATAAAGGCTGTATTAGAATAAGAATATGCAAATACAAAACCCCATACTTGCCATAGACTACGGTAGAAAAAGAATAGGACTTGCAATCTCAGATTCCAAAGGAATAATTGCTTCACCACTTGAAGTTCTTTACATTACAGAAAAAAGAAATGAGGACACTGTCATAACAGAAATTTTGGAAATAGCCACTGAATACAGAGTAAAAACAATACTACTTGGTATGCCCCAAGAATTTGAGAAATCTCATAAAAAGACATCAGAAAGAATAGAATCTTTCAGGAAAAAAGTATTCTCTTTAACCAACCTCCCTATAGTCATCTACGATGAAAGCTATTCTACAATTGAAGCAAAAAATATGTTACTATCCCTAGGACAGAATTCTAAATCTTCCAAAGGAAAGATAGATAAAATAGCTGCAACAGTATTCCTACAAGAGTTTTTAAATTCACAAGAGAAAAAAAATGAAATCAGTAACTAAGATATTCCTACTTGCATTAATAACAGTAATAATCGGCATTGTACTGCTTAAACTCAACTATACATCTACAATTGAGAAAGCAAATAGTGATGAAACTGGGAAAGTAAAAATAGAAATATCTTCTGGAGAAACACTGGATTCAATAGTAAATGATTTAGTTACAGCAGGCGTACTAAAGGAGAATTGGAAAACATACTTTGAAATATATATGAAACTAAACAAATTAACACCTAAGATACAAGCAGGTATATACAATATCCCTATGAACTTGAATATAAGGGAATTAGCTTCCGTAATACAATCTTCTAAAGATCAATCAGTATGGATAACAATACCTGAAGGATTAAGAAAAGATGAGATAGCAAATATATTAGAAAGTGAATTTAAGAAAGTTAACAATCCAAATTTCTCATCAGAAGGATTTCTTAAACTTACAACAGACCCCTCCTTTATCAGTACACTCGGATTAACATACCAACCAACGGACTTAGAGGGATATATCTTCCCTGATAAATATGCATTTGCAGTTACAGCTACAAACGAAGATGTATTAGGAATAATGCTTACAAACTTTGGAAGAAAGGTTGGTAAAAAGGACTC
>CAZUZI010000006.1:0-33210 GCA_964625015.1 uncultured Candidatus Saccharibacteria bacterium | reverse complement strand
AGGTGGATATTTAATATATAAAGGATACAAAATATCTACTGATGTAGGATTCCAATTTAAACCATCAAATATACTTCAACCTAAGGATCCAGAACTTAAAAAAGATAGTACTGGGAAATATACTAGTGTAATGATGGTAGGAATAGACACAAGAGATAGCGGGAATTTAATGAATACGGATACCATAATGGTTGCAACATACAATTACGAAAGTAAAGATTTAATAATGACATCTATACCAAGAGACTTCTATGTAAAGATATTTCCTGATAGAACAACATTTAACAAAATCAACTCTGTATTTGCATCTCATGAACAAAGGGAAAAAGGATCTGGCATGGATGGCTTAAAATCCGTTATAGAGGAAATAACAAATATAGAGATCCAATACTATGCAATGATAGATTACAAAGGTTTTGTCCAACTCATAGATGCAGTCGGAGGGGTATATGTAAATGTAGAGAATAGCTTCACAGACTATATGTATCCAAAGGGAAATGGATACCAAACAGTTACATTCAAAGCTGGACCACAAACAATGGACGGGGAAACAGCACTTAAATATTCAAGATCAAGACACTCTATGCAAAATAATGAAGGTTCTGATTTTGCTAGAGCCAGAAGACAGCAGAAGGTAATTGCTGCTTTTAGAGATACTGTAACTAGCTCAGAGACACTCCTTAATCCTAAGAAAATCATGGACTTAATGAGTGCAGTACAAGACAATCTTAAGATATCTGAATTTACATTAGATGATATAAATGCAGGTATAAAAATACTTAAGGATTTCCAAAGTAGTAATGGTAAAACATTCTCATTCGTACTTGACCCACTCTCTGGTGGTTCATCACTAATCAAGAGCCAAAGTGAACCAGGATATATCATATTCCCAATAGAAGGACAGGGTAAATATACAAAAATAAATGAATATATGGATCTGGTTGTAGCAAACCCAGAATTGTATTCTGAGAACCCAACAATATATGTCTACAATACAGGTTTTGGATATCAGGAAACATATAAAAAAGTTCAAGAACTTCGGGATGAATTCAAATATCTAAATATCAAATACCTTGGGAACCTCTACAGTGACAAAGAAGGAATATATGTATTTTCTAACAAGGAAGAAGAATTCAAATATTCTACAGATATACTCTCTCAATATATAAAACCAACCGCATCAACAAAACCTGAATTTTTAACTACAAACCTAAGAGGAGAGGATATCTCAATATTCTTTGGAAAACCAGTAGAAACAAATATACAAACAACATCACAGTAAAAATGTATAAACTGTATGTAGGAAATGAAACACATCTATCTCTTTCAGAGGCAAAGAAGTGCCTAAATTCTCTTCGCATAGATAGTAATGTTGAATATATTTCATTGGATGTAGAAAAAAGAAAAGCAGGGGAAGTAATTGATTTACTCTCATCAAATTCCCTTTTTAACCCACAAAGGATCATCTTTCTAAAGAGAGTATACAGAAACAAAGAGAAAGAAAGTATAGTAGAGTTTTTACTAGAGTATCTCAACACAGATATAAAGGATCACATAATCATATGGGAGGATCAAAAGATAAGTTCAATTACCAGATATATTAAGTTCTTTAAGAAAAATAATCTTCTAGAAGAATACACGAAATTAAATAGAAGAACATTCTCTACATGGGCAAAAAATGTTCTAAAGGAAGAACAGGTCAAAACAGATAACAATGCATTCAACCTTCTGATTCAGTACTCCAACTATGATACAGAAAGGTTTGAAAACAATGTAAAAAAACTGAAACTTCTAGACAAAGATAATATAGAGGAAAATGATATAAAAGATCTTTCACCTAACACACTTGAAGAAGATATATGGAAATTACTCGATGAAATAAATTCTACAAATGGACAACCACTATTAATACTTGAAAATCTCTTTAGACAAGGAGTTGATCCAAATTACATCATATCAATGATTGTTAGAAATATGAGATTGCTCGTCATAGCAAAGAAAATGATCGAGAACAGAAATACATATGGAGAGATAGCATCTACACTTAAGATACCACCGTTCACCATAAAACCAATCGTAGATGCGGGACAAAAGTACTCCTTCGAAAAAATTCAACTAATATATGAGAAATTAAGTAGTCTTGACTATGAAATTAAAGTAGGAAGAATAGAACCGAAACTGGGACTCACACTTCTTTGTACAATATTGTAGATATTAATTGACATCAGTGTTACTCTTCTCATAAACTAAATATATATCTAACTAATACTGCCTTTACATGGCCACACAGAGAAGAAGGACAAAAAAGACTTTAAGAGTGCTAATCTTTGTTGGGGTTTTCCTAATACTCGCTTTAATTGCAGCGATAGTCTACTTTTACATGATTGGTGATTTAACACCAGATGATGAACAGAAAGAGCAGATAACTTGTGGTTGTTACATGATAGACCCTGCAGTTGTAAATGATTGTGGAGATCCAAAGAAAGCAATGTTCTTTACAACAAAAACAGTACCTGCAGATCAGACATGTAGTGCAACATGTAATACAGATATTCTTTCAGAATATGTAATAAAGAGCTCTACTACAACTGATAGATATAAAAGCTGTACTGTACGAAGTATATCTGATTCAAGATGTAAGAATATGATACTTACAGATCAGGATGGGAAATTAATAACTGGTAAAATAGGACCAAATGATACTGTCAATGTAGAAGCAGAATTTGATTCTGATTCATACAAAGATTATACCTTCAAGGTAAATACAAAGAGTATAAATCCAGATAAGAGTGAAGGTAATAAGATATTTACAAAAATATCTGAATTTAATAATGCAGATTCTTTAGACATATTAGCAACTGCAACAGATAATAAGGGAAATTCTATAAACTCAATAGTATGTAGAAGAGTAGTAGATATTGAAAAAGAAGGAGGAGTCGGTGCTAACTCTCTCTCTGCAACAACAGAAAGGCAGAGTGATGGTAGTACAAAAATATCACAGATTGTAATAACTGTTGGACAACTTACAAGTGAAAATGTTAAGGTAAATTTTTCATTTGGAAACCAATATCCAACAATAATTGCACAAGACGGATTAAATATTGAAAGTGCAAAAGGAACAATATCTATTACAAAAGCAAACCTCTACAGTAATTCAAATTTTGCGAATAGCCAATCATTTAGCATACTTAATTCCCATGAAGGAAAACTTACCATAACAGCGGAGGTATTTGTAAATGATATAAGTATTGGGGTAGTGAATAGCGAAGTAACATTTGCAGAAACTGATACCCCTATTCTTGAAGAACCAGATCCTTCTACAGATGAAGACAAATCAAACTTCACAGCAGCGAAATCAGTAACTCCAATGTGTGTAGAAAGAGTAAGTGGAAGTAACATCGCAACATTTACACTCTCTGTAAAAAACAATGCAACAATAGCAGGAGATATAACATCTGTAAAAGACAAATTACCTCTTGGATTTAAATATGTAGAAGGTAGTACTACTATAAATGGAACATCAACAGCTGATAATGGCACTGTTTCTGTAACAACAGTTGGATCAACACAAGAGATAGTATGGCAACAAACAAACCCTTGGAATGTAGCAGAGAAAGGACAGTTAACAATAATCTTCAGAGCAACAGCAGACAGTAATGCTTTAACAGGAGATAACCTAAATGAAATAATAGTAAATCCTGTATTAATACCAACAGATCCAGCAACACTTCGTGCAGAAGCAGTAATAATTGTAGCTCAAGATTGCGATAATATACCAACAGACCAAAATCCAGGAGGCCCTTCAACTCCATCTACAGGAATACTTGATAATGTATATGTAAGAATCTTAATAGGAGCAATACTATTCCTCACTGCATGGTTCGTATATACAAGACCAGAGGGAACAAAGCTATCAAAAATAATCCTAGATTCAGAAATATACAAGAACGCAGAAATGACAAAATACAGAATAACTAACCCAAGAAAATACTTCGAGCAAAAAATTATCAGAGTGAAGAAATAGAAAAAGACACTGGTAATCCATTCTTTCCATATGTAATACCCTCTGACACAATAGAGAAGAAATATGTACGAGTAGAAAGTATAGAATTTACTACGACCATATGATTCTTACTCTTTATACCATTCTCTAAATCAACAGCAACAAGATTAAGATCTTTCATCTCATCACCATATAAGATATATGACGAACACTCTTTCTTACTCTTCCAAAGTATCTCAACTGAATTCTCTGTATCACCCTTTCTAATCTGAATATTGTAAGGATCACACCCCTCTATACTTACAGAAGTATTAGAACCAGAAACCCTAAATACAAATAGATAGATACATAAAAAGAGTACTACCAGAACAGCACCAATTGTAATAACTCTCCTTCTATTCATTCTCATCAATAATAATGTAATTAGTAACCTGAGAACTACCATAAACATTCTCAACTTTTAATATAACCTTAAATGTCCCAACCTCATCAGGAATACCCCTTACAACACCCTCCTGATCAACTACAAGCCATTCTGGACCCTCTAATATGGTTACATCACTATCAATATCAGATGAAACTCTTGGAACAAATATATACTCCTCAGCTACGAACCCATTTGATGGCATTAGATTAGTTATCGATGGATATTTTAGAGTTTCTCTACTCTGTTGGATACCCTTTACATTCTCATCTTTAAAAACAAGATACAGAGTAGAAACAATAGAGGTAATCGCTATAATAGAGAACACAACAATTGCAAATATTCTTCTTTCTCCCCTTGTATCCATGATAACAGTGTATCAATTTACATTTCTGTTTACAAACAAAGCTCTAACAGATATAATACATCGATTTTAAATATACATTTTAGATATGCCAAACCTTAAAACATCAATAAAAGATTTAAGAAAAACAAAGAGAAGAACTGTTAACAATGATAGATTGAGAAACAGAGTAAAAAAATCAGTAAAGAAATTTAAAGACTTAATAAAGAGCGGTGAAAAAGAAGCTGCAGAGAAGACTTTAAAACATACATACAAAGTTCTTGACAAGGCAGCTAAGAAAAATGTTATAAACAAAGGTAGAGCAAGTCGCAAAAAATCTAGACTTGCAACTCAACTTAACAAACTGTCCATAGATAATGTCAAAACTAATCAGAAGAGCGCTTAAAAACTCCATAGTACCTGCAATATTAATGATTGCTGGTAAAGTTTTGGGGATTTTTTTAGTCAGTGCTGTATACAGCCTTACTTTTGAAATAGGTAATGATATAAACGGAATATTCTCTACTCAGATATATTTCTACGATAGGGATACCACAATGTTTGTTAATTCATATTCCGACTTAGTAATGTTTGCATTTCTTGCAATTCCAACAATATATTTCATACTTAAAACTGCAATATTCCAATCAGCACTTGAGAATCCTAAAACAATAGTAAAAGTCACAAAGTTCAATATTCTTTCTTGGATTACAAAGAACGATACAACATTCCTTAAGATATTCATTTGGACAGCATTCCTCTGGATAGCATCTGCAATACTAATTTTGAATACGCTTCAAGATAGTACATATTCATGGATAGGGATATTAGCTGGTTCCACTGCTTTTCTATGCGGTCTTGGTGCAATAAAAACATTTGAAGTTGAAGTAAATAAAGTATATCCTGATAGTAGAAGATATTACTAATATGGCAGAAAACAAATTTAAAAAGACATTAGCATTAGTTGTAGAACCAATAGCATTAGGACTCGTAGCCCTACTCTTCATTCTTCCTGCAATTACAGTTGTTAATTTACAACCATTAACTAAAACATTAAAGAAACTAGATGTTTTGGGTGTAACAAGTACATCTGATTTAAAAATAAATATAGTAGGTGGTAAACATCAGATCTTTCTTAATGAAAAGATAGAGTCCGATGAGAATGGTAAATATATCTATAAAACAAAATTAACAAAAAGAGAGTCTGATAGTTACTCTAAACCGATATTAGAGATAATAAATAACAAGGAAGAAAGTATTAATCTAGATATATATGGAAGTACCTCACTGGCAACAGGATCTGATATTGGATTAATCATTAAAGATCAGAGATATAGATTACAAGAGTCAAATGGTAATACAAATACACAAAAGATAACAATACTACCTAATGAAAGATATATTGTGTACCTCTACATAGAGAATTTTTCTAATGTAATGTTTGAAGAGAATTTTGAACTAACAATACAAGAGGTTAGATAATTAATATTTCTCAAATCAAATTACAATGGATACTAAACATTCTGATGTACCAATCATTGGTAATATCCCCCCGAAGATGGAGAAAGGACCATTAAAAGAGATCTCAGATACAGAAACTCCTATAAAAAGTAACATTACAAATATTAAACAGAAAAAGCCTTTAAACAAGAAATTGATAATATTAGCAGTAATAGCACTCTTACTAGGACTCTTTACAATATATTACATACTTGATGGACAGAAGTATTTACAGGATATTTTCAATAAAGATGGAAATAAAACAGAAGAAAAAAATGAAAAGGATACACAATTATCAACAGATGAAGAGAGTACAGATACAAAAGAGTTAGAGGAGCAAACGCCAAGACCACAAGATGAGGATGTAAGCAAAAATACTAATTTAGAATTAAAGGAATATAGAGATTTTCTTGTAAGTATTAGTAACAACGATATATTCGAAGAAGTTGTGCCAGGAATAGTACTGTACTACAGAAATGCAGAATTTGGTAAGACCCTCTCATACCCTTCTGTTAATAATTTCCCTAAAGGTATAGAGCATGTTTCTCTTTCAATAATAAAGAAAGATACTGTAAAAAATACAAAATATGAGGATGCATATAACAGTCTAGTAAGCGACATAGTTAATAGAAATACAAAAGCTAAATGGCTTGGATCAAATACTCCAGATATTTTCTTAGATGATATAAGTGGAGCAGGCTTCTATTTTGTAAATGAAATACAAAACATTCAGATTCAACAAGCAGAAAATACATTCTCAACATTAAGCCTAGGTGGATATCAAGCAATACCAAATCCCGGATTAGGATCACCATATATAACAGTATCCATTTATGCAATAGTTAATGATAACTTACTAAGATATAGCATAGGTGGCAATATGAAGGATACATTTGGAGTAACAGATACAGAGCATAAAACATGTGAGGAGATGGATAACGAAGCAAATGACTATATATATAATATTGATTGCTTAAGATCAATCTTGAAGAAGGATCAATATCAAACAGCGATATCTAACACAGCAAAAGTATTAGTATCACTCTTCGAGTTAAAATAACTCAAAGTATATTTAAGTAAATAGGGCATATGCCCTATTTTCTTTTAATAAACAGCTAAAATGATATAATACCCCTTGTATATGGGTAATATTGAAATAAACAAAATAAGAAATTTTTCCATAATAGCTCACATTGACCATGGGAAAAGTACACTAGCAGATAGAATGCTCGAAGCTGCACATATTGATATATCAAGAGATAAAAGAGATTCCAGAGTACTAGATAGATTAGATTTGGAACAAGAGAAAGGTATAACAATAAAATTACAAGCATGTACAATACCATGGAAAGAATATGAGCTAAATCTAATAGATACACCCGGACATGTAGATTTCTCATATGAAGTATCTAGATCCCTTGCAGCATGCGAAGCAGCGATACTCTTGGTAGATGCATCACAAGGAATACAAGCACAAACGATCTCTAACACACAGAAAGCATTGGAATTAGGATTAACATTAATACCAGTAATAAATAAAATAGATCTCCCTAATATAGACATTGCAGCAAGAGAGCAAGAGCTAGAGCAATTACTAGGTTTTGATAGAAAAGATATTGTAAAAGTATCAGGGAAAACAGGAGAAGGTGTAGAACAACTCTTAGATAAAATAGTAGAAATGTGCCCAGCACCAAAAGGGAATCCAGACACACCGCTTAGAAGTCTCATTTTTGACTCCTTCTACGATGAGCATAGAGGTGTAGTCGTTGCTGTAAGAGTATTTGATGGAAAAATAAAATATATTGCAGGAAAAGCAGACCCACTCTACATGCTTCAAAAAGATGAAAGCTTCAAACCAACAGAGATTGGAATATTCTCCCCAGATCTAAAAGAAACAGAATATCTTGGAACAGGAGATGTCGGATATATTGCTACAGGGTTCAAGGATATTTCCTTCTTTACAGTAGGAGACACAATATCAGATAGACATGATACAGAACCTCTATCAGGATATAGGACACCTAAACCTAATGTTTTTGCAACATTCTTCCCTGTATCTTCAGAAGACTACGAGCCACTTAAGACAGGGCTTAACAAATTAAGTATGAATGATGCCGCATTAACATTCTCAGATCAGAGATCAGCAATGCTTGGTTCTGGTTTCAGATGTGGATTCTTAGGCCTATTACATATGGAGATCGTACAAGAAAGATTAGAAAGAGAGTACGATGTTGAACTCATAATAACGGCCCCAACGGTCGAATATGAGATCACCACGGTAACTGGAGAGAAATTAAGAATACAAACTCCACAGGAGCTCCCAGACCCTTCAGAGATACAAGAAATACTTGAGCCGTGGGTAAGATTGAAGATAATGACACCAGATAGATATATTGGACCATTAATGGAGCTATGCCAATACAAAAGAGGAGAATATGTAAATACTCAATACCTTACAGCTGCAAGAGCAGATATACAGTTAAAAGATCAATATATTGTTTTAGATTATGATATGCCCCTAGCCTCTTTAGTTTCAAACTTCTTTGATCAACTTAAAAATAAATCTAGTGGATATGCATCAATGGAATATGAATTTGTTGATTTCCTACCAGTAGATTTAGTAAAAGTATCCGTACTTGTAAATCATGAAGAGATTCCTGCACTTAGCTTCCTGGAAACAAGAGAAGATGCACAGAGTAAAGCAACAAAGTTACTAGAAGTAATGAAGGAAGAAATACCAAGACAGCAGTTCCCAGTACCCCTACAAGCAGCAATAGGAGGGAAAATAATTGCAAGAGAAGATGTAAAAGCATTTAGAAAGGATGTAACAGCAAAGCTATACGGAGGAGACTATACAAGGAGATTAAAACTCTTAGAAAAACAGAAAAAAGGAAAGAAAAGATTAAAGATGATAGGACAAGTTAATATACCTCAGGAAGCATTCTTAAGTATACTTAAGACATAATGATTACGAAATTAACACTGAACAACTTCAGGAAATTCAAAGAAAGAAAATTTGAATTTGATAAAAATATAACAATTCTCTACGGTAAAAATGCACAAGGTAAAAGCTCTGTACTAGAAGCACTTTACTTGATCTCTAGTGGGAAATCCCCATGGACATCTGCAGATGAATATATAAATACAGAACAAACAACACAGATACATACAAGAATAGATATCGAGAGAGATGGTAAATCTTTTGTATATTTCAAAGATCAAGCAAAAAAGATATTCAAAATAGATGGTAAGAATGTAAGATCAAAAACATTCTTTACAAACTCATCTGCAACAATATTCAATCCAGAGAAAATAGAATTATTAATGATATCTTCATCACAAAGAAGAAACTTCCTAGATGAGACAATAATGAAATATGACTATGAATATGAAAATATTCTTAAAGAATTTAAGAAAATAGTAAGACAAAGAAATGCATATCTTAAAAAACTTGCAAAACTCTTCTATGAGAAAGGTATCATAGCAATAAATGATACACAGTTAACATTCTGGACAAACAAACTAATACTTACCTCAATACCGATAATACAGAACAGAGTAAAACTCTCAAATGATCTTTCACAAATGGGATATGAAATTAAATACATTACAGATTACAATATAGATAAAAGAAAAATAGAGAATACAGAATATATCAAAGAGAAAATAACAAATGCATTAGAAGAAAGTAAAAGAAGAGATATCGCAACTGGATATACAAATGTTGGACCACATAGAGATGATTGGGAAATACATAATAAAGTAGATATTAAAAAATTCGGATCCCGTGGAGAAAAGAGATTAGCAATAGGACAATTAATTTTTCAAACGCAGGAAGTAATAAAAGATAAAACAGGTTTTTACCCTATCCTTCTATTAGATGATATTGCATCAGAACTAGATACTGAAAATACAAGAAAGATCTTTGAAAAGAAGATATTAGATAAACAACAAACATTTATTACAACTATAGATTACAAGACACTACCTGAAGATATAATAATTGATTCAAAATTAATTCATCTCAATGGTGAGATTTAAGCCCATTTAAGATATCTTTTTTGTAATCTTTAGGAAAGAATTCTATTCTACCCATTTTGTAATTACCTAATAACCTATAAATATCTGGCCTATGCCCAGTAAAAAACATATATATTAGCTGTAATAGAAATGAACAAATATTTATAAATCGAAGTACAATATTAACCGTAGTGTCACTTTCAGAATCAATTGAATCAACTAATTCCTTGTTAATCATATATTTATCAACCAGCCACAGATTCCTTCCCAATATCTTTTTTAAATACTTCTTCCTGTAAATCGGAATTAAATACATTAACTCATGGAAATTAAAAATATCTGCATCAAATTGCAACCCCCTTTCCTCTACTATCAAATTCATACAGAATAAATCTTTTACATTTCCCCTATCTCTTTTTGTCCTAATAACATGATTAAATATATTCCTAACTGTTAATACCCCCCTATATATCCATGCACAACCATTTTTCACAACAATAAATAAATCAATATCATCTTCTTCCTTGGCAAATCCTGCTGCAACAGACCCTGATATACCTACAAACTTAACCCAGTCAGATATAAATAAAATATTTAAATTTTTCTTTGCTATTTTTAATTTCTGCTTAATAATTTTTGAATTACCGTATTCAATATCATCTAACTGTTTAAAAACACTCTTAGAAATTTTACTACTAATATCATAACCCCATATGTACCTTACCTTTTCTCTTGAAAGAGTAAGACCCATATTGGACTTAAACAATATTAAACTAAGTATCTTTTTATCCAACTCTTTTTTGTACATTACAGGATATGATAGCAGTTACAATATTTTCTTTCACTAATATCGATAATTTTGGTAAACTATTCTTGAATAATGAGACAACATCCTATTCCACAAAATGTATTAGATATTGAATTTAAACTCTTTACAAGATTTACCCTTAAGGAGTTTGCATATCTTGCATTAGGCCTTGGTACAGGTGGTATATTCATATACTTCACAGTAAGAGGTGACATACCTGGCATTGTAGGTATTCCAATATTTGTCATACTTGCAGGAATAGGAGCATTCTTAGCATTAGTCCCTATCAATGATCAACCCGCTGATAAGGCTATTACAAATTTCTTTGCAGCTATAAATAAACCAACACAGAGAGTTTGGTTAAACCAGGCACTTAGAGAGCAGAGACTTAAACCAGTCATCTCATCTGTTGAAGATTCAAAAAAGAAAGTAATAGGTACTACTGGGATAGGCACACAACAGAAACAACAGATATTTACTGAAGCACCAGGGGACGATATTCTAGCAGAGGGAAACAAAGAACAGATATCCCAACCTGTAATAGAGGAGAAGAAGCAGGAACAAATATATATTCCACAAAGTGAATATATTACAATAACGGAAGAGAATATATCTCAATACCAATTTTCAATAAAAAGTATTGATAAATTACCAGGTAATATCAATATATGGTTGTGTACAAAAGAGAATCAACCACTCTCAAATATAAATACATATCTAAAAGATAGTAATAATAATATACTGTATGCAAATAAGACAGGTCCTAATGGATATTTCCTAAGTAATAAAATATATCCAGAGGGTCTCTACTTTGTAGAATTTGAGGGTATAGCAGGAGGATCCCCAAAGTTAAGGCTCTCACTTTCTAAAAATCATAGTAAATTACCTTTGAAAATAGCATTAAAGTAATGGATACAAATGCAAGAGCAAGAACAACCGCATCTACGCAGGAACATCTCGAAGTAAAAGAGATCGTTGATGATTTAATTATTACAAAAAATGGAGGTGTGGCACTAGTATTACAAACATCAGCTATAAACTTTGATTTGCTCGCAGAGTATGAACAGGATAGCAAGATATATGCATTCGCAGGGTTACTCAATTCGTTAAACTTCCATATCCAGATCTTGATTAGAACTCGTCGTATCGATATATCTAACTATGTAGACTATTTAAAAGCACAGGAATCTAAGAATATTTCAGAAGGCCTTCTAAAACAGCTTAAGATATATACTGAATTCATACAGAACTTAATAGTAGAAAATGATGTCCTTGATAAAACCTTTTTGATAGTAATACCCTTTAATCCAGCAGGAGAAATTCCTGGATCAGGACTGCTTAAATCAAAACAAACAAAAGAAGAAATAGAGAAAGCCATGCAAATGAGACAAGAACAACTTTTAGAGAAAGCAAAGATATTCCTCTATCCAAAAAGAGATCATATATTAAAACAACTAGGAAGAATGGGACTTTTTGGGCATCAATTAACAAGTAAAGAGTTAATTGCAGAACTATACACTATATATAACCCTGATGAAGAATTAGTAAATACACAGAATGGATAACAACAAACCAATACAATCAAAAACAGCACAGATGCTCGGAGAGCTTCAGAGTCAGTTTGCACAGAATAAGTATTCAACATTTCAAGCTGATTTAAGACAAGAATTAGCTTCTACAAAGGAGAATAGAGACACTATTGATTCAAAAGATAGATTTAATGATCCAGAAATAGATAAAAAGAAAGATAACAAGAACCCATTCTTTAAGTTACTTGATATGTTTGTACCAAATACAAACAAGAAAAAAGAAGTTGAACAGCCTAGACCTCAGGTACTTGATGGTAAGTTCTCAGGACTAACAACACAAGATATCATTGCACCCCTTGATCTTGAAGTAGACTTTAACACAATTCAAATGGGCAACTACTACTCCAGAACATTCTTCATTAGTGGATATCCTAGGTTTGTAGGACCAAACTGGTTATCCCCCCTTATAAACTTTGAACATTCATTAAGAATCAGTACTTTCTACTATCCTGTAGATTCAAAAATAATATTAGAGAAACTTAAGAAGAAGATAGCTGAAATGGAAGCAACACTCTATGCACAAATGGAAGATAGAAAAGTTGTAGATCCATCAATAAAGGTTGCACTCTCTGATGCACAACAGTTACAAGATTCTATTGCAGAAGGTACAGAAAAATTTTTCCATTTTGCAATGTATATAACAATATATGCCCCTGATAAAGAACTCTTAGAAAAATACTCCAGAAATGTAACCTCAACACTTGCAGCTATGAATGTATCTGCGAAACCAGCATCGCTACAACAGGAATCTGCATTCATAAGTACACAACCTCTTGGATTGGACAAATTGTATATAACAAGAAATATGGATACAACATCCCTTGCTACAACATTCCCATTTGTAACATCGGAATTAACTATGGACCATGGAATCATGTATGGAATAAATATGCATAACAAGAGTTTAGTTATCTTTGACAGATTTGAACTCGAAAATGCAAACTCAGTAATATTTGCAAAATCAGGAGCAGGTAAAAGCTACTTTGTTAAACTAGAAGCAGTAAGAAGCCTTATGCTTGGTACTCAGATAATAATCATAGACCCTGAAAGAGAGTATCATGATCTTACATATGCTGTTAACGGTGCATACATATCATTCTCTCAAGATAAAGGACATAAGATGAATCCATTTGATCTCTCGGGAGTATCAGAAGAGGGAGAAGATGAATTAAGAATGAAACTATTAGCACTACAAGGCTTCTTCAAAGTAATGTTTGGTGGATTAACCAATATAGAGGCCTCTATTATGGACAGGGCATTAATACTTACATATAGGGAAAAAGGTATAACATTTGATCCTACAACACAGAAAAGAGATGCTCCTCTTCTAGAAGATCTATACAAAGTTTTGAAAGGTATGGCAGAACAAGAGGCTCATGAATTAGCAAGAAGAATGGAGAAGTACATTATCGGTAGTGGTGCAGGTGTATTCAACGAAGCAAGCAACTTTGAAATAAATAATCCATTCACAGTATTTAGTGTAAGAGACCTACAGGAGGAATTAAAACCATTAGCAATGTACCTTATGTTAGATTTCATTTGGACAAAAATCAGAAAAGATCAAAGAAGAAGATTACTCATTGTTGATGAGGCATGGTATATGATGCAGAGTGAAGATTCTGCAAAATTTATGTACTCTATTGCCAAAAGAGCTAGAAAGTACTACCTAGGATTAACCACAATCACACAAGATGTTGCAGACTTTATGAATAACGATATGGGTAAAGCAATAATATCAAACTCCTCAATACAAATCCTAATGAAACAAAGCCCATCTGCAGTAGAAAAATTACAACAGGTATTTAATCTCTCTGATGGAGAAAGAAACTTTTTGCTAAACAGTGATGTAGGACAAGGCCTCTTCTTTGCAGGAGCAAATCATGTAGGAATACAAATACTCTCCAGTCAAGCAGAACATGAATTAATTACATCTGACCCTAGAGAATTAGAAGCAAGAAAACAGCAACAGGGAATGACAGATACAAGAAGCATCTCAGAATTAGCACAAGTATATGATCCTCCTGCAGTACAGCAACCAATGAAGACAGGATCTAGTGATACAAGGAAACAAAGTGAATTGATTGAAAGAGCAGTAGGGAGAAGACAGGATGATATAGAAATGATTAGATCTGAGAGAGAGGAATACCAAAAGGAACTGGAGAAACGATTAAAAGAGCAGGAAGAGATGTTGAATCCACAAAAATATGAAAGACAAAAATCTTTCATAGAAAGAATAGATGAAAATACGGTTCCAGGAAAAGTAAGAAAAGAAAGAGATGAATTACAAAAGGGTAGATTACATATTACACCTCAAGGATTTATTGGAGATGACACAAACAACAACTGATGAGAACAATATAAGGAAATATCTCGTTACAGAGGCAGTTGATATAAAAAGACTACCTAGAGAAAAACTTGGAAATGATTTAGAACTTCTTAAAAAGCAAGAGATGAAAACACAGATTAGAACTGATATATCAAAACATACAAAGAATCTCAACCTCTCAAGAATAATGAGAGCACTACAGTTGAATAACCCATTCAAAGGATATTAACTCAAAGGACCTTGATCAGGTAAAACATACTCCTTCATATTCTCAGGTGTAACAACTATTGGGATTGGATGTCCCTCTACAATCTGTCTCGCAGCACTCCTAGCTAATGTCGCAATATTCCTCTCTAACTGTCTAATACCAGCATCAAAACCCACAGGACGAATGAGTAATGGCCATACCTCATCCACAATTTGTATATGCTCAGTAGTTAATCCCATACCTTTTAATACTCGAGGAAGAAGAAACTGTTTTGCAATAGTTTCTTTCTCTTCGTCAGTATAGCTTGTAAACCTAATAACCTCCAACCTATCCAAAAGTGCAGCAGATAATCCACCTAGATTGTTAGCAGTACATATGAAGAATACCTGCGATAAATCTATTGGATAATCGATATAGTGATCTAAAAAAGTTGCATTCTGTTCTGGATCAAGTATCTCAAGTAATGCTGCCATAACATCATTTAATAGACCTGCGCTACTGCTTGCCTTCTCTATCTCATCAATAAGTATAACAGGATTCATAGTACCTGCCCTAACAAGAGCCTTTACAATCTGACCAGGCTCAGCATCAACCTCATGTCTTGGAGTACCTCTCAATGTCCTTACATCACCGATTGCACCTAAAGATATCCTAGCAAACTTTCTACCCATTGATTGAGCAATCGATTTTGCAATAGATGTTTTACCAACACCTTGAAGTCCAAGGAAGAGAAATACAGGTGCATTAGCAGAAGAGCTTCTTAACTCGACACCATTACTACTTTGTTGAGTTATTCCTCTCGTATTTGCTTTCCTAAGCTGCATTACTGCGAGATAATCTAATATAAGGTTCTTTACAGTATCAATACCGTAATGGGTAGAATCCATTAACTCCTTGGCATTCTTAATATCCAAGTTGTCATTAGAAAGTACACCCCATGGGATCCTAGTGATCCAATCAATATATTTATCAACACTCTCAAATTCTGAACTATAACTACCCCACTTAGCCATCCTCTCCAACCTATCTATACTCTTCATTGATGATTCTTTAAGTTCTACTGGGGTATTTGCAGAAACAAGTTTGTTCTTCAATTCAACCAACTCGGAAAGGAAAGTTGTATTATCAGCTACATTATTTTGAGGAGCATTTGTTAAATCCATATATATACTAATATATCATATTAAAGCCTGGGATTTAATTTTGTTGTTACAACGAGAATAGCAGAGGATTTGTAGCGCTATGGGCTGTACAAACCTGGCTTTTACTGTATACCAGATAATACTGCTTCCTTAAGAGCATTAGCTGCATACTTAAGATCATCTTCGTTTGTATATATACCTAAACTAAAACGAAGAGATGGGCCAACATTAAGCCTATCGTGTAGCGGTTCTGCACAGTGATATCCTTCTCTAAATGCAATCCCCTTCTCATTAAGGAATTTAGAGATTCCCTCACCATCTTTACTACTTTCCACCTTATGAATATCCTTACATCCTCTAAATGTGAAGCCATCGATATGGAACGCAATAGGTCCATACCTCTTACTACTTTCCCTCGGACCGAAAAGTTTAAACCACTCCAATCCATCAAATTGCTTTAAGAAGAAGTCTGTAAGATTCTGTTCATGCTCCATCAATCGATCCCATCCACCGAGTTTGTTTAAAATATTCTCAAACCATTCAATAGTGTATCCAAGTACAATACCGCCACCAATATCAGGGGTACCAGCTTCAAACTTCCATGGGATCTCGTTATACTCAAAATCTTTAAAAGATACATGAGATATCATCTCACCACCTCCCATACATGGAGTTAAATCTTTCAGATATTCCTCTCTTACATATACAGCACCCGTTCCTGTAGGAGCATATGCTTTATGTCCAGAAAAACAGAGAGCATCACAACCTATATCTTGTACATCAACTTCTGTATGAACAATACTTTGAGCAGCATCAAGGATTGTAAATGAGTTATTCTCTTTTGCAATTTTAAATATACTCTCGACATCATTTTTAATACCTAGGACATTGGAGATATGAACAACAGAAACGATCTTAACCCTCTTACCCTCCTTCTTTATTAAACTATTTAGCCAATCAATATCCAATGTGAAGTCATCCTTTAGAGGAATATACCTAATATCAAAATTAATCTCCTTCTGAAGTAACATCCATGACACAATGTTGCTATGGTGTTCCATTTCACTAACAACAACGATATCCCTATCAGAGAGTAATTTCCTTCCGACAGTTTGAACAAGGAAATTTAAACCTTCTGTTGTATTACGAACAAATACTATCTCCTTATATGATTTAGCATTAATGAAAGATGCAACTTTTTCATGTGCCCATTCCCACTTCTTCGTACCCTCTACAGAGAGATCATATGGTCCTCTATGAATATTTGCATTTTCTTTCTCATAGTATTGCATTAATCTATCTATCACAACCTGAGGTTTTTGTGTAGTAGCCGCACTATCAAGATATACTAATTTCTTCTGAAATGGAGAGTTCTTGAGGATAGGGAATTGTTTCCTTATATCTTCAAACATATATGTATGAACTCAATTTAAAAGTTTTTCCACATCTTGCTAGCTTGAACAGTCATGTCTCCCTTGTATTTACTGTTTAAACCAGTACTACCGTAAGGTCTTTCACATTCACAATCTAGTTGTTCAAATGCAAGTTGTGCAATCTTCATATTCTCATATATTTTAATTGAGAGAGGAGAAAGATTGGCTATCTCTAAAGTTAATCTTAGCTTGTTACCTGGATCTAAGAAACCTGCAGTAGCATGAATTATTAAACCCATACGGGCAAGAGAACTTTTACCCTCTAATCTACCAACATGCTTATTATCTACACCAGTAATCTCTTTAACATTAGCTAATATAAATTCGCCAGGCTTAAGTGTATATCCATCTATATCATCAATCTCTATTTTATCCATCAAATCCTCTACAGGTTTTCTTACATCAATCAATTCGTGCTTTTGTGTATTAAACACAAGTACATTCTTGTCCAAATGTAGATCATATGATGCTGGTTGAACAAATTCGTTAGAAAATGGCTCAATACTAATTTCACCACTAGCTATTTTTTCTTTTATACTTTTATCCGAAAGAATCATAAATGTAAAAATAAATATATTAACTTCTATCTATAAATTGTTCTTTTGATTTAAAATCTGGCCTCTCAATACCATTAAGCATAGGCTTCCAGATAGGATCTAATTCTTTTAATAATTCTAACCATCTATATACCAAATTCCTATAAGCAATATGCCCTCCTCTTCGTACTCTTAAGTTAATAGTATACTGTAAATCATCGAAAGATCCATAAAAGACATATTTTGTACTATGAGCATGAGGTAATAGATACTTTGTATATTCTGCAGATATCTCATCTGACATAAACTGCTTTGATACATTTCTCCAATTCTTTATCATTCTGTATGTTTCTGTAAGTGATGATACATACTCTTTTCTTAATTTTTCTAACTCAGGTATCTGTAAGTAGTCACAAACAAAGAAACAATCTTTACCGTCTCTACTTAATTCATTATCAATATTAAAATCATCATGTAGCATTGGTATAAATCTTTCAAGACTCCTATGCCTATTCAAATCTTTAAGAGTTCCTAATGTTGCCATTCCTGTTACTTTTATTGCCCCAGTTTGTCCAATATTTCCGAGCTGATTATAATGGTTATGATTCTCAAATATTTTTTCCCCTAGAGCGATTTCATCATTCTCATCAAATTCCAGTTCACTTTGACTACCAAGTGGATTTAAAAGCAATTCATAATGAGTAATCATACTTTCGATAGGATCAATATTGTATCCAACCACACATGTATCCTCCTCACACCCACCACTTCTGTATCTCTTCTGTTCAGATACCATATCCTTTAAATATTCTAGGATTGCCTTCGTAGAATTTCTTCTACAACAATTCGCATCTGTATGCCGAATCAATCCATCTGCTTCCTTAATATATCCACTGATATTTAAATCTGATTCACCAAGAAGATTTAGAAGTAAATTAGCTATCTCATTATCCACAACATTGTCATTAGCACTAAAGAATGAAATTAACTCAGACCAATTTCTAGCAGACATAACGGCTGCAATACTTGTTTGCAAACCATATGGAAGTAAATAGCGTACAACATCAAAGCTTCTTGATTTCCATGCACTTACTTCTGAACTATTTTCCTCATTAATTTTAAAATATTTCTTTAAAGCTTCCCTTGTATCCTTAAGTAATTTTCTGTAGTCAGACATTTGCTTAAGCATTATCTTGTCATACTCTTTTCGAATCTTTTCATCTTTACAAAGCTCTTTCGGTATCTTTACAAATTCTGGATTCTCAAAATTTTGATATCTCGTTGATCTCTCTTGACCAGAAATAACAGAATTCGTATAGAAGATTTTCATAGCTGTAAACATTGGAATATTCTCTATACATACAAAAAGATCTGCCATATCCCCGACAGATTTATGACCGTATCCATGAAATATTTTTTCTAATCTCTCAGAAGCATCCGTATTGGTATCGATTATCTCTTTTGCAATATCCAAGATAGTATCAGAAGATCGGCTATATCGAGCTCCTAGGTATGCATTTATAGATGGTTGTTTCTGTAAAGTATTTTGTAAAAGTGTATGAACTTTAAATTTATTCCATACAGACTCTGATCTTAATGATGCAATCTGTAGATCCTTTCTAAAGGTTCCCTTCATGTATATATACGAGATATTAATTTATTTCTATTCCTGGGATAGGAAATTTACTAGAATATTCTGTAACCTTAGATTTTAATATACTTACATCCTCCTCTTTTTTTAATGCCTTAGAAATGATATCAGAAACAAAATGTATATCATTTTCTTTAAATCCTCTAGTGGTGATTGCTGGTGTCCCTATTCTAATACCAGATGGATCCCATGGTTTTCTTGGATCTTTAGGTATTGCATTCTTGTTTACTGTAATATTTACACTCTCGAGGATATCAGATGCTTCTTTTCCACTTAAATTAAGACTTTTTACAGTATCAACCAAAAAGAGATGGTTATCTGTACCATCAGATACAACAGAGAATCCTTTCGACATTAATTCCTCGGAAAGTAACTTTGCATTTACAACAACCTGTTTAGAATATGCTTTAAATTGCTCACTACTTGCCTCCTTCATAGCAATAGCGATACCCGCGGTTGTATGATTGTGCGGACCTCCTTGGAGCCCTGGAAACACAGCTTTATCTATAGCGTCTGCATATTCCTGTTTACACATGATAATGGCACCTCTAGGACCTCTAAGAGTCTTGTGCGTAGTTGTAGTAACTACATCTGCAATACCAACAGGAGATGGATATATACCAGATGCAATCAATCCTGCGACATGAGATATATCTGCAACAAGTATAGCTCCAACTTCATCAGCAATCTTTCGAAACTCCCTCCAATCAATGATTCTTGAATATGCAGAGAACCCACTCCATATTAATTTAGGTTTATGTTCGAGAGCAATTTTACGAACCTCGCTATAATCGATATATCCTTTCTCATTTACACCGTATGAAACAGAATTGAAATACTTACCAGATATTGAAACCTTAAAACCGTGCGTAAGATGACCACCAGAAGCCAAATCCATTCCCATTGTCTTGTCGTAAGGATTCAAAAATGCAAGATGAACAGCAAGATTTGCAGGAGAACCAGAATACGGTTGAACATTCACATGCTCGGCACCAAAGAGACTTTTTACTCTATCTATGCACTCATTCTCAATCATATCAATATATTCATTACCACCGTAGTATCTCTTCATAGGGTACCCTTCGGAGTACTTGTTAGTAAGTATACTACCCATTGCTTTAAGAACATCTTTACTAACATAGTTTTCAGACGCAATTAATTCTATTCCCTCAAATTGTCTCTTTGATTCATTATCAATATATTCGAATATCACATCTTTAGAATCTTTTAACATTCTTTCTGTATATATCAAACAAATTAAGAAGAAGAGAGGTAATAGTCATTGGACCTACGCCACCAGGTACTGGTGTAAGATATTTAGCAACCTTACTTACACTCTCAAAATTAACATCACCTACTAATTTGTCCTCACTATCCTTGTTCGTACCGACATCGATAACCACAGCATTCTCTTTTACATAGCTACGATCAATATACTCAGCCTTACCAATTGCAACAACAAGTATATCAGCTCCTTTAGTTATCTCTTTAATATTTTTAGTATGAGAATGACATACGGTTACAGTTGCATTGTGATTCTGCAAAAGTGCCGCTGTTGGTAAACCCACAATATCACTTCTACCAATTACAACAGCACGAGCACCATCAAGTTCTATACTGTATTCATCAAGTAGCAGAATGATACCTTTCGCAGTCGCAGGTGCAATTGCACAAGGATCATTCTTGAATAGCTTTCCTAAATTAGAAGATGTAAGACCATCTACATCTTTCTTCGGATCAATACTATCTAATATCTTCTGCGTATCAAATCCTTCTGGCAGTGGTAGTTGAATCATAAACCCATCTACAAGAGTATCCTTGTTTAACTTCTCAATGAGTTCCACAATATCTTCCTCTTTACAATTTGCATCAAATCTATGAACAATTGCCTTTATACCCAATTCTAATGCTTTCTTTTCTTTCATCTCAACATACTTTTTACTCGCGAAATCTTCACCAACAATTATTATATCTAAACGAGGAGTTCTTAAACCTAAGGATATACTTTCTTCTATTTGAGTACGAAGAGTACTTTGTATTTTTTGAGACAATACTTTTCCATCAAGAGTTATCATATTTACTTCCTATTTCAACTATTTAACGGATATTTTACAGGATATTGAAGGTATTTACTAACCGAACCAACTCATAGAGTAAAATTAAGGGACATTAAATTACTGATTTAGTTTAACTTCTTTGTAGAAGTGTCCTTTATTACTAAGTAACTCTTTCCAGCTACCATTTTCAATGATTTTCCCCTTATCTAGAACATATATCCTATCAAAAGTATCAAGTAAATCAGTATCTCTTGTTATGAGTATTAGACTTCTATTATGACCAACAAACTTAAGAATATTTTTTAATATATAGTCTCGAGAGGGAGCATCTATGAATGTGAATGGTTCGTCCAGTATGAAAACATCCCTATTCCTATACAGCATTCTAGCAATTGCTAATCTTTGCCAATATCCAGGGGACAGCTCTTTACCATCAAGATATTTACCAAGTATTAAATCATCAGACATACCCTCTTTGTTCATAAATTTATCAATCTCACAAACCTTTAAAACCTCTCTATACAGCTTCATATCTATATTCTTCTTTTCACTTGAGAGAGTAATATTTTCTCTAATACTAAAGTTGTAATTAACGAAGTTTTGGAATGTAACAGATACCTTTCTCTTTAACTCCCCTCTTGCTAATTCCCTTATAGAGTACTCCCCTATTTGATAGTCACCAGATGTAACCTCATACAACCCTGTAAGTATTTTAATTAGACTACTTTTTCCAGAACCATCTCTACCAAAGAATGCAACTTTTTCACCAGGTTTAATATCAAAACTAATATTTTCTAAAACTTTCCTATCTGGTTCATCAGGATACACAAAATCTAAATTATGAAAAGCAAGAGCTGGAACGCTTTTACCTAATTTCGCAAAACCTTGTTTCTCATCTCCAAATCCTCTGTATTTAACAAATTCAAAATACTTAGATGTATACGCAAGCTGAGAAGAGAGAAGTGAAAGGGTATTAAGTACATGGTAAGCACCAGAATGCAGTACATCAACATAGTTAAAGAGTGCACTAAAAGTACCAATTGATATTCTATTTATAATTACATATGCAAGAAGATATACTATGTATACATATTTAAATAGTTGACCAGAAACAGATCCGAATGTCTGATCTATTGTGAAATGTTTTCTTCTCTCAAAGAGCTCACCCAAGTACAAAGACTTTTCTTTTTCATACCTCTTCTTCAGAAAATCATATGTATTATCAACTCTTAATTCCATAAAGTTCTTGATATCCATCCCCAATGTGAAATATATATAGTTCGTTAACTTGAACCTATCCATATTGTTCTCCTCATATAGAACAATCCTCTTTCTATTAAAATGAGAGAGAAGAACTTCAGGTATTACAAATATGGTTAGAAGTAATGCAGTCCAACCTAGATAAGAGGAGAGAATGATAAATGCGGCAATACTTTTAACCAATTGATAAACAATTGTGGAGAATGCCTCATATGAAAGTAGCATATTCCCAATAGAGTAGTTCGGAATGAAATCTATTAAGTTCTGTAATTTAGGCTTTTCTACATCCTGTAAGTTTGTATTAGAAAGTTTACCCAGAATTTCTAGACTGGTATCCTTCCAAACTCTATCAACGATATTGTTTGAAAGATATGTACGAACCTTATTTCCAACAGAAACAAATATCCAAAGTAGAAGAGATATACATAGATAGAAGAATGAGTCAGTAGCAATATACTGATATATATCAAATGTCCCAACAGAAGCTCTAATTACTTCTAAAGTTGCATCAAGAAATTTACCTGCGACTGTAATTCCTGTCATTTCTGCAACAATAACGATAATGAATAGAAGATCTCTTGATATTACCTCTTTCGGATACTTCCCATAAAAGAAACTAATTACATACCAGAGTGTTTTAATTTTTTCTTGTATAATTGTCTTCATCTAGAAATATAATAGCATGAGAGATAATAAATATTTAGAACAATTACTATATGATATCTGGGAAACATCTTTTTGTGATATCCCTAGATTAAATGCTGTTGTAATTAAGTATGGTAAATACTCTCGAAGACAATTAGGAAGTATAAAAATGATTAAGGAAAAAGAGATATTGGATAGATATATAGAGAAATTTAAGATTGATAAAGATAATTTAGAAGAGTATTCAGTATCATTAATTACAATAACAAAATACTTTTCTCAACCACTTGTACCTGAATTTGTAATAAAAGCGACTATAGTACACGAGCTCTGTCACTACGCACACGGTTTTAATTCACCACTTAAAAAACAGTTTGACCATCCTCATAGAGGAAACGTAATTAAGAAAGAGTTTAACAAAAGAGATCTCTTAGACATATATCTTCAATCTAAGAAATGGTTAAAACAGAATTGGATTAGTGTTGTTTCATAAAAAAGAAATCTCCTTCTATACAATAGCATTCATGCTAAGGATACAATTCTTAAACATGAAAGATAATTACATAGGGGAGAATATTCGTTTGTATAGAGAAAGACGAAATTTAACTCAACAGCAATTAGCAGATAAAGTCGGTGTATCATGGGAAATGATATCTAGATATGAAAGGTCTACTAGTTCACCACTTGCCAAGATAAAGAAGATTGCAGACGCACTTGATGTAACAAAATCCCAGCTATTGGAAGAACATATACCACAAGGATTGGCTTTTACAGATCTACGAATTCCACTATTCACACATATACCATCTCCTGCAAAATTTTCTCCATCTCAAACAAGCTATTTCTATATATCTCCTGAGTGGATAGTAAGGAATTACAAGAATGTGATAGCAATTGATTCCTCACTGATAAAATCCTCTATTCAAGAATTTCAAAAGAGAAGTATTCTTTTTGTCTCACTTGATTGCAATACTACGAAGGGAGAATATATTTGCATAAAAGGATATGAATCGCTGGAGATTAAGAAATATGAAGGAGAGAAAAAAGAGGATATATTAGGGATATTACTTGCACAGGAGATAAGATACTCGCCCAGCTAATCTAAAAATTAACTGGACGAGCCTCAATTCAAATGATTACATCATCCCTTGCATTCCAGACATGTCTGGACCATGTGTATGATCTTTCTCTTCTGGTATCTCTGCTACAACAGCTTCTGTAGTTATTAACATAGTTGCTACAGAGGCCGCATTAATCAATGCTAATCTAGTTACTTTAACAGGATCGATAATGCCTGTTTCTAGCATATCTACATATTCATCTGTTTTTGCATTGTACCCTATCTTTCCATGACAGTTTGAAACAACAACTGCACCATTCTTTCCTGCGTTCTCAGCAATCTGCATAAGTGGTTCACTAAGTGTATCTTTTAATATCTCAATACCAAGCTGTTCATCTGGATCACTAAGAGAAATCTTTTCTAAAGATGAAACCATATTATGTAATGCCAAACCACCACCAACAACAACTCCCTCCTCTATTGCAGCTCTAGTTGCATTTATTGCATCCTCAACTCTCTGTTTCTTTTCTTTGGCTTCAATCTCAGATGCAGCACCTACTTTTATAACTGCAACACCACCAGAAATTTTTGCTAATCTCTCTTGTAATTTTTCTTTATCGTAATCAGATGTTGTATTTTCAATTTGTGCCCTTATTTCAGAGGACCTCTTCTTTATATCCACATCTTTACCTGCACCTTCTACTATTACCGTCTTCTCTTTGTTAATTATAACTTTCTTTGCACTACCGAGATCTGTAAGACTTACTGATTCCAATGTCTTACCAATCTCCTCTGAAATATATTCAGCACCAGTTACAACTGCAATATCTTTTAACATTTCTTTCTTCCTATCTCCAAACCCAGGAGCTTTAACAGCAACAACATTTAAAGTTCCCCTTAATTTATTCAATACTAGAGTGGCTAATGCCTGATTCTCGATATCATCTGCAATTATCACCAAAGGTCTATCTGCAGCAGCTAATACTTTCTCTGCAATAGCTTGGATCTCCTGAAGACTAGAAAGCTTCTTGTCTGTAACAAAAATATATGGATTCTCCATAATAGCTTCTTGTGTTTCTGCATCAGTAACAAAATATGAACTTACATATCCCTGATCAAATTGCATTCCCTCTGTATACTCGATCTCATCAACAAAACCTTTTGCTTCTTCTACTGTAATAACACCATTGGAACCAACCTTATTAAAGACGTCACCTATCATATCTCCAAGATCTTTATCATTGTTTGAAGATATTGTAGCAACCTGAGAAATCTCCTCTTTTCCAGTAATTTTTTTTGATGATTTTTCTAATGCTTTTACAACAATATCCACCCCCTTATCTAATCCCCTCTTAAGGGCGATAGGGTTGGAACCGGCAGCTACATTTTTAAAACCTGCATTAGCTATGGCCTGAGCAAGAACAATTACAGTAGTAGTTCCATCTCCAGCAAGATCGTTTACTTTCTGGGATGCTTCTTTCATCATCTCCACTCCAACATTCTTAAAAGGATCCTTATCTTCGATCTCTTTAGCGACAGTAACTCCATCTTTTGTTACAACCTGAGACCCAAATGCCTTTGCAATTGCAACATTCCTACCCTTAGGTCCAAGTGTAGTTTTAACTGCATTTGCAATTGTGTCCACTCCTGCTTTTAAAGCTTTTCTTGCTTCTTCATCATAGATAATTGATTTTGCCATACATATTTTTAGTAAAAATTTAACTGGTTATTTCTTTACAACAGCAATAATGTCTTCAGAATCTAGTACTAGATATTCTTTACCATCAAGCTCTATCTCCTCTGGAGAATATCTCTTGAAATATACGAGATCTCCTACTTTTACATCAAAAGTAAGGGACTTACCCTCGGCATCCTTACCAATACCTAACTTAACAATTTCTCCAAATGCTGGCCTTTTATCATCTGTAGCACTTGGTGGAATAACTAAACCTCCTGGAGTCTTTTCTTGAATATCTTGAGGTTTAACAAGAACTCTCTTACCTAAAGGAACAATCTTAATATCATTTGCCATACTATTAATTTACATTAAATTTAATTAGCACATATTAAAATCGACTGCTAACGATTGTATGTTCTGAGTAAAAAAATGTCAATATCTAGACCCTTTTACAACGACCAAATCCTCCATTAATTCGACATTTTCAAGATACCTACCTAAGAAACCATTCTCATTTGCAGTTAGAAGGGCATCCGCAATACCTGTATTTATACTCTCCTGTATATTAAAATATTGACCTACTGAATACGGACCAATAGATACATTAGTGACATACAGTTGAGCAGTTTGCATACTATCTTTGTTTAAATCTATAGAGATCCAGATAGGGAAACTTTTTAATCTTGTTTTTACATATATTTTCCATATTCCAGAGGTAGGATATATATACACCTCTTCTACTGAGTAAGTATTTAATATTTGAATTGCTAATCCTCCGAATTCATTTGGTTTTAATTCCAAATACTCTGTACCCTTTTCAGAGAGTGTGAAATCTGCAATCTTTTTCTCTAGCTCTGTACTATTTTCATATGGTGTTACAACTAGATTGGTACTATTTATTTCATTCTTAAATTCACTCTCCCAAGAATAGTATTTCCAAAGAAGAAGAAAGACCGGAAGAAGTATACATATGGGCAGTATAAGGAGATATCTTTTTATCGCTATTTACTCTACTAAGTTATTTTTACCAAAAAATTTACTCTTAAAAGATTTAATTAGTAGTTCTACTTGAACAAATTCTTGTGGAGAGAACACCTTAGATCCAATTAAATATGACAAACAACCGTATACTGTTACAACAACTGTAAGGATTAAGACATATATTGTCCTACTAGTATCTAACTGGAAATCAAACAATCTAAATACAAAATACATACCAGCCATCATTATCAATGTATTTAAAACTTTGAGTAAAGTAGGATACAAAGTATCATTCCACGATATAACTTTTCGCTTTCTATTTAGCAATATCAAAGAGAGTATCATTTGTACAAAGTAAGAAAGACTTAGGCTTAATGCTAAACCACCAACCGCAAGATTAGAATTTCCCCTTGTTGTCATCCATGTAACAATATCACCTGCAAAGGATTTAAGTACTGGGAGTACACCATCACCATTTGCTTGAGATATCTGGATCCATACTTGTTCTAATATTGGTCTCCAGTCGTAGTAATGACTAAAGAAATTTGTAAACAGATATGCACCAAAAAGATTTATCACAATACCAACTGATATTGCTAGCAGTGGCATCCATGTATCCTTAAGAGCATAGAATGCCCTTAATACAATTTGAACAACAGTTTGACCGATAATGGAGACTGAAAGTAATGCAAGTGTCCATGCTGTTAGAAGTGTATCTTGCCAGTCAAATGCACCAGTACCATATATTAGACGAACAATTGGAAGCCTGAGAATAAGCATAATAGCAACAATTGGAAAGACTAGGTAAAGTGAGAGCTGTATTGAATCATTGAGAGTTTTCTTAAAACTATGATCCTGATTCTTTGTACTAAACTGTGCAAGATCAGGTAATGCAACTTGTGCAACTGCACTTCCAATTATATTTATAGGAAACATATGAAGGCTATGTGCAAACCTATATGCACTTAATGTACCAGCGGTTAATGTAAAACTAATAAATGTATTTACAATTGTATTAAATTGCTCACCTAATACACCTAACATTCTTGGTAGAGCAAGTTTAAAAGCTTTTACAATATATATATCATTTATATCTTTAAAATCGAAAATCTTCCCATTATCTGATTTACAGTATTTGAGCAACATTGGAATTTGTATACCTAAATGTAGTACAGATCCAATTACTGCAGAAATTGCAATACCTTCAACACCTAAAGATGTGAATTTAGCAAATATATATGTACCTGCAATCATCGCAATATTGTAAAAGAGAGGAGCAAGTGAAGTAACAAAAAATTGCTTCCTTACTTGTAAATATGCTGTTACAAACCCACTAATACTTAAGAAAAGTGGAGACAGTAATCCTATCCTAAACAGCTTAATAAAAAGATCATAATCCTTCTCAGAGATTCTAAATGACATGTCAAAGATCCTTTGTGCATAGTCATTTGAAACAATCCAGGATGTAATCTGAGGAGAAAATATTAGTGCAGCTAAAATAGCTACAAATGATAACCCAAAAAATACCAATGTTAATTGTTGGAATATCCTGTTAAAACTTTTCCTCCCCTTGTCATATAAGACATCTGAAAGAATAGGGATAATTGCTGCATTTAAAGATCCAGCAACAAGTACCATGAAAATAATATCTGGAATAGTAAATGATGCCCAGAAGATATCTAGTTCATGAGAGGCTCCAAATAACTGAGCAAATATTCTTAGCTTAACAAAGCCTAATATCTTAGTCAGTAGGAGCAGAAACATTACTGTAAAAACACTGTCTTTCTTTATCACGGTATATAACAAGAATATATCTAAGTAGCGAGTAATATCATAGTGGAAATGAAAATAATTATCAAATTTTTTTAATATCTTTTAGATAGTATTAAATATGGCTTTAATAGATATTATATTTCCTCATCAATGTATTTTCTGTTCAAAAGTTGGAGAAGAGATCTGTAAAAAGTGCCTAACAAAGATATTTGTATCTCTTCCACAATGTATCGTATGTGGAAAAATTTCTACAAACGGAGAGACACATCGAAAATGTATAAAGATAGATAAAAAGGTATTAAGTATACAGGGGTGGAATATTCCTAAGAGATTGTATATCCCTTTAAACAAAAGAAAAAGACAGGGCATATATTCTGTATATAAATACTTTTTATTAATGCTTTTGAAAAAACATGCTCTTGAATTAGAAAATTACAAAATATATCCTATCCAAGATATCCCAATAGATAGATATCTTACTTCGTCACTGCATTCAAAGAGCAACTCAAACAAACTTTGCCTAATTGGAGAATCTATAAATAACAGAGAAGAACTTTTAAAAAACATATTAGAGAGATCATCAAATGACACAGAAGAGATCCTAGTTGTATATCTTTTTAGTTACTTTTTGGAGAAAGATCATCTGTAAGATTCTCTTCATCTAACTTCTGCATAGACTTGTCATCAGAACTAGAGCTATCAGTATCTGATTTAATTTCATCTAAGCTTTCTAATACACTCTTGTATATTGGATCATCCTCTAGCTTATTTACCTCCATAATCTTCTTAGCAGCCTCTAAGTATGAAATAGCTGCTTTTTGCTCACCCTGCTCACTCAGTATTCTAGCAGAAAGGATTAAAGATGGAACATGCTGACCATTAATACGAAGACCTGTATCAAAAGCTGCAAGAGCTTTTTCGTAATCTTCCTTTATCATATATATCTGTCCTGCACGATAGTATGATTCAAAATCTAGTGGATTTAGACTCACAGCAGTTTGTAATGCAGCTAGAGCATCCTCACTATAATCAGAAAGCCCTATCGTTAGGAAACCTATATACACACTGGATCTTACATACCAGTTTGAATATGTAAATGCAGATGTACTGACAGCTTCCCTAGATAAATCTATTGCAGTATTCTTCCATACGGTGATCTCTGAAAGTATAGAAATTTTTTCTTCTTCAGAGGCCTTTTCATATCTTTCACTTAAAACATTCATTGTTTCAATAGCTGTAGTCGCTCCCTTCCTATTTGCAACAGGATTAGTAGAATCATATTTTAGAGACATTGCATAATATGACATTAACTTACTAAAATAATCCTCTCTCACATCTAAAGTAATATCCTCCTCTTTAGAGTATTTATTTGCTTCTTCTACTGCATACGCCTCTGCTTTAGCTAGATATACTGTTGATAGGAATCTATATCCTAATCCAACAAATCCAGCAAATACAACAACAATTGCAATACCAGTGATGAACCAGTTAACACTGTTAATTGTTTTACTTACATTTTGAGATACACCACCTACATTCACTGCCCAAAATTTAAGAATAAATTGCTCATTATTTCTTTTATATATATTTCTCACTATCAAAGAGAATAGTACTGAGACTGTAAATATGAAATACAGAAGGAAAGAGAAATGTACAAATAGGGAACCTAAGAAGAGAACTATTGTAGATATTTGTAATAATAATAGAGGTATTGACGTTTCACCATCAGATGAAGCAATATCATTTATAAAAACCTTGATTAAAACAACACCTAATATTATCCAAATAACTACTCCGATCATTCCTCTATTTGCCAAAGTAGTAAAGAGTTCACTCGAAGATGATACAAAACTAATATTTGAAAGCGATATTGTTGATTGAACTGCAGGTTTAAATAGATTATATGCAATCGCATATGACTCATTACCAATACCAACAAGACTTCTGAATACATTCTCTACAATTACTTGACTAGAAACATACCAAGATATATCAGATGTAAGACTTACTGGTGCTACAACATTAAAAGAATTACCAAGTATAGAATTTTTAAATGATTCATACTGGAATCCAATTGCAAATATTGTTGATATTATTACCAACACAGAAAGTAATGTCGGTATAAACTTTAAATTCTTCTCTAATTTTATAAACAGAAGTAATGATGTAAATAGTACAGAAAGTAGTATAAAGATAGGTAAAAGTATCCCTTGATTAATAGAGAACAGAGGTATTGATACAAATGCCAATATTATTGAAACAAAAGGGATTAATACATTCTGTGGTCTCTTCTCTCGTAGATAAACAATTATTAAATATGCAGACATTAATACCAATACAACAGATAGAAGAAGTATTTCTTTAAAATGGAAAGTTAATGGTAAACCTGCAACAAAGAAGTTCTTTATTACTGGTATCCAAGAATATACATCTACCTTGAATAGTGAAAGAATACTTAGTATTAAAAGTATCGAGATACCGAAAGTAACCATCTCAATAGCTTTCAATATATATTTACTATTATTTAAGCATCCTCTTGCAACAAAGAAAAGCGTTAGAAGAATAGTAATAGACAAAAGACCAGTCCCGAATCTACCATCAAAACCCCAAAATGCAGTCCATTTATCCAATGCAAATACACTAGAAATTAGAAAAGATAACAGAAGAAGAAAGAACACTTTGTCATACAAAGATTTTCCTATTTCAACTTTCCCCCCCCATATCCATTTAATAACTTCAAGTAGAATAATCAATGATGAAAGAACAATAAATGCAGTTACCTTAATTTGTTCTGTGGGATCCCAAGGAAGTGGTATTACAAACCATGGAATAAAGAAGAAAAGTATATAAAGTAACTGTCTTTGAAAAAAAGATAAATCTATACCGTTTGTAGTTGCACTGGTATTAAGATTGTTAGTTAACATAGGTTAGGGCAGAAAAATAATTATTTACTTTGTATTTAGATACTAGCAGAAAAAAAAGGGGGTTCCAAGACCCCCTTCTTTTATTCAACAACTTCACCTTCTTTTACATCTTCATCAGGAGAGGATTTCTTTTCATCATCTTTTTTCTCTTCTTTTTTAGATTCAGAAGCTGCCTTCTCATACATCTTTTTACTCACTTCTTGCATCTTCTTTGTAAGCTTATCGACCTTCTCTTCGAGCTCTTTATCATTGAAGTCATCCTTTTTTATTATTTCTTTTACTCCCTCTACGCCCTCTTTTAATTCCTTCTTTTCATCTTCCTCTATCTTCTCTCCATTCTCTTCAAGAAGTTTCTCAATATTAAAGCATAAAGAATCTGCATTATTCCTCTTCTCTGCCCTATCTCTCTTCTTCTTATCTTCTTCTGCATGTTTTGCAGCTTCTTCAACCATTTTTTCAATCTCATCGTCCTTCAAACCTGTAGAAGCAGTAATTGTAATCTTTTGCTCCTTATTTGTTGCTAAATCTTTGGCATTTACATTTAAAATACCATTTGCATCAATTGCAAAAACAACCTCTATCTGTGGTACACCTCTTGGTGCAGGTGGAATACCATCAAGTATGAATCTACCTAATGTTTTGTTATCACTTGCCATTTCTCTTTCACCCTGTAGAACATGAATCTCTACTCCTGGTTGATTATCTGCAGCAGTACTAAAGATCTGCTTCTTCTCTACTGGTATTGTTGTATTTCTCTCTATTAACTTTGTCATAACTCCACCCAATGTTTCCAATCCTAAAGAAAGAGGTGTTACATCTAGAAGAGTAATATCCTTTACATCTCCACCT